>NZ_JBEXYD010000038.1:0-75903 GCF_040630735.1 Kitasatospora sp. NPDC005748
CAGCACGCCGGCGATCGGCGGGGCGCCGGCGGCGTGCGCGGCCAGCGAGCCGATCAGCAGGTCGGCGCGGTCTCCGGGGGTGACCACCAGGGCGCGACGGCTCGGGAGCATCGCTCAGGCGTCGGCCAGGAGTTCGGCGCGCAGGCCGGCCAGGATGCGGTTGAGCAGCCGGGAGACGTGCATCTGCGAGATGCCGAGCCGGCGGCCGATCTCGCCCTGGGTCAGCTCGGCGCCGAAGCGCAGGGAGAGTATGGTGCGGTCGCGCTCCGGCAGGGCGGCGATCGCCGGCTTGAGGGTCTCCAGGCAGAGCCTGAGCTCGTAGGCGCCCTCCTCCTGCGCGACCCGGTCCGCCAGCGGGTCGCCGCCGTCCGCCCCGTCCGCCCCAAGGGCCGGGGCGTCGAGGGAGCTCGCGCTCTGCGCCTGGGAGGCGATCAGGCCCTCGCGCACCTCGTCCTCGGTCAGGTCCAGCTCGGCGGCCAGCTCGGCGGGCGCGGGGACGCGGTCCAGCAGCTGCTCCATCGCGTCGCTGGTCTTGGCCAGTGTCAGCCGCAGCTCCTGCAGACGGCGGGGGACGTGCACCATCCAGCCGGTGTCGCGGAAGAAGCGCTTGATCTCGCCCCGGATGGTCGGCAGCGCGAACGTGGAGAACTCGACCTCGAACGACGGGTCGAAGCGGTTGACGGCCTTGATCAGACCGATCGTGCCGACCTGGACGATGTCCTCGATCGGCTCCTTGCGGGGGGTGAACCGGTTCGCCGCGAACTTCACCAGCGCCATGTTCAGTTCGATCAGGGTGCCGCGTACGTAGGAGTACTCGGCGCTGCCCTCCTCCGCCGCGCGCAGGCGGACGAACAGGGCCTTCGACAGCTCGCGCGCGTCGGCGGGGCACACCTCGGCCAATCGGTCCGCCTCGATCCCCAGCCGCGCGGCCACCCGGACGAGGTCGGCCGAGGACGTCACCGCGTCGCCGTCCGCCACCGGTGCGGTCGCGGCGGTCGAAGAACTGCCGGTGCGGGCAGTGGTCGAAGGGCGGGACACGACGGTCGGCATGCCCTCTCCTCTGCTGGGGGTCATGTGATCGGGTACGACGCGGCTCACGTGCCCAGCCTCACCCGGATCAGGCCTCCCCTTGCGGAAAGGCCCCACTATATTCACACTGCCTGCACATTCGGGTGGTGCTGCTCGACTGTCCCGCCCGGAGGGCGTACCTTGCGGTCGGATGCCGCCGTACCGTCGTACGGGCAGACACGGCCCCACTCGACAGAAGGAGGACGGAGAGCGATGCCCCACGGCGTCCCCGAGCCGGAACCGGCCCCCCAGCAGCCCGGCGAGGACTCGCACACCGTGCGCCTCAGGGCCGATCTGCGAACCGAGGACGGTGCGGTGGTCGTCTCGCCGGTCGGCGAGCTGGACTACGACAGCGTGGCGCTCCTGCGCACGCAGCTCCACGAGGCGATCGGACAGGCCCGGGAGCGGGTCGTCGTCGACTGCCACGGCTTGTCGTTCTGCGACTCCACCGGCCTCAACCTGCTGCTCAACACCCGCGCCGAAGCGGAACGCGCGCACCTCACCCTCGTCCTGGCCGGCCTGCAGTCCTCGGTCGCCCGAGTGTTCGAGCTCACCGGGGCGCAGACCGTGTTCGACATCCGCGCGGACCTCGGTTCGGCTCTCGCCCGATGACGCCGGGTACACCCGGGCGCCGGAGGGCGGCCCGTGGACCGTGCGGCAGCCGCCGGGGGGCGGCGGGGCCCGGTGCACGTCACCGGTGTCTCCTGCGAACCGGCGGGCACACGAGGAAGCAAAGGCCGGTTGCCACCCGGTCCCGGTCGGTCGTCGGAGTGAGGACAGATGAGTGCCAGTGAGTACCGGACGGCGAGCCGGTCGGTGATGCCAGGGATGCCTCCCACCGGTCAGGTCCGGAGGCTGACCCTGGACGGTGCGGCAGGTGCGGTCGGACGCTGTCGCGACCGGACACGGGCCGCGCTGGAGGACTGGGGATGGCTGCCCACCACCGATCCGGACCAGCAGGCCCGGGCCGACGACGTCCTCCTCATCGTCTCCGAGCTCGCCACCAACGCCTGCCAGCACGCCGGCGGGCCGGACCAGCTCGTCCTGTCCGCGAGTGCCGGCACCCTCCGGATCGAGGTGCTGGACGGCTCCGACGAACCGCCGCGGCCCCGGTTGCCGCACGAGCCGACCCGCATCGGCGGGCACGGCCTGCACACCGTCGAGCTGCTGGCCAGCCGGTGGGGGCACCTCCCGCGGGCCGACCGCCCCGGCAAGGCGGTCTGGGTCGAGATCGACCTCCCGCAGGGCTGAGCGGCGTCGGTCGGCGCCGCCGGCCCCGCCGGGGGCGCGCCGTCGTCCGGGCGGGTGGCGGGGTGCCGCCCGGCTCAGCTGATCGGCAGGGTTCCGGGGAAGACCGTGCACCAGAGCAGGACGAAGGTCGCGATCGTCATGAGGGGGGCGAGGAACTTGGTCTCGACGCCGTTTCCGGTGCGCTTGATCAGCGGTATCTCGTAACGCCGTCCGTACGGCCAGAACAGCGGGATGCCCCGCCTGGTCAGGAAGTCACCGAGCAGGTGTGCCAGGACGCCCAGGGTCACCGCGCACGGCAGCCAGTACCGGGCGTTCGGCAGCCAGGAGTCCAGGCCGGCCGCTCCGAGGGCGGCCAGGCCGGTGGGCAGTGCCCAGGTCGCCGGGCTGTTGCCGGGCGGGTGCAGGTGCAGGGCCCGCAGGGCCAGCGCCAGCAGGCAGAAGGTCAGGCCCAGGACGAAGCCGCGGCCCAGATGGGCGATACCGGCCCAGGTACCGGCGCCGGCGAGGGCCGCGAACAGCAGCGAGTGGGTCGCGTGGCGATGGCCCCCGCTGACGCGGCCCAGCACGCGGCAGAGCACCCCGGACACCGGCCCGAGGAAGTGGGCGAGCGTGCTGTCGTGGTGGTCCAGGTCGGGCAGGAGGGCGGCGCCGGCGCACAGGACGGTGCCCATCAGGAGGTCGGCGGGCCCGAACCCGGGTCCGACCAGTTCGACGGGGAGATGGCCCGACGCCGCCGCGAACAGCAGCCCTCCGCTCACCGCGTGCGAATGTCCCATCATGGCGCGCCCCCACCTTCGTCGCTCCTCTCGACCGCCGCTCCCCTCGACGGACCGCGCGACCGGCCGGACCCGCGCCCGACGGCGCGTCGACTACCCGCGATCTTCGTATCGAAGCGCCCCCGGGCCGCGGGTGGCGTCCGGTGCGGACCCCTGAGTCCGTACCGTCTCCGGTACCGACGACGACGGGAACGGCACGTACGCCGCCGCTCCGGGCGCCGGTGCGCCCGCTCCGACGGTCCCCGGGAAGCCGGCCCCGCCCGGCTCTCCGCGGGCCGTCACCCGCGCCCGTGATCCCTGCCGCCGGTAGCGGGGATCGCCGTGCGACCGGTCCGGCCGGTGGCGCGGCCCGTGGGCGGCGGCCCGGTCAGCGCGGCGCGGAACTGCAGTGGCAGGTATGACCGATGGCAACTCCGGCAGCCCGCGCTGGGTGTCGTCGGCCGTGTCCCGTCCCGATCGTCGCGGTCCGGTTCCGGCCGGGCCGGCGCGTGCTCACCCCGGGTGGTGGTTCGGCGCCGCCCCGGCGGTCTGCTGGTGCTCCCGGACCGCCACGCGGGCCAGGTTGCCCAGCAGCCGGCGGTTGCGCAGGTGCAGCAGCAGCTCGCTGGGCGGCCCCTGGAGCCGGCTTCCCGGGCCGGTGAGGGGGTGTTCGTCGAGGAATACCAGGGTGTTGGCGCCCCACGGGACGAGGGTGAACGCGATGCGGGCGGCACCGAAGGGCTCGGCCTTCGCCTCGAGTTCCAGGCGGGTGCCGGGTTCGCAGATCCGTACCACGCAACGGTCGTCCAGGGTGAGCGGCCCGATACCGGCCCGGAAGTGCAGCAGGGTGCCGACGGCCGGCCAGTCGGCGTCGGCGTGCTCGATGTCCCGGGTCCCGACCACCCACTCGGCGTAGTTGCGGCCGTCGGACAGGACGCTCCAGACCGCTTCCGGTGGGCATTCGATGAACTGCTGGCGCCGTGCCATGCGACTCCTCCTTCGTTCGTCCCGGACCTGCCGGGCTCCGCGCTGTCGTTGCTCCCGCGATGCCGGGCGTCCGGCGCCCCGCCAACGCCGGTCCGGCGGGGCGGAGCACCCGGCAGGGAGAACCTCACTCGTGCTGTCCGCGGCGGCCCGACAGCAGCCGCTGGGCCGCGGCCAGACCAGGTGCCAGCACGCGACCGGCCAGCAGCCGGTGCGAGCGCAGCGCCGCGCGGGCGGCGTTGGCCCCGCAGGCCCCGTGGACACCACCGCCCGGGTGGGCGGACGACGAGGCCAGGTAGAGCCCTGCCACGGGCGTCTCGGGGCGCCCGGTGCCCGGTACCGGGCGGAAGACCAACTGCTGGTGCGGCGCGGTGGTGCCGCCGTTGATCGCGCCGCCTACCAGGCTGGGATCGCGCTCCTCCAGGAGGGGCGGGGTGAGCACGCGCCGGGCGACGATGCGGTCCCTGAAGCCCGGGGCGAACCGTTCCACCTGGTCCTCGATCCGCTCCGCCATCGCCTCGGTCTCGCGGGTGTCCCAGCGGCCGGTAATGCCGGCGTCCCCCAGGTCGTCCCTGATCACCTGGGGGACGTGGGTGTAGGCCCAGGCGGACTCGGTGCCGGCGGGGGACCTGCCGGGATCGGTGGTCGTCATCTGCCCCAGGAGCGCGAACGGGCGGCGCGGCAGCCGCCCCGTGCTCAACTGCAGCGCGTAGTCGCTCAACTCGTCGAGGTCGGCGCCCAGGTGCACCGTCCCGGCCGCGGCCGCCTCGGGCGCGGTCCAGGGGATGGGGCCCTCGAGGGCCCAGTCGACCTTGACCGTGGAGAAGTCCCACTGGAAGCGCCGGAGATCCGCGCGCGTCCGGGGCGGCAGGTGCTCCCACCCCACCAGGGCGCCGTAGAGGGTCGGCGCCGGAACGTCCGCGAGGACGGCACGGCGGGCCCGGTGGGACTGGCCGTCGGCGGTGCGCACGCCCAGCGCGCGGCCCCCGCGCACCACCACCTCCACCACCCGGGCGTCGCAGTGCACGCTTCCGCCCGACGCCTCCAGCCGCCGCACCAGCGCCGCCGTGAGCGCGGCCGCGCCGCCCACCGGGGCGGGCCAGCCGACCTGCTGGCCGAGCATCGCCATCAGCCAGCCGAACGCGGCGCTGCCGACGCTCTCGGGCAGCAGGTCGGCGTGCAGGGCGCAGCCGGCGAGGAGGAGACCGGCGCCGGGTTCGGTGAACTCCTCCTGCGCCAGGCGCCGTACCGGGAGGGTCAGGAAGCGCAGGGTCCGGAGCCCGTCCGCGGCCCGCAGCCGGGCGGCCATCGCGACCCCCGCCCTGACCGGGGGGAAGGGGGTGAACAGCGACCTCACGAGGTGCGGGTCGAGGTCCTCCCACAGCTGGGAGAGCCGCTGCCACGCCTCGGCGTCGGCTCCGCCGAAGGCGCTCTCCAGCCCGGCGCAGTTGGCGGTCACCCCGCGGTGCAGGGTGGCGCACCGCCCGTCGGGCAGGGGATGGGCCAGCACGGTGGGCGCGTGGCTCCAGCGCAGGCCGTGGGCGCCCAGGTCGAGCGCGCCGATGGCGGGGGAGGCGGCGGCCAGGGGGTAGAAGGAGCTGAACACGTCGTGGACGTAGCCGGGATGCACGCCCCGGTCGCTGCGGACGGCTCCGCCGGGTTCCGACTGGCTCTCCAGGACTTCCACCTGCCAGCCGGCGTCGGCCAGGATGTTGGCGGCCACCAGCCCGTTGGGGCCGGCGCCGATGACGATGGCGTCAGGCATGACTCTCCTCGTGCCGGTGCCCTCTCCCCGTGCAGCACGCTACCCCGGGCGCGGCCGAACGGCCCGGCGAAGGAGCCGCCGAACGGCCCGGGCACCCACCGTGGTCATCACCGGGTGCGACCGGTGCGCGGTTCACGCCGGTCCGGGCGGCCCGCGCCGGCGCCGCCCGGTCGGGTCGGACGAACGCGGTTACACCTCCCGATGCCGGGCAGGCGCGGCCCAAGGACGATCCGACCGATGCGTGAGGAGGAGCCTTGAACGAGTACACGGGCCCGGTGGGTTCGAACCAGGAAGAGGACGCCACAGTGGCGGGTGCCGCTGTCCGCAGCGTGCGGGACAAGGCCGGCGGTGGTGCACAGGTGGTGGCCGACAACGTGGGCGAGGCCGTGGGTACGGCCAAGGACCAGGCATCGGAGGTGGTCGGCGAGGCGGGTGCGCAGGTGCGTGACCTGCTCGCCGAGGCTCGCGATCAGGTACAGGAACAGGCCCGGGCGCAGACCGGACGACTGGCGGAGAACGTGCGGCGGCTGGCCCACGAGCTGCGGGACATGGCCGACCACGGGAAGCCGGACTCCGCGGCCACCGCCGCGGTGGGCCAACTGGCCGACGGCGGCCACCAGGTGGCCGACCGGCTGGAACGGCGCGGCCCCGACGGCCTGTTGGAGGACGTGCAGGACTTCGCGCGCCGTCGGCCCGGGGTGTTCCTGGCCGGTGCCGCGCTCGCGGGCTTCGCCCTCGGCCGCACGGGCAAGGGCGTCGCGGCGGCCGGGAGCACGTCGGCCCCCGGCGGGGAAGGGCGCGGTGGGCGGGAGTACCCGCCGCCCGTCCCGGTGACACCGCCGAGCCCGGCGGCGCCGCCCGCGCCCGGGTATCCGCCGGCGAGTCCGCTGCCCACCGGCGGCGGCGTCGCGCCGGGCCCGTACGAGGACTACGGCCAGTCCCAGCCGCCCCACGTCACACCCGCCTACGGCCAGGATCCGGCCTTCGGCCGGCGGCCGCCGGCGCAGGGGGTCTAGCGATGGCGATCTCCTATTCCGAACAGGCCGCCAAGGCTCCGGCGGCGGGCCCCGCTCCCACCGGCGGGCCCCCGGGCCCGCCGCCGTACCCGACCGGGGCGACGGCGGCCCCGCCGGCAACCGGGAACCAGTCACTGGGCGATCTGATCAGTGAGATCACCGACGATCTGAGCAGACTGGTGCGCGACGAGATCGACCTCGCGAAGGCGGAGGTCAAGCAGGAGGCGGTGAAGGCGGGGAAGGCGTCCGGGATGCTCGCCGGGGCCGGGTACGCGGGCCACCTGGTGCTCGTGCTCGCCAGCCTGACCCTGGTCTTCGCGCTCGGCAACGCGATGAACCTGGCGTGGGCCGCGCTGATCGTCACCGCCCTGTGGGCGGTGGTGGGCGCCGTGCTCTACCGCTCCGGGCGCAAGCGCCTGAAGGACGTACGCCTCACTCCCGAACAGACCCTGGAGACCCTGAAGGAGGACGCGGCATGGGTGCGACACCCGACGAGCTGAGGAGTGAGGTGGAGGCGCGCCGCGCGCACCTCGCACGCAACGTCGACCGGCTGGCCGACAAGGTCGCCCCCGGCCGGGTGGCGCACCGCCAGGCCGAGGCCGCACGGGACAGGATCACCGGAATCAGGGAGCGAGTGATGGGCACCGTCCACGACACCGGATCGTCCGCGCAGCGGGCGGCCGCCGCGACCGGCGAGGGCGTCGAGCAGCTCGGCGAAACCGCCAAGGAGACCGCCGCCCAGATCGGCGACGCCGTCCAGCAGACCCCCGCCCAGGTGCGTCGCCGGACCCAGGGCAGTCCTCTGGCCGCCGGCCTGATGGCGTTCGGCGCCGGCCTTCTCGCGGCGGCGCTGCTGCCGACCAGCAAGGTCGAGGAGCAGGGCGGCGCCAAGCTGCGCGAGCACCCGGAGCTGCTGGAGCCGGCGAAGCAGGCCGCCGTCGAAGCCGTCCAGGAGGTGCGCGACGAGCTGCGCGAACCGGCCGGCGACGCGGTGCGGGCGGTCAAGTCCACGGCCCAGGACGCCGCCCAGACCAGCAAGGGGGCCGCCCAGGACGCCGGGCAGCGCACGGCGCACGACCTGAAGGCCGCCGGGCAGGAGGCGGCGGACGAGATCCGCCACCAGGGACAGGGCGGCCAGGGCTGACGTTCCCTGGCCAAGCTCTTCGGGGCGTACCCGCGGATACGCCCCGAAGAGGGTCCGACCGCCGTTCTGGCACAAGCCCGCAACGCCCCGCCACCGTTCCCGGTGGCGGGGCGTCGCGTTACCGCGGCGGGTCAGCGCGTCGCGGCCTCGGTCGGGGGAGGGAAGCGGTCCCAGACCCGGTGGGCGGCGAGCAGGCCGCTGATCTCGCGCAGCACGTTCTCCCCGTCGTCGCCGAGGACGACACCCGGCCCGGCGGCGGGGACGGCCGCCGCGGCCAGGGCCTGCTCGGCGGTGCCCCAGCCGCCGATGGCCTTGGCGTGGCGCCACGCCTCGGCCAGCAGGAGGGTGATGCGGGGGTCGACCGGTGCGCCCGGGCCCTGCGGCGCGCCGGCCTTGGCGTCCCGCCCGCCGTCGGCGTCGATCCCGGGCGCGGGTGAGCCGGCGAGCAGGATGGCGTCGAACTCGGTCGAGCGGGCGGTGGCGAAGGTCCGCTGGACGGCGAGGGGCTCCGCGCCGTCGGCGGTGAGCTCGCCTCCCGTCGGAGCGATGACCAGGGGCACCATCCCCGCGGCGAGGACCGCCCGGCGCACGGCCGCGAGAGCGGCGAGGTCCCCGGCGGGATCGGCGACGATGCCGATGACCCGGCCCTGGATGGGCCACTCCTGGCCGAGCTGGGACAGGGCCGGGCTGGGCGCGGGGTCCGTGACCGGCTCGGAGGGCTGCGGAGCCGGCAGGCCCAGGCCGGCGGCGACCTGGGCGCACAGGTAGCGGTCGATGTTGGCGAGCACCAGCAGGGTGCGCTCCTTGACGGCCTGGTGGTAGCACTTGTTCAGTTCGAAGGTGTAGGCGGCGATGATGTGCTCGCGCTCGGGCGGGCTCATGCTGAGCCAGAAGAGCCGGGCCTGGCTGAAGTGGTCGTCGAAGGTGGCCGGGGCCTCGCGGACCTTGGTGGCGGCGGGTACCGGGGTGGGGTGCTCGATGTAGGCGTGGTCGGCGGCGCCGGCGAAGAACGGGCAGCCCCCGTCGAGGGAGTTGGGCTTGTACGGCGCGACGCCGGTGTGGACGGCGTCCTGGTGGAAGCCGTCGCGGAGCATGTCGTTGACCGGGGCGTGGGTGCGGTTGATCGGGATCTGGGCGAAGTTGGGGCCGCCCAGCCGGGTGATCTGGGTGTCGAGGTAGGAGAACAGGCGCCCGGCCAGCAGCGGATCGTCGGTGACGTCGATACCGGGGACGAGGTGCCCGACATGGAAGGCCACCTGCTCGACTTCCGCGAAGAAGTTCGTCGGGTTGGCGTTGAGCGTCATCAGCCCGATCGGCCGGACGGGTGCCAGCTCCTCCGGGACGATCTTGGTGGGGTCGAGCAGGTCGATGCCCTCGAACATCTGGTCGGGGGTGTCGGGGAAGGTCTGGATGCCGAGTTCCCACTGCGGGAAGGCGCCGGCCTCGATGGCGTCGTAGAGATCACGTCGGTGGAAGTCCGGATCCATGCCGGCGATCAGCTGCGCCTCCTCCCAGACGAGGGAGTGGACGCCGAGCTTGGGCTTCCAGTGGAACTTCACCAGCGTGGTGGCGCCGTCGGCGTCGACGAGGCGGAAGGTGTGGACGCCGAAGCCCTCCATCGTCCGGTAGGAGCGGGGGATGCCCCGGTCGGACATGTTCCAGATGGTGTGGTGGGTGGCCTCGGTGTGCAGGGAGACGAAGTCCCAGAAGGTGTCGTGGGCGCTCTGCGCCTGCGGGATCTCGCGGTCGGGGTGCGGCTTGCCGGCGTGGATGATGTCGGGGAACTTGATGGCGTCCTGGATGAAGAACACCGGGATGTTGTTGCCGACCAGGTCGAAGACGCCCTCGGTGGTGTAGAACTTCGTCGCGAAGCCCCGCGTGTCACGCACCGTGTCCGCCGACCCGCGGGAGCCGAGGACGGTGGAGAACCGGACGAACACCGGCGTCTCCACGCCCTCGGCCAGGAACGCGGCCCTGGTGACCCCGCCGGCGGTGCCGTAGCCCCGGAAGACGCCGTGGGCGGCCGCGCCGCGGGCGTGCACCACCCGCTCCGGGATCCGCTCGTGGTCGAAATGGGTGATCTTCTCCCGCAGGTGGTGGTCCTGCAGCAGCACCGGCCCCCGCGGGCCCGCCTTCAGCGAGTGATCCGAATCCGGTAGCCGCGCACCCTGGGCGGTCGTCAGGAACCCGCCGTTCTGCGCCCGCACGTCGTCGGCGGCCCGTCCGCCCCGCCCGGTGGCCGACAGCGGCTCCGGCGCGCGCTGGTCGGGCTTCGGCGGCAGGGGCGCCCGGGGCTCGGTGGGCTCGGCCACGGACGGCGGTTTCGCTCCCGGCGCACCCGGTACTTCCACCGGGGGGCGGGCGTCGCCGTCGGTCAGGGCGTCGACAAGGGCGTCAGCGGCCTTCTTGAGGGGGCCTGGCGTTTCCATCGCGTTCCTCACTGCTGGTGCTGGAGAGTTGCCCGCCGGAGCAGTGCCGGCGGAGGCCGGCCCGGCCCGAGGGGCGCGGGTGCAAGGTGGTCGAATGACGTGGCGGGGGCGTGTGTCGCGCCCGGCGCGCCGGGTAGCCGCCCTGACGGCCGGCCGTCAGGGCGGACGGGCGCCGGCGGTCTTCTCCGGCCCTGGGCCCGAGCCTGCTGGCCATCGCCCCCTCACGCATCTCCGCACGGCGACTCGGGTGACCGGCGGTGACCGGACAGCACTCGACGGGCGGACCGGGGCGCGACCCACCCCACGCGGGTGGCAGCCGCCGCTGCCGGGGTGCGTCCCGACACCGCGACCGCTCGCCCGGTCCCCACCACCCGAGCGCGAAGGAAGGCAGCGATGACCGAAGGCCACGAGGAGCGACAGCGGCTGGCGCGGGAGCTCCACTCCGCGCTCGGCGCCGCGGAGAGCACGGTGTCCGTCGCGGAGTCGCTGACCGGAGGCGCGCTGGCGGTCGCGCTGTCGGAGGCGCCCGGCGCGTCCGGCGTCTTCGAAGGCTCGGTCACCGCCTACGCCACCGAGATCAAGGCGCGGGTACTGGGGGTCGACCGCGACCTCCTCGCCGCACGCGGGGCGGTGGATCCGGAGGTCGCGCGGCAGATGGCGGAGGGGGTCCGCCGACTCATGGACACCACGTACGCGATCGCCACCACGGGCGTGGCGGGCCCCGAGCCGCAGGACGGCCGGCCACCCGGGACGGTGTACGTCGCGGTGGCCGGGCCGAAGGAGACCGTCGTGCTCGCCCCGCCCGCCCCCGGTGACCGCACCGCCGTCCAGCGGGCCGCCGTCCTGGCCGCCCTGCGGGCGCTGCGCGACCACCTGCGGCCCTGAACCCGCCGCCCGGGCGGGAGGGCGGGGTCGGGCCGTGGTCAACCGGCCTCGGCCGCGCCCTCCTCGTGCGCCCGGCCTCGCTGGGCGCGCTCCGCGGGCGGCACGGAGCGTCGACGGTGACTGGTGTCGCAGAACGGGTAGCGCTTGCTGCGCCGGCACACGCACAGCGCGACGACCGGGCGCTCGCTCACCCGGACGGTGCCGTCCGGCAGGACAGCCTCGACGGGCCCCTCCACCAGGAGGGGCCCGTTCTCCACGGGCATGGTCAGGCGCCGGGTCTCCCGGAGGTCGGGCAGCCCAGGCGCGCCGGGCAGGTCAGAAAGGTCGGACACCGCGGATCACCGCCAGCTCCTCGTGCCGCACGCCGGGGGCGATCAGCCCCTGTTCCTCGAACCAGTCGGCCCGCGCGGACATCACCGGGCCGAACGCGAGGCGCCGGCGCGCGACCACCCCGGTCCGCAGTCCGGCCCGGGCCAGGGCCCGGCAGCTCGCCTCGACCCCGCAGAGCGAGGAGTGCACCAGCAGCAGGATCCCCCCGGGTGCCAGCACCCGGGGGGCGTCGCGGCAGATCCGGTCGAGGAGCGCGCGTCCGTCGTGCCCGGCGTCCCAGGCCCGCGCCGCCCCGTGGGTGGGCAGCGCGTCGTCGGCCGCCGGTACGTACGGGGGATTGGAGACGATCAGGTCGAACCGGCGTCCGCGCACCGGCTCCACCAGATCGCCGTGCCGGACACGGATGCGTCGCCCGTTCAGCGCGCCGTTGAGCCACGCCGTGGCCAGCGCCCGGCGGGAGACGTCGATGGCGGTGACGCGGGCGCCCGTGCCGGCGGCGGCCAGGGCCACCGCACCCGTGCCGGTCCCGATGTCCAGCACCTCGTCCCCCTCCCGCAGACGCTCGCGGCCCAGACTGGAGATCAGCAGATCGGTGTCTTCCTGCGCCCGGTAGACACCGGGAGGTTTCATCAGCCACATGCCGCGCGTCTGCCCACCCGGGCCCTGCCGACACCTCCGGCCACGGGGTGGTGAGCGGGATGGAGGGCGGGGTAGAGGGCGCGCGGGACACGCGGATCTGTCGGCCGGGGACGCAGCCCCGGCCGGCGACCCGCCTCCCCGGCGGGAGCGTCAGCGCTCCGCGGTGAGGCGAAACGCCCGGCCGGCCCCCGGGGGCGGGCAGTGCTCCCGCCTCACACCCGATGCGCGCGGTCGGACGCGGGACATACGTAGGACAGGTCGTCCGGTTCGTCCGGGAAGCGGGCCCGGTAGAACGCCGGGTCCTTGCGGAGCAGCGCGGACCGGTGGCTGGCGTGGAACTCCGCGGCTCCGAGCCACGGAGGGAGTTCTCCCGCACCCGCCGGCTCCGCCTGGGAGCGTACGGCGGGGGGCCCGGTCCCGCGCTCCGGCAGGCCGTCCCGGAGGCTGTCCGCACAGGTGCCCCGGCGCCCCTCGGCGGTCCAGGCCCGGCACACCTCCCGGCCGTACCGGACGAGCGCCTCCTCGTAGCCGGCCCACATCCCTACGGCCGGATGGTGGCGCCGGCCTCACCAGCCCGCGATGCGGGCGACGAAGAAGAGCACGACGCAGACGACGAGCACCGCGACCACCACGATCGGCCAGGTGCCCCAGGCCTGGCGCACCTCGGGAGGCTCCGGGGTGGAGATGCCGGCGGTGGTGCTCTCCTCGGCGGGCGGCGTCTCCTGCGGCGCCGGGCCCGCCGGGGAACGGCGGGCCGCGCTGCGCGCCAGGACTGCGGCCGCCTCGGCGGCAGCGGTTCCGCCCTGGCCGGCGTCCGTCCCGTGGCGCTGCAGGAAGTCGAGCGTCGACGGGAAGTCGAGTTCCTCGTCGGGGCCGGTGGGGCCGTGGATCCGGGCGGCGCGGAACTCGCCGTCGGTCGAGAAGAACGACTCCACGGTCAGGTCGGAGCGTTCGCACCGGAGCGGGCGCCGGGTTCCGGGGGGCGGATCCTCCACCGACCATCCCAGAGCCTCGGCCCGGGCGTGCAGCCCGGCCCGGTCCGCGCTCCTCGGGGTCTGCGAACCTGCTACTGCCATGATCGGCCTCCCGTCCCGGGCCGACGGCGTCGGCGACGTCGTCGCCCCGGCGCGTCTATCCACGTGCACGCGAACCAATCGCACTGGCCGGTCCCGGCGCCGATCGTCCGGGAACTCCCGCCGACGGGCCCCCGACTCCCTCCCCGAAGTGCCCTCGGCCGGGCCGTGTCGGCGCGGCCGGTGCTGCCGCTATCGTGCGGGGATGGACATGCGGGTGGAGATCCTGGGGCTGATCACGGAGGCGGAACAGCAGCTCGGGACGGCAGGGTGGGACCTCACGCCGAGGGACCGGGCGCTGGCCCGCGAGGTGGCCGCCGGCCTCGGGGTGGTCGGCCCGGAGTGCGGCCGGGCGGATGCGGTGGAGCCCCAGCGGCTGGAGCGGCTGCGCGAGGCGCTCGCCGTGCTGGCGATCGGCCTGGCCCGCACCCACGGCCGCCTGGCCTGGTTCCTGGCGGGGTGCAGCGCGGCGCTCTCCCCCGTCCTGCACTGGCGGGCCCTGCCGGCGGGGGACGGCCCGACGTTCAACACCGTCGTCCCCACCGCGGAGCAGTTCACCCAGGCCGAGGAGGCGGTGCGGCGGCTGGCTTCCATGCTCGCCCGGATCAGCGCCTGAACAGTGACGCCCCTGCAGTGACGCCTGAACAGTGACGTCTGGGAGCGCGAGCTCTCGCTCTGCCGTACGACCGATGCCGGTCCCGCCGGAGGACAGTGGCCCCAGGGGTGCCCGGCCGGCACCCGAGGGCTGCCGCCGTCCGGCCGCAACCCCCGTCGGGGAGACGGGGTTCACTCGGCACGGTGCCCCCTCGGCGGCTGCCGCGCCCCGGCCGGGGGCCGCCTGGCAGGCTCGGCGCCCTCGCCGCCACACGAACGCGCTCTGTCCCCGTACGCCCGGTCCTCAGCTCCCGCGCCGGCCCGGGAGGGGCGGGAGTCGCCTGCGGGTCGCGCTCCCGCGACCTCGTTTCGAGCGCCGGGATTCCCTGGCAGGATCGGGGCATGGAGAGTGTGGACTTCCGCAGTGGCAGCCTGGACGCGACGGAGGCCTTCCTGTCGTCCGCGTACACCCCGATGCGGATCGGTGGATCGGTGAGTGACGCACAGGTGCGGGTCACCCGTCGAGCGGCGGGCCCGCTGAGCGTGGACCGTCTCGCCGTCAATTTCGACATGGGGTACGACGCCGGCAGCCTGGGCAGGATCTGCCTGGTCAGCATGCACGCCGGGACCTTGGTAGACCGGACGGACGGCCGGGAGACGGTGTACGGCCCGGGGGAGACGTTCCTCCTCGCCCAGCCCGACCTCCCGTACCAGGGTGAGGTACGGTCGGCGCGCTACACCATCGCGATGTTCGATCCGGCCCTGCTGGACCGGATGGCCGCCGCCGGCGGAGCAGCCGGGCCGGGACCGGTGAGGCTGACGGGCTCCCGGGCGGTCACCGAGGCCGGGAACAAGCGACTCGGCGCCGCGATCGCCTACGTGCGCGACGCGGTCCTGAACGACGCGGCGTCCTTCCCGGGCGCGCTGGCCGTCTCCACCGCCGCGCAGCACCTCGCGGCGGTGGTGCTGGCCTCCCTGCCCCACACCGTCAGGACCGCGCCCGCGCGCGTCGACACCCGCGACGCCGACAGCGGCACCCTTCGGCGGGCGGTCTCGTTCATCGAGGACAACGCCCACCGCGACATCGCGCTCGCCGACATCGCGACCGCCGTGAGGGTGACCCCGCGCGCGCTGCAGTACGCGTTCCGTCGCCACGCGGGGACCACGCCGCTGGGGTTTCTGCGCCGGGTCCGGCTGGAACGCGCGCACGCGGACCTCGCCGCCGCCGACCCGCACGCCGGGGTGACCGTCACGCAGATCGCCGCGCACTGGGGGTTCGCCCACCCCGGGCGGTTCGCCGCCCTCTACCGCTCGGTGTACGGCCGGGCGCCGTCGCTCGCGCTCAAGGGGGTCGGCGCCGAACGGCGGTGATCGTCGGCCGGTCGTCGCCCGCCGTCGGGCCCGGGGGTCAGAACGGCCTGGACGGTTCGGACTCGGGGACGGGCGGCACTCCCAGGAGGGTGTCGGTCTCCGTCAGGCGCAGCAGTCGGCGCAACTGGTCCTGCGGCGCGGCGACCCGGAAGGCGATGCCCAGGCCGACGGCGGTCATCCGGGCCCGCAGGAACTCGTTGAGCCCGGCCGACGCACAGAAGCTCAGCTTGTCGCAGTCCACGACCAGGGCCTGCGGGAGGGGAGGGGCACCGAGTCCGTCGTCCAGCGCGGCACGCAGGACGTCAGCCGTATCCATGTCGGCGACCCCGTCGAGTGCGACCCGCCGCACACCGGGTGCGCTCTGGTGGCTGGCGATGCGAAGTCCGGATTCCACTGATGCCTTTCCCTGAGTGTGGCCGAGTACCGGCCCCGGCCCACTCTCCCGGTCGTACGCCGTTCGCGCAGCACCGGGAGCGAAGCCTTTCCGCCCGGTGGCAGTCCGGGAAACGAAACGGCGCGGCGTCCGGGCGGGCGGTCCGAGCGGTGGGCAGTCAGGGCCGGGGGCCGGGTGGGGTCGCGACAGGGGAGCGTCCTGCTGCCGACGACTCTGGTGGTCGTGCTGCCGAAGCCGGTGTCGGACCTCGTGGCCGTCACCCGGACGCGGCCGTGCGGTACCCGGAGCCCTTCTACGAGCCGTTCACCACGCTGTCCTGACCGGCCGGCACCACCCCCGGGTCCGGGAGGGGGTCCGGTTCTCGCCGGGTGGGAGAGCCGGGACGGGTGTCAGTGCAGGACGCTGACGGCGCGGGCGATCACCAGGAGGGTGGTCAGCAGGGCCGCGATGCTCTCGATGCTCATCAGGGCCGGACCGGCCGGAACACGTGGATCGAGTCGTGGCCTTCCTGAACGAGCCCGTAGCAGGACTCGGGGACGGGGTTCCAGGCGCCCGGCAGGTCACCGATGGGCTCGGAGACGATGATGCGGGTCTCCTCGGACACCCGCCGCAGGACGGTGCTGTCCGGATGCAGGGCGCGTAGCGCGTGGACGCTGGTGCTGAAGAACAGCGAACGGGACGCGCGTTCGGTCGAGTAGCGGAACGCCCACAGCCGCCTACCGTCGGAGACGCCGACTGTCATCTGCAGGGCGTCGGGGACGCCGTGCCGGGCGGCGACCGCCTCGACGAAGCCGGCCATGCGCTCGACGGCTCCCGGTACGTCGTCCCGGAGCCCGAAGGTCAGCGCCAGATAGAACATCAGCTCGGAGTCGGTGGAGCCCTCGATGGAGGGGTAGAGGGGAGCGGCGACCTCGAGTGCGAGGTCGCGTTTGAGCTTCGGGAAGTCATGGATCGCGCCGTTGTGCATCCAGAGCCACCGTCCGTAACGGAAGGGATGGCAGTTGGTCTGCTGCACCGCCGTGCCGGTGGAGGCACGGATGTGGGCGAGGAACAGCGGCGAGCGCACGCAGTGTGCGAGCTCGTGCAGGTTGCGGTCGCTCCACGCGGGGCCCACCGCTCGGAAGACCGCCGGATCCGTGGCGCCGTCGACGTCGCGCAGCTCGTCCGGATACCAGCCGACGCCGAACCCGTCGCCGTTGGTCGTCTCGACGCCCATCCGGGCGTGGCGGCTCTGGTCGATCAGCGAGTGGGCGGGTTTGTACAGCAACTCCTCCAACATGATCGGGGAACCGGAGTAGGCAAGCCATCGGCACATGTATCTCACCGTCCTCACGGGCAGTGCGGTCACGCGGATCCCTCGGTCGACTCCTTCCACCGTAGGGCGCGGCGCCGGGCCGGGCGCGAGGAGGTCGGCTCGGCTCTGCCCGTCGTTCCAAGCGATGCGGGGCCTGCCGGGCTCGGCGTACTCGTGGGCGGTGCACGGCGGGCGGCCACCTCGCCGGCGCCGGGGACCTCAGGACCCCCACCCGGACCGCGGCGATGATCTGGGCGGGGGTGTCCCGGGCGGCGACCGCGTCGTCCAGCACGGTGGAGTCAGGGCCCGCCGGTGCCTGGACTCCAGGACACCGGTGCCCTCGACGACCTCGGCACGGCCTCGGAGAGGTGGTCCGCCGGGGGAGCGACCCGGCCGGCGGCGGGACCAGGCCGGCGGGCGAGGGGTCGAACGCGGTGCCGTTCGGGCTCATCCGCCATTGGTAGGCTCCGGCGGTGCGTAATTTCAAGAGGGCGGTCGCGGCCCGTGAAGCCGCGATCCGGCGCTGGCTGCCGACGGTTCTCGTTTCGGCGGGCGTGCTGCTGATGCCGTGGATCGCCGTGCTCGTGATGTCGGTGAAGGGGCGCTTCGGCGCACGCAACCTTTCCAACTCATGGGTGTGGCTGGACGTCATCGAGATCGCCGCACTGTTCCTGCTGGCCTGGCTGGTGCGTCGGCGCCATCGCGCCACCAGCCCTCTTGCCTCGGCGAGCGCCGTGCTGCTCGGCCTGGACGCGTTCTTCGACCTGTGGTCGGCGCACCGCGGTTCCGACTACGAGCTCGCGCAGGCGCTGGCCTACTTCGCCGAGCTGCCGAGCGCCGCGGTCCTCGCCGGGCTCTCCTGGTACTCGCTGGCATGGGCCGCGGCCGACGACGTCGCGCTCGCCTCACGGCGCGGGACGTGACGGCGGCTCCTCCTGTGACCGCGCTGTCCGGGGCGCCGGAAGGCCGCCACCCCCTGGGGCGACGACCCTGCGATGGTGTGGGCCGACGCTCCCGGCGGTCCTCAGTCGGCGCGGCGGGGTGCCGGACGAACTGCACCGCGTGGAAGTAGCGAGACGGACGCCGCCCGCCACGAGCGCCGCGCGCCCCGCCAGCTGCGCTCTCGGCCATCCGGGCGCCGACGGCGGCGCCCCCTCCGGTTGACCCCGCCGCACCCGGGTAGCCGCCGCCTGCGGCCCCCGGTCGGCGGGGACCGCCGCACCCGCGGGAGGTCACGCCATGCCATCGGACAGCTTCGCCGCCCGGGGGACCTTCGAGGCCCTCGGCTCGTCCCGCTCGCTCTACCGGCTCGACGCGGTACCCGGTGCTGGACGGCTGCCGTACAGCCTCAAGGTGTTGCTGGAGAACCTGCTGCGCAACGAGGACGGGCACGGCGTCACTCGTGACCAGATCAGCGCCGTCGCCGACTGGGACCCGCACGCCGAGCCGGCGACGGAGATCCAGTTCACGCCCGCGCGGGTGCTGATGCAGGACTTCACCGGAGTGCCGTGCCTGGTGGACCTGGTCGCGATGCGGGAGGCGATGACCGAACGCGGCGGTGATCCGGCCCTCATCGACACCCGCCGGCCCGTCGAGCTGGTGATCGACCACTCCGTCGTCGCCGACCGCTTCGGCTCACCGGAGGCCTTCGGCCGGAACGTGGAACTCGAATACGAACGGAACCGGGAACGCTACGAGTTCCTGCGATGGGGACAGGGCGCGCTGCGGAACCTGCGCGTCGTCCCGCCGGGGACCGGCATCTGCCACCAGGTCAACCTGGAGCACCTGGCCCGGGTGGTCTTCGACGAGGACGGGCTGGCCTTCCCGGACACCCTCGTCGGCACCGACTCCCACACGCCGATGGTCAACGGGCTCGGCGTGCTGGGCTGGGGCGTCGGAGGGATCGAGGCCGAGGCCGCGATGCTCGGCCGTCCGGTGAGCATGCTCGTCCCCAGGGTCGTGGGCGTGCGGCTCAGCGGGGCACTGCCGTCCGGCAGCACCGCCACCGACCTCGTACTGACGATCGCCGAGCGGTTGCGGGCCCACGGCGTGGTCGGCTCCTTCGTCGAGTTCCACGGACCGGGCGTCGCCGAGGTGCCGGTGGCCAACCGGGCCACCATCGGAAACATGAGCCCCGAGTACGGCGCCACCTGCGCGATCTTCCCGATCGATGCCGAGACGCTCGCCTACCTGCGGCTCACCGGCCGCGACGAGCGGCACGTGGCGCTGGTGGAGGCGTACGCCAAGGAGCAGGGGCTGTGGCACGACCCCGGGCACACCGCCGACTACAGCGAAACCCTGGACATCGACCTGTCGGCCGTCGTCCCCTCGATCGCCGGGCCGAAGCGGCCACAGGACCGCATCGCGCTGCCCGAGGCGCCCGCGGCCCTGTTCGCCGCCCTCGGCCGGGGCGACACCCCGGACGCCGGTGCGCCGGCCGGCGTGGACGAGGGCGACGAGGAGTCCTTCCCGGCCTCGGATCCGCTGTCGGTGACCGGCGACCACCCCGGGGACCGGCCGGCCGAACCGACGCGGGTACCCCGGGCCGGTGAGACACCGCCCCCGCCGCCCGGCCCCGTCTGCGCCGCGGGGCCGGACGGCACCGTCGACCGGCTCGGCCACGGCGCGGTGGTCATCGCCGCCATCACCTCGTGCACCAACACCTCCAACCCGCAGGTGATGGTGGCCGCCGGGCTGCTCGCCCGGAAGGCCGTCGAGCGCGGGCTGCGGTCCAGGCCGTGGGTGAAGACCAGCCTCGCGCCGGGCTCGCGGATCGTGATGGACTACCTCGCGCACGCCGGACTGCTGCCGGCCCTGGAGACGCTCGGCTTCGACCTGGTCGGCTACGGCTGCACCACCTGCATCGGCAACTCCGGACCGCTGATCGACGAGGTCTCGCGGACGGTGGCCGCCGAGGACCTCACCGTCGCGTCCGTCCTGTCCGGCAACCGGAACTTCGAGGGCCGCATCCACCCCGAGGTCAAGCTCAACTACCTCGCCTCCCCGCCGCTGGTCGTCGCCTACGCCCTCGCCGGCTCGATGGCCGTCGACCTCACCCGTGACCCGCTCGGCACCGGTGACGACGGCCGGCCCGTGCGCCTGCGGGACATCTGGCCCGAGCCGCAGGAGATCCAACAGGTGATCGCCGCCAGCCTGCGGCCCGACATGTTCAAGGCCGGCTACGCCGACCTCTTCGCCGGCGACGAACGCTGGCAGGCCCTGCCCGATCCCCGCGGCGACCTGTTCGCCTGGGACGCCGACTCCACCTACGTCCGGTGCCCGCCGTACTTCCAGGCCCTGCCCGATCGCCCGCCGCCCCTGCGTGACCTGACACGCGCCCGCGTCCTCGCCCTGCTGGGCGACTCGGTCACCACCGACCACATCTCGCCGGCGGGTGCGATCCGGCCCGACTCGCCCGCCGGCGCATACCTGCAGGCCCGCGGCGTGGCCCCGAGGGACTTCAACTCCTACGGTTCCCGCCGCGGCAACCACGAGGTGATGATCTGCGGCACCTTCGCCAACGTCCGCCTGCGCAACCTGCTGGCACCCGGCACCGAGGGCGGCTTCACCCGTCACCTGCCCGACGGGGAGCAGACCACGATCCACGCGGCCGCCGTGCGCTACGCCGAAGAAGGCGTTCCCCTCCTGATCGTCGCCGGCAAGGAGTACGGCTCCGGGTCCTCCCGCGACTGGGCGGCCAAGGGCACCGCGCTGCTCGGCGTCAAGGCCGTGCTGGCGGAGTCCTTCGAACGCATCCACCGCTCCAACCTGGTCGGCATGGGCGTGCTGCCCCTCCAGTTCCGACCCGGCGACAGCGCCCGAACGCTGGGACTCACCGGCGAGGAGACCTACGCCGTCCACAGGGTCGCCGAACTGTCCGACACCGTCGACATCGAGGCGAGCGGACCGGCGGGTACCACCCGCTTCACCGCCCGCGTCCGTCTCGACACCCCCACCGAGGCCGAGTACTACCGGCATGGCGGAATCCTGCCGCACGCCCTGCGCTCCCTCCTGGCCCCCTGATCCGAGTCGGAACCCGCGACCATGCGACTGCTCCTCACCTCCGACACCCACGTCCCCACTCGGGCGCGCTCCCTGCCCGCCCCGCTGCTGCGCGCCCTCGACGCGGCCGACGTGGTGATCCACGCCGGGGACTGGGTCGACACCGCCACGCTCGACCTGTTCGAGGCCAGGGCCCGGCGACTGGTCGCCGTCCACGGCAACAACGACGGGCCGGTGCTGCGCGCACGACTGCCCGAAGTGGCCCGGGTCGAGCTGGTGGGCCTGCGCTTCGCGGTCGTCCACGAGACGGGCCCCGCCGGGGGACGCGACCAGCGGTGCGGCTCGCGCTTCCCCGATGCGGACGTCCTGGTCTTCGGCCACAGCCACATCCCGTGGGACAGCCGGGCTCCCAGGGGCCTGCGCCTGCTCAACCCCGGCTCTCCGACGGACCGGCGGCGCCAGCCCTTCGCCACCTACCTGACCGCCCGCGCGGACGACGGCCACCTCACCGAGGTGCGGTTCCACCGGCTGCCACCACGCTCCTGACCACCGGCACCGGGCCGGGGGCACCGGCGGCCCGGGCCGGCCCACCCGGGGCGCCGCGCTCGGCGATCCGCTGTGGTGGCGTGGTGGCGTGCGGATGCCGCCGGGAGGGGGTGGAGAGTGGTCGTCCTCCCGGCGGCGGGTGGGGTTGCCGGTCTTGCCGGTCTTGCCGGTGTCAGCGGTCGTCGAGCCCCGGCATGGGGCGGTTGCGACGGGTGCCGGTCGCTTGCCCGGTGGTCGCGCGGTCGCGGGCGGCGGCGGACGCCGCGCAGGCCAGGACGGTGGCGATGGCGCCGGCTATGAGGTTGCTGGTGATGGAACGGGTGTGGGCGACGTCGCCGGCGACGACCCAGGGGGCGACGCAGGTCCAGATGCCGAGCGCGGCGGCGGCCCAGGCCATCGAGTGGGTCCGCTCGTAGGAGCTGCCGAGGCCGCCCAGGAGCAGGGCGTAGGCGATGCCGGTGATGAGGTTGGTGACGGCCAGGGTGGTGAAGCCGTTGAAACCGCAGATCCAGGGCGACGCCGCCAGGTACAGGCCGGTGACGAGGGCGAGCGCCTCGATCATCTGCGCACGTGGCGTGGCGGCGGCGCGGTCGTGCCGGGCGCGCAGCTCCATCAGGTCGGGGTGCTCCTCGATGGGTGCGCGGTGGGTCGACGCCATGATGGCCTCCGAATGGGTGAGTGAGTCCTCCACCGCTTACCCATAAAGAGCCCATAAACACGCAAATCGGACAGTGGGAGGTGCTCCCCTCTCGGAGAAGCCCGCGTCGGCTCCCAAGTGGGAAGCCGCACCACGGAGCCCGGCGGCGTGGCGGCGGGGCCGCCGTCGCGGCCAGGTCCACCACCCGTGTCCGGGCCGCAGCCGCCCGGCGGACCGGCGCCCGGCCGGCGGTGCTACGCGAAGGACGGCCGCCGGCCGAAGCGGCGGCGCCGGCGCCGGACGGTGGTCGTGGCGCCGTCGTGCTTCGCCATGCCGGCGAGCCGGTCCGCCTGGTGGCCGGTCAGCCGGGGCGGTGGGCCCGAGCCGTTGTCGGCGTGGACGTGGGCGGGGAGGGGGGCCAGGGCCGTGACGAGTGCGAAGTAGTCGCTCATTTCATGGTTCCTTTCGGTCTTCGTCCTTTGACCTCAAGGGTGACGCATCGTCATGACGGTGGTTTTGCAGGCGTGTCTCGGGCTGGTGACCATCGGGTGGACGTCAGGCCCCGGCGTTACCGGCGGGCCGCGCGAGTGTGACGACGTGGGCAGGGGAGCCGGAGCGCCGGGACCGGTCACCCCCGGTGGTCAGCCGTTGCGCGGGCGGCGGGGGAGGGGCTGGGTCCGCCCGCGATCAACCGGATCCGGTGGGCACGGGCGAAGAGGACGGTGAGGCCCGTGCGGTCGAGGTACTCGACCGCACGGAGGCCGACGGTCAGCGGTCCGTCGGTGTCGGGCAGCCGGTCGATCGCGGCGGCGAGGTCGTCCGCGTCGCGCAACCGGGCCCGCCAGGCACTTCGCCGTCGAGGAAGGTGAGCAGCCCGTTGCCGTCGGCGTCGAAGCCACGGGGCTCTGGTGCGCCGCGGAATCCCTGGTCGTGAACGTGCCGCAGCAGCCGGTGGATCGCCGGTGTCGCCGGGGACGTCGACCGGTGGACGACGTCCCCGCGGCGGCGCACGACGTTCACGCCACCGCGGAATCCCTGCTGTTCGGTCTGCTCAGCGGGCCGACCAGATCGGACAGTCGGCCCTGTGGCGGGTCAGTACGACCACCGTCCCGCCGTCCGTGACCTGCCGGTCGCGCGAGACCGTGCAGCACGCCACCGCCACCGGAGGCACCGCCCGGACGACGGCAGGAGCCTCGTCCCGGTCAGGAATCGCGGTACGCGGCCACACGGGTTCCGCGGTCGGCGGTCCGGGCCTGCGCAGCAAGGCGCGGCGGCCGGCCTGCTCGATGGGTACCCCGAGAGCTCGGGCGCGGGCGTGAAGACGGCGGCGGTCGCGGCGTTCGGACATGGTGACACCATGCACCCTCCCACCCCGTACACGCCAACGCCGCGGGCGTCGCCAGGAAGCCGTCGACCTGTTCGCCTCGGTGGGCCGGTCACCAGGGGACGACGCCGTCGTCCTCGAAGAACGAACCGCTCGGGCCGCCGTCGGGCAGGGTGGCGAGCCGGATCGCTGTAGCCGCGCCCTGGGCGGGGGTTCGGGGTCCGTGGAAGCCTGTGAAGTCGGTGGCGACCAGGCCCGGGCAGGCGGCGTTGACGAGGATGCCGGTGCCGGCGAACCGGCGGGCGTACTGCAGCGTGAGGGCGTTGAGGAAGGATTTCGACGGAGCGTAGGCCGCCATGATCGGACCGACCTCGGTGTCGGGGTCCGCCTGCCGGGTCAGGGAGCCGACGCTGCTGGAGACGTTGACGATGCGTGGCGAGCCGGAGCGCCGCAGCAGCGGCAGCATCGCGTTGGTCACCCGGACGACACCCATGACGTTGGTGTCCACCACCGTGCGGAGCACTTCCAGATCGAGCGCGGTCGGGTCCTGCTCCCACCCGGGGCCCATCTCGCCCGAGATCCCGGCATTGTTGACCAGGGCGTCCAGGCGTCCGGCCAGCCGTTCGACCAGCTCCGCCGCATCGGTGACGCTGCGGTCGTCGGTCACGTCCAGCGGCACCCCGAAGGCGTCCACGCCGAGGGCGCGCAGTGTGCCGACGGCGGTTTCGCGACGGGCCTCGTCACGGGCTCCCACGCCCACGCGGTACCCGAGACCGCCCAGCCCGGCCGCTATCTCGTACCCAATGCCCTTGTTCGCGCCGGTCACCAGCGCGATCATCGTTTCGCTCATGCTGATGATGGTGCTCCTCGCACGAAAGGCGTGGCCAACACCGATACGGTGTCCTGTCATACCTGCCGGGTATCACCGCGTAAGCTGCGGCCGTGGACACCCTGGAAACCCGCGAGTTGAGGTACTTCGTGGCCGTCGCCGAGGAACTGCACTTCGGACGCGCCGCCGAGCGCCTCGGCCTGGCCCAGCCGCCGCTGTCGCGGGCGATCCAGCAGCTCGAACGGCGCCTGGGAGTCTGCCTGCTGGAGCGCAACCGCCGTGGTGTCCGCCTGACCGGTGCGGGGGAGGTGCTGCTGCACGAGGGCCGAGCGGCCCTCGACGCGACCGTCGCCGCCGCTCGCCGAACCCGGCGCGCCGGCGGTGCCGACAGCCCCGGAGGCCCCCGCGACCGCCTGGTCCTCGCGGTGAAGGCCGCAGCCTCCCATGAACTGCTGCGGAAGCTTCTCGACGCCTACGCAGCCGAGCCCGACAGTGCCGAGATCGAGGTGCTGCCGGGCGGGATCTGCGAGCAGGAGGAGATGCTGCGCGACGGACGCGCCGATGTCGCGCTCATGTACACACCGTGGAACTCCCTCGCCGGGTTCGACAGCGAGGTACTGGCGGCGGAGGGGCAGGTCGCCGTCCTGCCTGCCGGGCACCCCCTCGCCGCCCGCGAGACCTTGTCGCTGGCCGATGTCAGGGACGTCCCCGGTCTGCCGCTCGCCCGCTGGCCCACCCGCGGCACCTACGCACCCGGCCCCGGCCCCGAGATCCACAACCAGACACAACTGGCCCAGCTGATCGCCCTCGGACGCACCGTGGCGGTCGTCCCCGACTCCGCCCGCTCCTGGCTGTGGGCCGAGCACGCGGCCGTTCCCTTGGTCGACGCACCTTCCGTGGTGACCCACATCGCCTGGCCCGCGCACAGCCGCTCCCTCGCGCTGGCCGGCCTGGTCCGCACGGCCGCACGGCTGTGACCGGGTCCGAGGCTCCGCGGGTCGTGGCATCAGGTGCGGAGCGGGGCTGGGCCGGAGGGGTGGGGTGCCGGGTAGGACTCCGCGGAGCTCGTCGAGGCCATCCGACGGAATCCGTTGACCTGCAGCGACACCAACCCGGCGACGTGGGCGTTCCCATCACTCCGAAGATCATTTCCCACATCGATGCCGGGATGGCGGTGGGCCCCCGGGCCTGATCGGACCGCGCCCCGGGCGGGGGCTGGTCCGGCTGTTCCACGGCTGGCGGCCTCCGGTGTCCACGGTGTCGGTCCGGACGGGTGGGCGGCGCTTCACCGGCCGGGGACGACGATGCCCTGGGTCGACTTGCCGCTGCCGCTCCAGTCGCCGGTGACCGGGAGGCCGCTGTCGCCGTAGGAGACGGAGGTAGTGGAGCCGTCGGGGGCGGCGCCGCGGAAGTGGAAGGCGCTGCCGGTGGTCTGGTAGACGCCGACCTGGGTGGTGCCGCTGCCGTTCCAGTCGCCGGTGAGGGGCGTGTCCCCGCGCGCGCCGAACGTGAACGTGATGTCGGCCTCGCCGTCGTGGATGGAGTTCACGAGGTAGAAGGTGGCGGTGTCGGGGTCGAACAGCCCCGGGGTGTCGAATCCCTTGTGTGTCCAGTCCCCGGCGATCGGCTTCCAGTTGCCGCCGTTGCCCAGCCTGAAGGACGTCACGGTGCCGTCGTGGTGGCGCAGGTGGAACTCGGCGGTGCTCGGGCGGTAGATCCCCACTTCGCTGGTGCGTCCGCCGTCCCACCGGCCGACGAGGGGGACATCGTCCCGGTCGCCGAACCCGAAGTCGGTGGTGCTGGGGCCGCCGTCGAGCGAGTTCGTCAGGTAGAAGTGGGCGGTGGTGGGGTCGTAGGCGCCCGGGGTGTCCCCGCCGATGCCGTCCCAGTTGCCCGCCAGCGGGATCATCGGGCTCTCCCCGAAGTCGAACGTGGCCCGGGTGGAGACGTTCGACTGGGCCGAGTCGGAGAGGAACCAGCGCAGGACACCGGGGGCCTGGGGCGGCATCGTGCTGGAGCGGACGAACTTGATCCAGTCGTTGAGGTCGTCGGTGCGGGTGTCGTAGGCGCCGGTGCGGGTGGTTTCGGTGGAGCCTAGGCAGCCGTTCTGCCAGGAGCGGCTGTTGAGGGCGGCGAGTTCGTGGTGGTCGCCGACCTGCCGTAGGGCGGGGCCGCCGGTGTCGCCCTTGCAGACGGTGGCGTCCGTGGGCGCCTTCGCGGTGAGGGCGAGGCCGGTCGGGTCGACGGCGCCGACGGTGAAGAGGGCGGTGTGGAGCTTGTCGGGCACCCACTCGGTCCTGGTGCGGCCGTAGCCCGTCACCCGGAGTTCCTCGCCGGCGGTGGGGGCAGTGGAGGACAGGGCGAGCGGGGTGATGTCGATGACCGGGTTGACCAGGCGCGCCATGACCAGGTCGCGGTCGGTGTGGGGGACGAGTTCGACGATGTCCCGGACCTGGCCCGCCGTGGTGGTGAGGTCGGTGCGGCCGACCGTGGCGGTGGTCCTGAGTGCGGGCGGGCCGGCGGGGACGGTTGCCGGCTGGGCGGGATTGTCGGCGAAGCAGGAGGCGGCGGTGACGACCCAGAACGGATCGACCAGGGCACCGGTGCAGGCGCGTTTGCCGTCGCCGATGTCGAGCTTGGCCGTGAACGCGAAGGCACCGGCCGGCGCGGCGTCACCGCTGAGCGCGGGCGCGGGCGTACCGGCCAGCAGGGCAGCTGTCAGGGCGACGGTCGTGACCGTCCCGGTCATCCACGCCGAGCGTGGGCGTGAGCGAGGCATGAGGTAACTCTTCTCCCTTCTTGGACCTGCTGGTGTCCCGGGCGGGTGGATCACGGGTGCGGTCAGCCTGTCGCGGGGATCTGGCCGACCACGGACCAGCCGGACCAGCCACCGCCGTTGGTGTTGTAGGCGTGGGCCATGACGCCGTCGGTGCCCTGGCCGAAGACCTCGGCCGTTCTGGTGTCGGGGTTGTAGACCGCGGCGGGGGAGCTGCCGAACTTCCAGTTGCCGGTCATGGTCCAGGGCGTCCAGCCGGTGGCCCGGCTCCACGTGGCCCGGTACATCGATGCGTCGGTGCCGGTCGCGAACACCTCCAGGGTGCTGGTGACCGGGTTGTGGAGGACGGCCGGCACCCCGACGAACGCGCCTCCGGGGTTGAGGGCGTACCAGCCGGACCAGCCCTCGCCGTTGGTGTTGTAGAGGTGCGCCATCACGCCGTCGGTCCGCAGAGCGAAGATTTCGGCCGTCCTGGTGTCCGGGTTGTAGACCGTGGAGGCGTCGCCGCGGAACTTCCAGTCACCAGTCATCGTCCACGGGGTCCAGCCGGTGGCCCGGCTCCACGCGGCCCGGTACATCGAGCCGTCGGTGCCGGTGGCGAACACCTCGAGCGAGTTGGTGATCGGATTCTGGACAACGGCCGGTTCGCCGGCGAACCGGGCCCCGGGGTCCAGCGCGTACCAGCCCGACCAGCCCTCGCCGTTGGTGTTGTAGAGGTGTGCCATGACGCCGTCGGTCCGCAGAGCGAACACCTCGGCCGTTCTGGTGTCCGGGTTGTAGACGGTGGTCGGGTCGCCGCGGAACTTCCAGTCACCTGTCAGGGTCCACGGGGTCCAGCCGGTGGCCTGGCTCCACGTGGCCCGGTACATCGAGCCGTCGGTGCCGGTGGCGAACACCTCCAGGGTGTTGGTGACCGGGTTGTGGACGACGGCCGGTTCGCCGACGAACCGCGCGCCGTCGCCGAGGACGTGCCAGCCCGACCAGCCCTCGCCGTTGGTGTTGTAGGCGTGGATCATGGCGCCGTCGGTCCGCAGTGTGAAGATCTCGGCGGTCCTGGTGTCCGGGTTGTAGACGGTGCCGCGGTTCCCGGACCGGACGGTGGCGGCCCAGGCGGAGGTGGTCTGCTGGATCCAGGTACCGAGGTCGTCGGTGCGGGTGTTGTAGGCACCGGTGCGGGTGGTTTCGGTGGAGCCTAGGCAGCCGTTCTGCCAGGAGCGGCTGTTGAGGGCGGCGAGTTCGTAGTGGTCGCCGACCTGCCGTAGGGCGGGGCCGCCGGTGTCGCCCTTGCAGACGGTGGCGTCCGTGGGCGCCTTCGCGGTGATGGCGAGGCCGATCGGGTCGACGGCGCCGACGGTGAAGAGGGCGCTGTGGAGCTTGTCGGGCACCCACTCGGTCCTGGTGCGGCCGTAGCCCGTCACCCGAAGGTCCTCGCCGGCGGTGGGAGCGGCCGTGGCCACCGCCACCGGGGTGATGTCGGTGACGGGAGTGGCGAGCCGGGCGAGTACGAGGTCGCGGTCGGTACGGGGGACGAGTTCGACGATGTCCCGGACCTGACCCGTGGTGGTGGTGAGGTCGGCGCGGCCGACGGTGACGACGGCCTTCAGTGTCGGCGGACCGGCAGGGACGGTCGTCGGTTGGGCGGGGTCGTCGGCGAAGCAGGAGGCGGCGGTGACGACCCAGAACGGATCGACCAACGCGCCGGTGCAGGCACGCTTGCCGTCACCGATGTCCAGCTTGGCCGTGAACGCGTAGGACCCCGCCGTCGCGACGTCGCCACTGAGAGCAGGAGCGGGCGTACCGGCCAGCAGGGCACCTGTCAGGGCGACGGTCGTGACAGCCCCGGTCGTCCAGGCCGTACGTGTGCGGAAGTGAAACATGGGATGGGCTTCCTTCGTTGCCGTTCCGACCCGTGGGTGACTCGGTAAGGGGTTGGGAGCGCGCCCGGTCAGCCGGTGACGCGGAGTTCGACGAGCATGGTCGGCTTCTGGCCGACGCCCTCGCCGACGCCGGTTATGCCGCCCTTGGGCACGTCGACGGTCTGGGCGACGCCGTCGGCGGTGAGGTTGGCGCGAACCGCGCGATCGTTGGTCTGGATGAGGAAGGTCTGCGGCAGTTCGAGGGTGAGCTGGCCGACGGTGCCGTTCACCCGGAAGCAGACCGAGGGGCCGCCGGCCGGGTTGGGGACGGCCCGGCTCCAGAGCTGGATTTGGGTGGTGGTGTTGCAGTCGGCGAGGAGGATGTGGCCGTCGCCCCGTAGGAGCTTCAGGTTCGGGAAGGGGCTGGCGCCCGGATAGGTGAAGTCCTCGACCGCCGGCGGCGGGGTCGCGTCGTCGGCTGTGGCCGACGCGGCGACGGGGGCCGTCTGGGCGGCGGAGGCGGCTGAGGAGGAGTCGGCCGAGGCGGCGGCCACGGCGGTGAAGGTGACAGCGACGGCAAAAGCGGCAGCTGTCAGCCGACTGCGCATGCGAAGACTCATCCGATTCCCTTTCTGGACTGATCATACGAACAGGTTTGCAGGCGTCAAAAGGACTAAGGTCACGTCCTCTTTCGCCGACATCTCGGGGCGCTGGGACGCGAATAACGCACCCTCCACCCTGAGGGGATCATCAAAGGAAAGTCAAGAGTTGCTATTGCCACCTGGTTCCGGTTATCGCCGGCACGTGCGGAAATCCGCGTATGGCCGCCCATACTGCCCGATGTCCGGCAAGGTGTCACCGCCTGCCTCATCCGTCCCACCAGCACCATTGGCCCAGTTCTCCGCGTCCGGCATTCCTGTCGCCCACTCGGAGACTGAGGCGGGGAACTTCTTTCACGGATTCCGATTCCAGCCGCGCGGAATATTTCTGCCAGGGCTGGACTGGGCCAGTGAATTCGTGCTCTGCTCTCAGGTGATGCCAATAGCCAGGCTGTGCTCGAACGAGGCCTGAGGGAGATTGGGGGGGTTTCTCGTGACGCACGGGTGGGGTGGCTTCGCCATGCGCAGAAGGCGACGTCAGGTGCTGGCGGGCATGGGCCGGGTGTGGCTGGGGATGCTGCCGCTGGCCCTCGTCGCGGGGCTGTTGGGGACCAACCCCGCCACGGCGACCGACGGCGACGGGCAGCCGGCGCCATTGACGGACCGCGCCCGGGTGGTGCTCTTCTGGCAGGAGGGTGGCCCCGGGATCAAGGCCGCGGCGGAGGCCGCGCTTACCGGCTCGGATGCCGACGTGCGCCACTTCCTGGACAGCGAGCAGGTACCCGCCCGGATCCAGGACGACCAGGTCGCCGCGGCCCAGATCCACTCCGCAGGAGGGCCCGGCGTGCAGGAGGCGGCGCGCCGGGCGCTGGCCGGTACGCCCCAGGAACTCGCGGCATTTCTCGACGGGGGATGGCGTGAACCGCTGAAGGCCGACCAGCAGGTCCGGGTCGCCCAGCTGATGAACGGGGCCGGACCGGGCGTCAGGGAGGCCGGGCAGGCCGCGCTCAACGGCACCGAGGACGACGTCCAAGCGTTCCTGAATGACGGCCAGTACACGGCCCGGGACGCCGACGAGCGCGTACAACTGGTCCAGATCCTCAGCCAGGGCGGACCCAACACGCAGGCCGCCGCCCGCCTGGCGATCAACGGCACAGCCGACGACGTCCACGAGTTCCTCACCGTCGGCCAGCACGTCGCCCGCGCCCGCGACGCGGAGCGCACCACCGTCGTCCAGCTGGCCCAACAGGCTCAGGAGGCCGGCGCCCAGGCGGTCCGTGAGACCGAGGCGGCGAAAGCCTTCGCCGCGCAGGCTCTGGCAGCCTCCGCCCTGGCCAAGGAGGCGACCGCGAGGGCAGCGGCCGAGACCGAGGCCGCACGCAACGACAGCGTCAAGGCCGCGGCAGCGGCCGCACGGGCGGCCGATGCCACGGAGCGGGCCGGTCGAGCCGCGCAAACCGCCGTGAAGGCCTCCCAGGCGGCGACGAACTCGGCCCGTGTGGCCGCCAGTGCCGCCTCCCAGGCCGCCTACGCCGCGGCCGGCGCCGCGCAGGCCGCGTCCAACGCACGGTCAGCCGCCGCGGCCGCCGTCTCCGACCGCTCGCGGGCGGGCGCCGCAGCCCAGGCGGCGACCGCCGCTGCCGCCGCTGCCGCCGCTGCCGCCGCCGCGGAAGTCTCCGCCCAAGCGCTGACCCAGGCCAACGCCGCAGCGTCGGCTAGCAGTGAGGCCGCAAACGCTGCGGAGAGCGCCGGACGCAACGCGCTGGCCTCCGCCGACTCAGCCGACCAGGCCGGCGACTTCGCAGGCCAGGCCGGGGCCCAGTCGGCCCGGGCGAAAGCCGCCGCCGCAGCCACCCGCCGCCACGCCCAGGAAGCCGCACGCGCCGCCGGCGCCGCCAGGTCCCTGGCGGCGGACGCGGCGAAGGCCGCCGCCAGTGCCCGGACCCTGGCCGCATCCGCCGCCACCCACGCCCGCGCCGCGGCAGCCGCCGCCGACGAAGCGGCGCAGCACGCAACCGAGGCGTCCCAGGCCGCGCAGGTGGCCACGGCGCATGCCGACGCCGCACAGGTGGCCGCCAAGGAGTCGAGCGACGCCGTCGACGCGGCCAATACGGTCCAGGACCTCGCGCGGCGTGCGGAAGCGGAAGACCTCAACTCCCGCACCGCCGCGGCGGTGGAGAAGGCGAGGGATGCCAAGGCCGCCTATGAGACCAAGCAGGCCGCGGCAGGTGAGGCCGTCCAGCAGGTTCGCCGGGTGAAGGACGAGGCGGATCGCCTGGCCGCCGCTCTCGCGCAGCCAGGCGCCGACACGGCCCGAATCGTCTCGGACGGACGCAAGCTGGCCCTGCTCTCGATGCGGATCTCGGACGCCTGGGGCACCGCCGCCGCCGGCGCCGCACTCTCCGGTCCCGACAGTTCCGTCCTGGAGTACCTCACGTCCGGACGCCGCCGGGCCATCGAGATGGACGAGCGCGAACGCGCGAGCGCCCTCGCCATCGACTCCGAACTACCGGCCGTGCGCGCCGCCGCCACCCAGGCCCTCACCGAGGGACCGGCCGCGGTCACCGCGTTCCTGAACACCGGCCAGTACCAGGTGGCCGCGCCCGACCTCCAGGTCAGTGTCACCCAGCTCGTCGCCAGCAGCGGCCCCGGCGTGCAGCAGGCCGCCCGCGCGGCCCTCAACGGCCCAGTGAGCGGGCTACGTGACTTCCTCAGCCGCGGCCGCTACACCGCCCAGATCAGCGACGACCAGGTCCAGGCCACCCAACTTGCCGGCACCGGCGGCCCCGAGGTCAAGGCCGCCGCACGCATCGCCCTGGAAGGACCACCGACAGTCCTGCGCGCCTTCGTCGCAACCGGGCAGTACACCGCCGCGCGCAAGGACCAACTCGCCGCCACCCATATCGCCGAGATCCAGCGCCTCATCGCCGAAGCCTCCGCCGTCGCCGCCTACGCCCAGCAAAGCGCCGCCGAGGCCGAACAGGCCGCCGCCATTGCCCGCAACGCGGCGACCGAGGCCAACGGCTACGCCACTCAGGCCCGCCAGCACGCCGACCGCGCCGCCGGCTACGCCGCCGACGCCCGCGCGAAGGCCCAACAGGCCGAGGCCAGCGCCAACAGCGCCGCCGCCGCGGCCCGAACCGCGACAGCCGCCGAGGGCAGCGCGCGCCGGGCGGAGGCGTCGGCCGCGTACTCGTCCCGGCAGGCCCAGGCCTCGGCGTCATGGGCGAACGAGTCCGCCCATGACGCCCACGAGTGGGCAGCAACGGCCCGGACCGCCGCGCAGGAGGCCGGTCAGGACTCCGAGACCGCCGAAAGGGCCTGGCTCCAGGCCTTCAAGTCGTATACCGACAAGGTCGCGGTCGAGCAGGAGGCCGCCCGCCGCGCTGTCGAGAACGCGGACGCCGAAGCGAAACAGCGGGCTGAACAGCAGAAGCAGGATGCCCTCGCCGCCATCGAGGCGGAACTGCGCAAGCAGGCCAGGGACGACAGTTCGGGCGGCTGGCTTGGGGACCTGGTCGACAAGGCCGTCGACATGGGGATCGACGGGCTCCACAAGCTCCTCGACGTCGCCGGATTCGTCCCCGGCTTCGGAGACATCGCCGACCTGATCAACTGCGGCCTCTACGGCCTGCAGAAGGACGTTGAGAACGCCCTGCTCTCCTGCGCCGGGGCTATCCCCCTCGCCGGCGACGCGCTAGCCATCGCCAAACTCGCCAAATGGGCCGAGAAGGTACCCGGGTCAGGGAAAGTCGTCGACTTCCTCAAAAAGCTGTTCGCCAGGATCCCCGGGTCCTGCCTGAAGAAGAACAGCTTCCCGGCCGGCACCCGCGTTCTTATGGCCGACGGAACCACCGAGCCGATCGAACGGGTCTCCACCGGGGAGCAGGTCCTCGCCACTGACCCACTCACCGGCGAAACCGCTGCCCGCCCGGTCGACGCAGTCATCTACACACCCGACGACAGGGTATTCACTGACCTTCGGATCCAGGGCGAGGACGGCACCGTCCACGACCTCACCGCCACCGACAACCACCCCTTCTGGTCGGAAACCGCACAGACCTGGATCGACGCAGCCGACCTCGAAACCGGGAACCGCCTGAGGACACCGTCCGCCGGCGCCGTGGAGATCGTCGCCACCGACCACCGGGCGACCCTCCAGGCCGCCTACAACCTCACGGTGCGAGACCTTCACACGTATTATGTGCTCGCGGGCGACACGCCGGTGCTGGTTCACAACGCCGAGTGCTTCGATCCTAAAACGCTGGTAATCGACGACGCCCACATCGTGGCAGGTCACACACCCGAGGGAATATTCTCAACCATCGCGTCCAAGACTGAATGGATTCCGGGAACCACGCCTATGTCGCGCGCAGCCAAGATCAAAGAAGTACTGAGCCGTGGGACGCGAGTAACGGATAATCAAAATCGAGACGGCATCACTCTGGAATTACGGTTCAATGATGTAGTCGGGTTCGATCGGACCGCGAGGAGGAATCCGCTTTACGTCCTGCGCGTATACTATGATCCGGATCTCAATAAAGTCCGCAATGCCTTTCCTGTGCGGCGGTGACTTGCGTGCGAATCTCATTCAGGCCGAGTGAATTCTTCGGTGCCCACGGACGAGAACATGCTCACGCCGCCGATCTGGCGGCAGTGACGCGAGCCGATCTGCGGTGGTACTACTTCCTGGGAGCGCTGGAAATCTCCCATCACGGGACCGAGATCGGACCTCCGTGGGAATGGGTGCCGCTGTTCGATGCGCTCTACTGTGTGCAACAGGTGATGATATTCGCCGAAGGCGGCGAGGCTCTGGGGAAGATCGACTTCACCGAGAATGCCGAATCCATTGACTTTGAACTGAATGGCACTTCTCTCCATATGGTGCCGAGCTATCTGGAGTTTGAGGCTACCTGTACCGCAAATGAATTCATTTCCGCTGGATCAGATTTCATTCGAAATGAGTTGATTCGAGTGACATCCGAACATCCGCTGCTCGCCAAGAATCGTCACGTGCGTGAGCTGGCTGCGGGGGTTTCCCTCGAACTCCCGTAGGTGGACATCGATCCAGACTCTCGAGCATCGTCGCAATTCGACAGGTACACCAATTTTCGATCCGGCCTCTCCCGGAGCGCGACTGCTACGTCAATGCGGCGACCATCGAACGAACGCACCCCCACCTTCACTACACGGAGGGCTTCGCCATCGCTGCCGGCAGCCCGGTCGCCATCGCCCATGCCTGGTGCACCGACGCGGACGGCCGCGTGATCGATCCGACCTGGACCGACCTCGGTATCCGTGCCGCCTACCTCGGCATCGCCCCGGCCCTGCGCCCTCACCCGAGCAGTGCCGGGCCTGTCCGTTCAGCCTGTGCTGTACCTGTCGAGGTCGCGCTCGCGGGTCCAGCCCCGGCCACGAGGCCCGCGCCGGCAAGGCCGAGCGCCGCCGCGCCAACCGCGATTCGCTTTCGCGGACCAGCTGTCGTCGAGGACGGCCGCGACCCGGCCCCAGCCACCCTCCTCGGCGCCGGCCGCGCGCACCGCCCGGCGCGCTGCGCCCCGCAAGGCATCCGATGTTCATGCTGATTCCCTCTCGGCCTCTGACCCCCAGAGGTCCCGAGCAGAAGTGAGCAGCTCATCAGCGGATAGAAACCACACCTCAAGCCAAAAGGGCCTGCCATCCTGGTCATCGGCCGTTCCTAGATGAGGAACAGCCTGAAGCGGCAGGCCGGGCGCTGATCGGCGCCCGGCCTGCCGCTACTTCGTTCTTCGTTTCCCAGAGACGTGATCCGCAAAGCCTCGGTGCAGGCTTGCGGACTGTGGCCCCTGGTAGCGCGGGGACCCGTTCCATCCGCCAGGACTGGCGCACCGGCAGCTCGGCGATCCTCAACTCCAGCGTCGACAACGTGGCGCCAGCCTCGCGGTGCTCGGCATTGAAGTCGGCGGAGTCGAACTCGTTGACTTCGGGTCCTGGGTCCAGGCCAGCAGCGGCCGGGTCCAAGTCTCGCGAGCGCACGGCAGCGTGCCCTTAAGGGCATCCGCCACGGTCTCGTTCCAGGCCCACGCTCTCGTTCAGGCCGAAAGTCTCCACATCTACGCCGCGCCGCGCACCCGAAGCCACGGAAACCACCCCCCCCGAGACACCCGGGACAGTAGAAACCACCACTCACGGGCGGCGGCCCCCTTCCTACTCGGAGCCGGCGGACTACGGCTGGCCATCCCACCGCTCGACCAGCCCGACCGCTGCGCCGCGAACAAGGTGTCCGGACCGTGGGGTCCCCATTCAGGACGCTGTCCGGTGGAGGTGGCTGGCCTGTTCGAGGGCGCGTTGGAGGTTGTCGCGGGTCATGGTGGAGCGGTGGGGGATGCCCAGGTCGGTGCGCGACCGGCCGTCCACCAGCCGGTGGAGAGGTACTGAGCTTGCTCCGCTTTGACGAACACCGTTGGTGTGGTGTCCGCAGCGGCACAGCTCGACGATCTCGGCCTGAACTCCGGCGTGAACGAGCGGCGAGGGCGCGGCTTCTTCCCCATGCTCTCCATGATGGACATCGTCCTTACCGGGACCGAAGCCCCTGATCAGGGGTGTCCGCTTGTCGGCATCACGCGCCACCCAGCGTGCTCTGTGCTGAGGTCGGCGCTGGTCCACCGGTGAGAGCGGTGAGCGGGATGGACGCCGTCCGTGCGCCGAGCTCGCTTGGCGTCGGGCGGGGTCAACCCCCGAAGGACTTCCGGAGCCGACCACTTAGCTGACAGCCCGGTTCACCTGGCTTACAGCGGGCCGGCCGAGGTCACGGCGATCGTGGCCATGCCCGACGCGTGCCATGCCGTTCATGGTGGTTGGGGGAGCGTGACGCGATTTCGGCTGTACCGATGAGTTGTGTGCGGATCCGCAGTCCACACTCTGGATCCACCGATAGTGGTGGGCCTGTGCTGGGAAACGTTCCAGCCCAGGGAAAGCACATGGAGGCAGTGGTGGGCGTCAACGACTCCGAGCCGGAGCGCACGATCCGAACGGACGAGCAGGGGACGCGGGTGAGCGGTCCTAGGGTGTTGGTGGCGGGGGCGAGCATCGCGGGACCCGCCCTGGCCCACTGGCTGCGCCGGCGGGGAGCCGAGGTGACCGTCGTGGAGCGGGCTCCCGAGCTGCGTCCCGGCGGGCAGGCGGTGGACGCGCGCGGGGTCGCCAAGGAGGTCATCAGGCGCATGGGGCTGGACGCGGCGGTCCGCGCGGCGTGCACCGACACCGCCGGCGCGCACACCGTGGACGCGGACGGGCGGGTGCTGGAGACCTTCCGCGCGGACGACGACGGTGGTGACGGGTTCATCGCGGACATCGAGATCCTGCGCGGGGACCTGTCCCAGGTGCTGTACGACGACACCCGCGACGGCGTCGAGTACATCTTCGGCGACCGAATCGCCGAGCTCGCCCCGGTCACCGACGACACCGCAGCCCCGGCCCTGCCCAGCACCGATGAGCGCGCCGCCGCCCGCGCGCGCTGGCTCTCCGGATAGTGGCCGATCGCCGCCTGACCGGCATGACAGCCCCGGAGCTGGACGCGCTGCGGGCCCGACTCGCCCCTCCGGCCCCGGGGGGCCGGTGCGGCCGGGCCGGGCGCTTCGGATCCGCGGACTGCCGGGGTCTCGGTCGGGACGGGTCGTCACGGCGGGTCGGGACTCATCGGGTGATCGGCGTCGCGCCGGTGGCGGCGAGAGAGAGCTCCCACAACCGTTGCGCCGCATCGGGGTTGACGGCGTAGGCGCGGACGCCGCCGTCGTCCATCGGGGTCCCGGGTGCCGAGATGCCGGCGATGTCGCAGTTCTCCAGGTAGCGACCGCCGTGGTCGGCGAGGAGGGGGGAGGTGGCGGCCCACAGGCCGGTGGCGGCGCCTTGGGAGGGTGTCTTGAAGTCGGCGGCGATCACGTTGCCGTGGGCGTCCACCCACCCGCGGTCGACCTGCTCCTGGAGTGTCATCTCCCGCTGCAGTCCGGTGATGATCTTGCCTGGGTGGAGCGAGAGGGCGTGAACACCGTCCTCTCGCCCGAGGGCGTCGAGGTGTACCGCGAAAAGGGCGTTGGCAGTCTTGGCCTGGCCGTAGGCGAGCCACTTGTCGTAGCCGGTGAGGAAATGCGGGTCGTGCCAGCGGATGTCGGACAGTGCGTGGCCGGCGGAACTGTTGATCACGACGCGCGCACCGTCGGCGGCGGCCAGGAGCGGGTAGAGCTCGCAGACAAGGGTGAAATGCCCGAAGTGGTTGGCGGCGAGCTGGCTCTCCCATCCGGGTCCGACCCGCCGTTCGGGGAGGGCCATGACTCCGGCGACGGCCATGAGCAGGTCGAGCGAGGTCAGTGAGCGGCGAAGGCGTGCGGCGGCGAGTCGCACGCTGGCGAGGTCGGTCAGATCCATGGGGATGACCTCACAACCCACCACGCCCGCGAGAGCGGCGCGCGCGATGTCAGGCCGGCGTGCCGGGACGATGACGCGGGCTCCCACGGCCGTGAGTGCACGGGTGGTTTCCAGACCGAGTCCGGAGTAGCCCCCGGTCACGACGGCGCTTGTCCCGGACAGGTCGAGGCCGGCGGTGACGTCCCGAGCGGTGCTGACGGCGGAGAAGGGCGAGCCGAGCGGCTGCTGGTCAATGGTCATGCCGTCGAAGCTACGATCTAGAGCGAGGTCTAGATCAAGTCCTAGGCTGTGACGCATGGAATCCACCAGGCTTTCTGCCAAACCGCTGAGCATCGGCGACGTGGCCGGGCAGACCGGCCTCAGCGTCCACGCTCTGCGCTTCTACGAGCGCGAAGGCCTGCTCGTCGGACCGGTTCAGCGCACCTCAGGCGGCCGGCGACGGTACAGCTCGCTCGACGTCGACTGGCTTCTGATCTGCGTCAAGTTGAGGGAGTCCGGAATGCCGCTGGCCGATCTCAAGCGGTTCGCCGAACTCGTGCGGCAGGGGCCCGGCAACGAGGCGGAACGGCTGCAGCTACTCGAAGACCACCGGCAGCGCGTGGACGCGCATATGCAAGCCCTGGATGAGTGTCGGTCGCTCATCACCTGGAAGGTCGGCGTCTACGCCGACCACGTCGCCCGCGGCAAGGCCGACGGGCTCTGGGACCCGACAAGGACCTGAAGCCCGACCGGCGGCGCCAGCGACCTCGCGCCCCGCGACCTCTCAACGCTCGCATCATCTCCGAACCACGCCGCTGCCCACAGCAGCCGCGGCAGACGCCACCGGCCGGCCCCGCACGACGCGCGAGGTCGGCTGGCACCTTCCGGCGGAAGCAACAGGCCGTCCACGCCCACTCCACACCGTGCTCGGCGAATTGCGCGAGCTGCCCCGGCATCGGGGTTCGTCTCGTCCGCCCCCGGACGGCCGCCGGGTCCTGGAGATCACCGGTGTCGGCCGAGTGCGTCCTGTCGGCCAGGACGTGCCCACGGCCCGCCCTGCCCGCTGAACGCGAGAGCTCCCCGGGAGTGAACGCTCCTGCCGGTTGAGGGGGCGGCGCGTTCGGGTGCTACCCGCGCAGGCCTCGCCAGACGGGGTGGCGCAGGCGGCCGGCTGGGGTGAGTTCGAGGAATTCGACTTCGGCGCGTAGTTCGGGGCGTATGAACCGGACCTCGGTGCCGCGTGGCTGTCGCCGGCCTGTCCCGCGGTCAGGACGAGCGCCAGCGGACGGCACCCGCGGCGGCGAGATGGACCTTGCTGGTCAGCCCGCCCCGTGACCTGCCGAGCAGGGTCTGCTTCAGACGGAGCTCGCGTCGCGACCGGACCCGTCCGCGCTCGTCTTGTCCGTTCTGTTCCTACGACGCGCCCCGTTACCGTTTTCGCGGCCCCGCAATGGGGCACCCGGCCTCCGGGCCCGGCATGACTGGTCGCCCCAGTCGATCATGATCGAAAGGTGCTGTCACCGGGGCCGGAGGCATTGGCAGACCGCTGATTAGGGGCACGAGCGCCGATCCCGTCCCGGGTGAGGCAAGCTCTTCGTAACGTGGATGCCGGCACGCTGATGCCGCAGGTGAGGCCAGGAAGGGCACGACCACGGTGGAGAATACGCGTGATCGACACGGGTGATATTGATGTGTACCTGGGCCTGGACGTGGGCAAGGGCGAGCATCACGCCACCGCTCTGACCCGGGCCGGCAAACGGGTCTTCGACAAGCGACGGCCCAACACCGAGTCGAAACTGCGCGAGGTGTTCAGCAGGCTCCAGGCCAAGCACGGCACCGTGCTGATAGTGGTTGACCAGCCCGCCTCGATCGGCGCCCCGCCTCTCGCGGTGGCCCGCCACACGGGCTGCCGAGTCGCCTACCTGCCCGGCCTGACGATGCGACGGATCACCGACCTCTACGCCGGCGAGGCCAAGACCGACGCCCGGGACGCGGCGATCATCGCGGACGCCGCGCGCACGATGCCGCACACCCTGCGCGACCTGGCACCGTCCGACGAGACCGCCGCCGAGCTGGAGATGATCGTCGGCTTCGACGACGACCTGGCCACCGAGTCGACCAGGATCAAGATCCGCCTGCGCGGCCTGCTCACCCAGATCCACCCCCGCTGGAGCGGATCCTGGGCCCAAGACTGGACCACCCCGTCGTCCTGGCACTACTCGAACGCCACGGCTCACCGGCCCAGTTGAGGAAGGTCGGACGACGCCGACTGGTGACCCTGCTACGACCCACGGCCCCGAGGCTGGCCGAGCGCCTGGTCGAGGATACCTTCGACGCCCTCGACGAGCAGAGCGTCGTCGCGCCCGGCAATGGAAACTGGGCTGGTGAGCGACCTGGCGACGGTCGAGGCGACGTTCGCCGCCTCGCGGAGCCCGTTGGACGCGGTGGCCGTGGAATTGCGGGGACCGGACGGGGCGACGTTGACGCACTGCCGGCTTGAGGACCCGCTGGGCGTGCGGATGCGGGAGGTGATCCGGCAGCTGTTCGACGACCACCTGAGGCTGCGGGCGCTGACCGAGCGGCGGCTGCCCGAGTTGGTTCAGGACGATCGGTCACTTCGCCCCCGCCTTCGCCGCCCGGTCCGGGACTGCAACGAATCTGTCACGAGGTCTCCGATCGGTTGAGCGACGTTTGCGGGTTCGCCCATGCTGATCTGGGACGGTCCGGCAGGACATGTCGCCAGGGGGCGAAGCCGGGCAGGCACCGAACAGCGTCTGCGGATGACCTGGAGACTCGCAACGGGCCGCAGTCGTGCTGCTGACGGGCGGGGGCCCAGGGGCGTACGCTCCGCCGCGGCAAGGTCCCCCGGCTCCTGGATTGGGCGCTCGTCCTTCACCTGCCGCCGATCTTGGACCTTGAGGATTGGAGAGGTGCTCATGGCACAGCAGGAGATCGTGGCATTAGCCATGTCCGGCGCGACGACGATCGTCGCGGCGATGGCCACGGACGCCTGGGGGAACGTCCGTGACCGCGTGTCGGCGCTCCTCCAGCGCCGTGGTACCGAACCGCGTGCCGCGATCGCGGCGCGCCTGGAGAGCAGCGCGGAGCAGGTCGCCCGGAGCCGGGACGTCGACCGTGCCCGCGAAATGGTCCGCGGGCCGTGGCAGTTGGAGCTCGAAGGCTTCCTGGACGCACATCCCGAGGCGGTCGAGGAGCTGCGGGCGCAGCTGGACGCGATGCGGGCGGCGCTGCCGAAGGCCCAGCAGCAGCGGGTGCAGAACAACACCTTCAACGGCCCCGGCACCAATTTCGCGCTGCAGGATGGTACCCAGAACAACTACTACATGGACTCCTCCGCCTCCAGGGCCCATACCGGTGCGGGGGGTGAGGAGAGGGCGGGCTGACCGTGGGCACGCCGGTGGGCCCGGGCGAGGGCGTGGTGTACACGCAGAACATCACGGCCACCGGCGGCGGCCGGGTGTACGCCCGTGCAGCACGGGGACCAGTACAACTACATCTACCGCTGCACCCCGCCCTACCGGGTGGAGCCCTTCCCGCTCGCCGGGCCGGCCGCCCTGCCGTCCGGGCTGGCGCGGGTGCCCAGCCGCCTGCTGACGGCCCGTCACCAGGTGGTGCCCTTCCTGCCCCGGCCGGAGTCGGCGCTGCTGGAGTCCTGGCGGGACGAGGCGGTGCCGGGGCTGTCGGTGCGGCTGCTGCACGCCGAGGGCGGGTCGGGCAAGACACGGCTGGCCGCAGAGTTCGCCGCCCGCTCGGCCGAGGCGGGCTGGGCGGTCGCACTGGCCCGGCACCGCAGCGAGGTCGCCTCGGCCGGGGGCGAGGACCAGTCCCTGACGGTACGTGCCCCGGGGCTGGTCCTGGTGGTGGACTACGCCGAGCGCTGGCCCCTGGAGGACCTGATCACCTTGCTGCGCCAACACCGGGACGCGGCCCGAGACCGGCTGCGCATCCTGCTGCTGGCGCGCCAGGCCGGCGGTTGGTGGCAGGGTCTGGCCCACCAGCTCGCCAAACTCGACGTCCTCGACGTCGAGAAGTTGCGGCTGGAGGGACTCCCCGACGCCCCCGGCGCCCGGGCGGCCGTGTACACCGCGGCCCGCGACCGGTTCGCCGAGCTCTTCGCGCACCCGAACGCCGCCGGGATCGGTGTGCCCGGCGACCTGAACGACCCGGCGTTCGCCCTGACCCTCACCGTCCACATGCGGGCCCTGGTCGACGTGGACGCCGCCAGCCGGGGCCGCGCCGCCCCGACCGGCAACGGGCAGGCGAGTCTGTCCTCCTACCTGCTGGACCGCGAACAGGACCACTGGCACTCCTTCCACGACCGGGGCCGCGGCCCGCTGCGCAGTGACCCGCGCACCATCGGCCGGGCGGTGTACGTGGCCACCCTCGCGGGCGCCCTGGCCCCCGCCAACGCCACAGCCGCCCTGGTGCGGGCCGGTGCCGCCGACAGCACCGCCGCCGGCGGGCGACTGGCCGAGGACCACGGCCGCTGCTACCCGCCGGCCGACTCGGAGCTGCTGCTGGACCCGCTCGCCCCCGACCGGCTCGGCGAGGATTACCTCGCACTCACCCTGCCCGGCCACGAGGAGGAGTTCGGCTACCACGCCACGGACCCCTGGAGCGCCGCCGCGCCGGCCCTACTGCTGGTGCCCGACGACGGGACCGGTGAACCTGCGGGCTATACCCGCCAGGCCCTGACGGTCCTGATCGAGGCGGCCCACCGCTGGCCCCACCTGACCGCCCGACACCTCGAACCGATCCTGCGCGACCGCCCCCGCCTCGCCCTGGCGGCGGGCAGCGCCGCCCTGACCCGCCTGGCCGCCCTGGAGACCCTCGACACCGGCGTCCTGGAAACCGTCGAGCCCTACTTCCCCGCGGACCGGCACACCGGCCTCGACGTTGGCATCGCCGCGATCGCCGCCCGGCTGGCGGAACACCGCCTGGCCACCATCACCGACCCCGCCTCCCGCGCCCGCATCCACCGGGGCCTCGCGCTCCGCCAGTCCCGGGCCGGCCTGCGCGACGAGGCCGTCGCCGGCGGGCGGCAGGCCGTACGGATCTGGCGCGACCTGACCCGGACCGGCCCCGGTCACCACGCCGACCTCGCCGCCTCGCTGGTCAACCTCAGCAGTGACCTGTCGGCGGTGGGACTGCGGGACGAGGCCCTGGCCGCCGCCGAGGAGGCGGCGGGCCTCCACCGCCGGCTGACCGCAGGCAACCCGGCTGTCCACGAACCGAATCTCGCCGCCTCACTGGTCAGCCTCGGCGCCCTGCTGGCGGAGGCGGGGCGGCGGGACGAGGGCCTGGCCACCACCCAGGAGGCCGTCGACATCCTGGGCCGACTGGCCCAGGCCGACCCGGCGGCCCACGCACTCGGTCTCGTCACGGCCTTGAGCAACCTCGGCCACCATCTGTCGCGGGCGGGGCGGCGAGAGGAGGCCCTGGCCACCACCCGGTCGACAGTCGACGTCTACCGCCGGCTGGCCGCTGGCAACCCCGCGGCCCACGAACCCGACCTCGCCGGCCAACTGACCCTCGTCGGCCTCCACCTGGTGGGCGTCGGGCGCCGGGAGGAGGCCATCACCGCCGAACTGGAGGCGGTGGAGATCCGGCGCCGCCTGGCCGCCGGCAACCCCGCGGCCCACGAACCCGCCTTCGCCCTCGCGCTGTCCAACCTGAGCGTCTCGCTGCTGGAAGCGGGGCGCCCGGCGGAGGCCCTCACAGCCGTCGGACAGGCGGTGGAGATCCGGCGCCGCCTGGTCGCGGGCAACCCCGCGGCCTTCGAAGCCGACCTCGCCCACTCGCTGGTCAACCTCGGTATCTGGCTGTCGGGGGAGGGACGCGAGGAGGAGGCCATCACCGCCGAACTGGAGGCGGTGGAGATCCGGCGCCGCCTGGCCGCCGGCAACCCCGCGGCCCACGAACCCGCCTTCGCCCTCGCGCTGTCCAACCTGAGCGTCTCGCTGCTGGAAGCGGGGCGCCCGGCGGAGGCCCTCACAGCCGTCGGACAGGCGGTGGAGATCCGGCGCCGCCTGGTCGCGGGCAACCCCGCGGCCTTCGAAGCCGACCTCGCCCACTCCCTGGCCAACCTCGGCAGCTGGTTGACGGAGACGGGGCAGCGGAAGAAGGGCCTGGCCGCCTCCGCGGAGACTGCCCACCTCTACCGCCAACTAGCCGCGAAGGAGCCCGCCCTCTTCGAAGCCCAGTCCGCCCGCGCGCTGTCCAACCTCGGCGCCGGGCTGTTGGGGACGAAGCGGCTGGTGGAGGCCCTGGTCGCCTTGGAGGGGGCGATCGGCATCTATCACCGTCTGGCCGCGGCCGACCCCGACACCCATGAACCCGGCCTCGCCCGCGCGCTGTCCAACCTCGGCGCCGGGCTGATCAAGGCCGGGGTGCCGCAGAGCGCCCTCCCTCCCCTCGCACAGGCGGTCGACATCCACCACCGCCTGGTCACGGAGGTCTCCGAGGCTTTCGAGCCCGGCCTCGCCAGCGCACTGTTCAACCTCGCCTCCTGCCTCACCAAGACGGGACGGCGTGAGGAGGGCCTGGCCGCCGCCGCCGGAGCGGTCCGCGCCTACCGCCGGCCGGCCGTGCACGACCCCGCGGCCTTCGGTCCCAAGCTCGCCACCGCGCTGTCCACCTTCGCCGTCTTCTTGTCCGAGGCGGGGCGGAGGACGGAATCCCGCGCCGCCGAACTGGAGGCCGCGGAGATCCGGCGCCAGCGGGGCAGGGCCGACGCACCCCGCCCCGCCGGCTCGCCGTCGGGTGTCGGCACCCTCCTGTCGGGCATCGGACGGCGGGTCGGTACGGTTCTCCGGCCGCGCCGCAAGGATCCGCGGCGGAGCGGCTCCCCGGAGTCGCGGACGTTCACCATCGAACTCCCGGACGGGACGAGGACGGACGTCGTCGCCCCGGGAGGCACCGCCGCCGAACCGGAGTCGCGGACGCCCGCCGCAGGCCTCCCGAACGGGACGAGGATGGACCTCGTCGCCCCGGGAAGTCCCGACACCCGGCAGGAGGACACCAGCCCCATCACCGAACAGCAGTCGCAGACGTTCACCGTCGACCTCTCGAACGGGATGTTGCTGGACATCGTCCTCGGCGAAGAGGCCAACGCCAGCGAGGAGTCGCAGACGTTCACCGTCGACCTCCCGAACGGGACGAAGATGAACGTCGTCGTCGAGGGAAGTCCCGACGCCCCGCAGGTGGACGCCGGCGCCGTCATCGAGGTGGCGAATGAGGTCTACCGCCTGCTGACCAGAACCGAGCCGCCCGCCGCCCAGTCGGACCTCGCCACCGCGCTGTCCGACCTCGGCATCCGGTTCGGGAGGCTGGGATGGCACCGGGAGGCCTTGGCCGCCACCGAGCAGGCGGTGGTGGTCCGGCGCCTGCTGGCCGCGGCCGACCCGGCCACTTTCGAGGACGACCTCGCCGCCTCGCTGTTCGACTTCGGTGCCCTGATGTGGGAGGCGGGGCTGCGGAAGGAGTGCCTGGCCCCGGCCGAGGAGGCGGTGGAGGTGCGGCGCCGGCTGGCGGCGGCCGACCCGGCCGAGCGCGGACCCGGCCTCGCCGTGTCACTGGGCAACCTCGCCCTCTACCTGCGGGGGACCGGGCGACTGGAGGAGTGCCTGGCCACCGCCGGGGAAGTGGTGGAGCTCTGGCGCCTTCTGGCCGCGGCCGACCCCGCCCATGGGCCCCGCCTCGCCGATTCGCTGCTCGAACTCGCCATCCACCTGTCGAAGGCGGGGCGGCGGGAGGAATCCCTGGCCCCGGCCGAGGAGGCGGTGGAGGTCCGGCGCCTTCTGGCCGCGGCCGACCCGGCCCATGGGCCCCGCCTCGCCGATTCGCTGCTCGAGCTCGGCAGCCTCCGGTCGGAGGCGGGACTGCGGGAGGAGTCCCTGGCCGCCGTCAGGGAGGCGGTGGAGGCCTGGCGCCGACTCGCCGCGAAGAACCCTGCCGCCTTCGCACCTTGTCTCGCCGACTCGTTGTCCGACCTGGCCAGCGACCTGTCGGGGGCGGGACGTCCCGCGGAGGCCCTGGCCGCCGCCAGGGAGGCGGTGGAGATCCGACGCCGACTGGCTGCGAACGATCCTGCCACCCATGAACCCCACGTCGCTCTCCTCCTGTCCAACCTCGCCCTCCACCTGTCGAAGGCGGGGCAGCGGTCGGAGGCCCTGGCCACCGCCGAGGAGATGGTCGACATCTACCGCCGACTGGCTGTGAACGACTCCGTTGGCTACGAGCCACAGCTCGCCCGTGCACTGTCCAGTCTCGGTGCGCTCCTGACGGAGGCAGGGCTGCATGAGGAAGCTTCGGCCGTTGCCGAGGAGGCGGTAAAGGTCCGGCGCACGTCCTAATCGACCAGCACGAACAGCTCCTTGTGCTTGAGCGGCACGTTCAGGTGCTCCTCCCGCTCCAGAACTGCTCATCCGAGGGGGCGGGTTAAGTACGGCCGTTACCGGTCCCCGGAGCATGCGGGGCTGAGTCTGGGGCCCGGGATCCGGGTCAGTTGGCCGAGCGGATCTGGAGGGCGTTGATGCCCCAGTGGATCGACGGGTCCGAGGTGTGCACGGTGAACTGGAAGTCCCGGCCGGGACGGGCGGGGATGTCCACCGAGCCGACGCCGACGGAGTCCACCGGGCACTGCACCGTGAAGTCGGCCGGAGCCAGACCGCCGACGTGCACCTGTACCGAACCGCCGCCCTGACAGCCGACGGTGACGGCGATCGGCAGCGTCTCGATCACCGAGGCCGTCACCGCGCCGCCGTTCCCGATCCAGTCGGGGATCGAGAACATGGTGTCCTCGTCCGGCGCCGGCGGCAGGATCTGGCCCTTGCCCGGCTGACCGAAGGGCTCGTCCGAGGCCGGTGCAGGGTCGGCGGACTGCGCCGATGCCGTCCCGGCGAACGCCAGTGTCACCCCCAGCACCCCGGCCGCTGCGGTGAGCGTGCGCGTCTTCGTCCGCTTCATCGTGGTCCCCCTGCTGCGTTCACGTGTCGTACCGGTGTTCGGTATACGAAGTTGATCCTAGCGCGCGGCACCGACAGGACACTGAGCGGGTGGCGATCGGGTCCGGGCGCCGGGGCCCGTCGGGCACCGATGCCGTAGGCGGGCCGGCCCGGTCGGGCGCCGGGCCGGGCCGTTTCACGCCCTCGCCACGCCCGTGCAACACGCCGCTGGGAGCATCGACCGCATGCTCTCCCTGGTTGCACCGCCCGCGCACGGCAGGACCCCGGCGCCCACCGAGGGCGGCGGGGCCGGGGCCGTGCTGCGCGCGGTACTGACCGGCGGCCCGCTGACCCGCAGCGCCGTCGGCCGGGCCACCGGCCTCAGCCCGGCCGCCGTCTCCCGGCACACCGCCGACCTCACCGGTCTCGGGCTCCTGCGCGTACTGCCCCCGCCGGACGGTCCGCCCAGGGCGGGGCGCCCCCAGCTGCCGTTGGACATCGACACCCGTCACCACCTCGCCTGCGGGGTGCACATCGGCGTGCCGTGGCTCACCTTCGCCCTGCTGGACCTGCGCGGACGGGTGGTCGCCCACGAGCGCCTGCCCCGGCGTGGCGACGCCGCCGCCGTCCTGGGAGCCATCCGGGCGTACCTGCCGGGCTTCCTGGCCCGCCGGGCCACCGGCCACTCGGTGCTCGGCCTCGGCGTGGTCACCGGCGGCTGGGTGGACTCCGAGAGCGGCAGCGTCGTCGCCCACGGCCCGCTCGGCTGGCACGACGTCCCCGTCCGCGACGTCCTGGCCGACGCCACCCGGCTGCCGGTGCACGTCGACAGCCACGCCCGGGCGCTGGCCCGGGCGGAGCTGCTGTTCGGCGCCGGCAGCAGGGCCACCGAACTCGTCCAGCTGTTCGTCGGCAACGTCGTCGACGCGGCCATCGCCACCGGCGGCAGCGTGCTGCTCGGGCGGCGGTCTCGCGCGGGCGACATCGGCCACCTCGCCGTACCCGGCTCCAGCGAGCCCTGCTGCTGCGGGCGCACCGGCTGCCTCCAGGCCACCGTCGCGGACCGGACCCTCGCCCGCCGGGCCCACGCCCTCGGCCTGATCCCCGGCCCCGACTTCGGCCTGTTGCTGGACCTGGCCGGCACCGGGGACCCCACCGCGATCCGGCTCTTCGAGGAGCGGCTCCGGCTCGTCGCGCCCGCCGCCGGCCTGCTGCTGGACGTCCTCAACCCCGAGGTTCTGGTGGTCAGTGAGGCGGGGATGTCGGTGGCGTCCTGCCTGCGCCCGTATCTGGCGGCACAGATCCGGCTGCACTCCAACGCGGCACCCGAACAGCTGGTCACGGCGACGGCCTTCGGCGTCGAGGTGCTGGCGGTCGCGGCCTGCGCCGGGGTGCTCGACAGCGTCTACCAGCGTCCGATGGAGCTGCGGACGGCCGGGAGTTCGACCGCCCGGGCGATGCGGTGAGCCCTCGTCAACGGCGCATTAATTCCACCGCCAGGTGAATCGTTGAACGGCCGGAGGGCGGGCCGGAGAATCGGGTCGATCCCTTCCCCCGCCCGTCTTCCGAGCTCCGGAGTGTTTCGCCATGCCCGAAAATCCCGCCGAGCGCCAACTCCACTTCAATCTCTTCCTGATGGGTGTCGGCCACCACGAGGCCGCCTGGCGCCACCCCCGCACCGATCCTTCCGCCGCGGGTGACATCGCGCACTTCCAGCGGCTCGCCCGGACCGCCGAGGCGGCCTCCTTCGACTCGGTGTTCCTCGCCGACGGCGTCGAGGCCCGCTCCGACGGGGGCTGGGGCCTGATCAGCCACTTCGAACCGTTCACCCTGCTCACCGCGCTGGCCACGGTGACCACGAGGATCGGCCTGATCGGCACCGTCTCCACCGGTTTCTCCGAGCCCTACAACCTGGCCCGGCAGTTCGCCTCGCTGGACCACATCAGCCACGGGCGGGCCGGCTGGAACATCGTCACCTCGGCCGGCGACCGCGCCGCCCAGAACTTCGGCCGCAGCGCCAACCAGGACCACGCCGTCCGGTACGAGCGGGCCGCCGAGTTCCTCGACGTGGTCACCGCGCTGTGGGACAGCTGGGAGGACGACGCGCTGCTGCTGGACCGAGCGAGCGGGGCCTTCGCCGCCCCGGACCGGGTGCACGACATCGACCACGTCGGCAAGCACTTCCAGGTGCGCGGGCCGCTGAACATCCCGCGCAGCCCACAGGGCCACCCGCTGCTCGTGCAGGCCGGATCCTCGGACGACGGCAAGGCCTTCGCCGCCCGTTGGGCGGAGGCGGTGTTCACCGCGCAGCAGACGCTGGCGGAGGGGCAGGCCTTCTACGGCGACCTCAAGCGACAGACTGCCGAGGCGGGCCGCGACCCGGCCCAGGTGAAGATCCTGCCCGGCGTCGTCCCCGTCCTCGGCTCCACCGAGGCGGAGGCACGCACGCTGGACCAGGAGCTGGACGAGCTGATCAACCCGGCCCGCGCGGTCGGCGTGCTCTCCACCGTGCTCGGCGTCGACCTCACCGACCACCCGCTTGACGAGCCGCTGCCGCCACTGCCGCCGGTCACCGAGATCAACGGTGCCAAGAGCCGCTTCGAGCTGATCCGCGACCTCGCGGTCCGCGACCGGCTGACCCTGCGCCAACTCGTCGGGCGGCTCGGCGGCGGCCGGGGCCACCAGGTCGTGGTCGGCACTCCCGAGCAACTCGCCGATCACATCGAGACCTGGTTCACCCAGGGCGCGGCCGACGGCTTCAACGTCATGCCGCCGCTCCTGCCCGGCGGCCTGGACGACTTCGTCGAGCAGGTGGTCCCCATCCTGCGGGCACGCGGCCTGTTCCGCGAGGGTTACACCGGGAGCACCCTGCGCGAGCACTACGGTCTGCCGCGGCCGGTCGGGCGGTACACCACGCCGTGACGGCCGCACGCCGGGCCGGCGCCCGGCCGCACGGGAAGGCCCGGACCGCTCGGTCCGGGCCTTCCCCGTGGCGCCGGCCGCACGGAGCACTCCGCGCGGCCGGGCTGCCGGTCAGGACGTGTAGTGCGAGGCGTCGTCACCCTCCAGTACCTGGCTGGACTCGCCCGTCACGCCCACCGGGACGTCACCGGCGACGGTGACGCGGTGCAGGCGGCGCGGCAGGTCGTCGTAGTCGTCCGGCGCGTAGTGCTGGGTGGCGCGGTTGTCGAACAGCACCACGTCCCCCAGCTCCCAGCGCCAGCGGACCACGTTCTCGGGCCGGGTCACGTACGCCTGCAGACTGCGCAGCAGGTCCTGGGACTCGGCGGTCGGCAGGCCGACGACCGACTGGGCGAAGCCGCCGATGAACAGCCCGCGCTCCCCGCTCTCCGGGTGCACCCGTACCACCGGGTGGACGGTGCGGTACTTGCGGGCGGTGAAGACCCGGCGGCGCTCCCGGTCCGCGGCGTCCAGCTCCTTGCCCTGCGCGTAGTCGTAGTCGTTGGTGTGCACGGCCCAGAGCCGCTCGGCGAACTCGCGCAGCTGCTCCGGCAGGTCCTGGTACGCGGTCTGGGTGTTGGCGATCAGGGTGTTCCCGCCGTACGGCGGGACGATCAGGCTGCGCAGGGTACTGGCCTTCGGAGGCGTACGGACGAAGGTCACGTCGGTGTGCCAGCGGTTGGCCCGGCCGCCGTCCTCGCTGTCCACCGCCAGGACGTTCGGCTGCCCGTCGAGCGCGGGGACGGTCGGGTGCGCGGTGGTGAGGGTGCCGAAGTTGGCGGCGAAGCGGGTCTGGCCGTCGTCGTCCAGCTGCTGGCCGCGGAAGAAGAGCGCCTTGTGCTCCACCAACGCGGCGTTGAGCCTGTGGACGGTCGCTGCGTCGAGTGCGGCGGCGGTGTCGACGCCGAGGATCTCGGCGCCGATCCGGCCGCCGATCTTGCGGATCTCGAAGGTGCTGGTCATCGGTTCTCCCTCAAACGGTGGGTACGGTGCGGACATTCAGGAGGTGGTGACGGGGGGGCGGCCGATCCGGCCGGCCCCGGGGCCGGGCCGATCGCTCGCAGCGCGCCCGGGGTCCGGCCCCGGCCCAGCCGATCTGCGCGCGGTAGCTGCCGAGCTGCCCGGCCTCGGTCAGCCGCCGGTCGTCACGGACGGCCGGGTCCTGCGGCTGCGGGTGGGTGTACGGGGCGATGAACAGCGCAGCCACCGGGCAGTCGGCCTCGCACCGGACGCAGGTCTGGCAGCCGTCCTGCCGCGATCGACGGGATGCCGTCCGTGCCACGCCACCTTCACCACTGGGGGCGGCGCCTCGCCGGCCGCCGTCGAGCCGCTGGTCCCGCGGTACTTCTTGTCGGCCATACGGACGCCCGCGCCCGCGCGGGCTGCGTCCGGCGCCGCCCAGGTGGTCGCCGCGCCGCCAGCGATCACCAGGACGTCAGCCGCGAACTCCTGTTGCGTACTCACATCACACCTCTCAACTGCCCAGCGGGGCACGCCAGGCAGTGAACCTGCGCTCCAGCTCGACCAACAGCTGGTTGAAGACCAGCCCGATGACGGAGATCGTCACGATGCCCGCGTACATCTGCGGGATCGCGAAGTTGTACTGCGACGCGTTGATCAGATAGCCGAGCCCCGCCTTGGCCCCCACCATCTCGGCGGCCACCAGCACCAGGATCGACACCGCCCCGGCGAGCCGGACGCCGGTGAAGATGACCGGTACCGAGGCGGGCAGGATCACCTTCTCGAACAGTCGGGGTGCGGAGAGGTCCAGCGAGCGGGCGAGCCGGATCAGGGTCTGGTCCACACCGCGCACCGCGCTGATGGTGTTGAGCAGGATCGGCCAGAGGCAGGCGTACAGCACGATCGAGATCTTGGACGTCTCGCCGATGCCGAGGATCAGCACGAACACCGGGAGCAGGGCGAGCGCCGCCGTGTTGCGGAACAGCTCCAACAGCGGGCTGAGCAGGTTGGCCACCGGCCGGTACCAGCCGATCAGCAGGCCGAGCGGCACACCGATCACCACCGCCAGGCCGAATCCGCTGAGCGAACGGGTCAGGCTGGCCAGGGTGTTGTCGGCCAGCTGGCCGCTCTGCAGTAGTCCGTACCAGGCGTCCAGCACTTCGCTGAACGGCGGCAGGAAGGTCGGGTCCACCAGGTCGAAGCGTGGGGCGAGCTCCCAGAGCAGCAGCAGCGCGACGATCGCGACGGACTTCGTCGCGCCGCTCAGCAGCAGCCCCACGAGGCGCCGTAGCAGCCCGGGCCGGTGGGCCGGCGCCGACACCGGCGTGTCCGTGCCACCGGGCGCCCGGTCCCTCGGCTCGGCAGGCGAAACGGGGGCGGGGTGCAGTACCGGCTTCGGGGCCGACGCCCTGCCCGTGGCCGGCTCGGCCACCGGTCGGGGTCGGGCGGAGGCCGTCCGCACGGCCACCCCCGGGCGCGGGTTCAGGTCGGTCATACGCGGCTGGCCTCTCTCTCCAACTGCTGCGCACGGCTGACCTCGTCGTGCAGCAGACTCCAGATCTGGTGGCGGTAGCGGGCGAACTCCGGGCTGGAGCGCAGGTCCTGGCCGACTGCGCGCTCACCCAGTTCGATCGGAACGACTTCCTTCAGCCGGCCCGGGCGCGAGGTGAGCACCGCCACGCGGCCGCCCAGGTAGACCGCCTCCTCGATGCCGTGGGTGATGAACACGACGGTCTTGCCGGTCCGTTGCCAGATCCGCAGCAGTTCGTCCTGGAGCGACTCGCGGGTCTGCGCGTCGAGCGCCGCGAACGGCTCGTCCATCAACAGCACGGCCGGGTCGTACGCGAGACTGCGGGCGATCGCGACCCGCTGCTTCATGCCGCCGGAGAGTTCGTGCGGGTGACGGTCCTCGAAGCCGGTGAGACCGACCAGGTCGAGGTACTCCCGTGCTCTGGAGGCGCGTTGACGTCTCGGTACGCCGGCGGCCTCCAGGCCGAACTCCACGTTGCGCTGGGCCGTCCGCCACGGCAGCAGTGCGTACTGCTGGAAGACGATGCTGCGGTCGATCCCCGGCCCCGTGACCGGTCGGCCGTCGAGGAGGATCTCGCCGGAGGTCGGCGCCGCCAGACCCCCGAGGAGGTCCAGCAAGGTGGATTTGCCGCATCCGCTCGGCCCGACCACTGCCAGGAACTCGCCCTTGGCAACGTCGAGTTCGATCGAGTCGAGGGCGACGAATCCGGAGTGCCGACGGTCCCCGGCGCGCCCCCGTACCCTGAAGGTCTTGGTGACCTGACGAAAGCTGATGTGATCGGTCATCGCGGGCTCAGCTCCTGTCGGCGGTGGGCGAGGCGGCCGAATAGCCGTTGAACTGGTTGGTGTAGAGGTCGGCTGCCTTGACCTGCCCGGCTTTGATCTCACCGTGGTCCGTCAGCCAGTCGATCCAGAGCTGGAAGGTCTGATCCGTGATCCGGCCGCCGGGTTCAGCGACGCCGAAGGACTTCCAGTACTGGAGCGCCGCCGCGTCCTCGTTGCGGCCACGGCGCTTGATGATGTCTGTGCTGCGGGCGATCACCTCCTCGCGCGGCGTCGTCCTGGCCCACTCGATCGCCTTCGCGACTCCCGTCACGAATACCCTCGACGTGTTCGGGTTCTGCTTGAGGAACCTGTCGGTCAGCACGTACGTGCCGGCACTGAAGGAGCCCAGCAGGTCGAAGTCGCTGAACAGCGGCCTGATCCCGCCCGCCGCCAGCGCCTTGTCCCGCAGGACGCCGCCCAGCGAGGCGACCTCGATCTGCCTCTGCCGCAGCGACTGCTCGGTGTTGACCGGGGGCACGACGATCCGCTCGACCCGGCGCAACTCCGGGGCGGCGAAGCCGTTGCGCTGGAGGTAGGTGTCGAGCACCGCCTCGGCGTGGGCGCCGAGCGTGTTCATTCCGACCTTCTTGCCGACCAGGTCCCGGGCGGAGCGGATCGGGCTGTCCTCCAGCACGTAGTAGCCGTTGTAGGAGGCGGCGTCGACGCCGTAGTAGCTGATCGCCGCCTTCACCGGCGCCCCGGCCGCGATCAGTTTGACGACGGCACCGTTGAACGCCCCGCCGAAGTCCGTCTGCCCGGTCGCCGCCGACTGGATGTCCTGCGGACCGCTGATCGTGTTACCCACCCATTCCAGCTTCACGTCGCCGAAGTAGCCGAGGTCCGCAGCGAGTTCGGGCAGCGTCACCTGCCCTACCGAGCCCTGGTAGCGGAGCTTCTTCGTCTCGGCACCGCCGCCTGCCGCCGTCGCCCGGCCGCAGGCGGCCGCCGCCGCCGCGACCGCGGCCAGCGTGAGGAAGCGGCGTCGGGAGGTGGGTCGGGGGGTGGGCCATGAGGTCACGGGCATGGGTGATCCTTTATTTGCGGGGTCGGCAAGGTACGCCGACGGGGACGGGCAGCAGGACTGCGCGTCACGCGGCGAGGCGGGTGAACAGCCGGTGGTGGACGGTCGGCGGTGGACGGGACCACCCGGCACACAGGGCCGAAGCGGCGGCCGCGCCGGTGGGGAGACCGCGCCGGTTCAGGCCGGCAGGTGAGAGAAGCGCGTCAGCGCGAAGGAGCGCGGATCAGTGGCAGACAGCACAGATGGCGCTCGCGTGCCGTCGCAGATCGACGTGCAGGCGGCCCACAAGGCGCTCGGATTGGCTCACGACCGACAGCCTGGCAGCGGACCGGGAGCAGGTCAACGAATGTTCAGCCGCCGGAAGAAACCCGCCGCCGCGGGGAGTAGCGCCCCGCGCCTGCAGACCGCGGAGCGGTGCCGGCCGGCCTGGGAGCGGCCGGGCCCGAGGACCGACCAGGTGATCGGCACCTCCCGCGCAGAGTGCTCCCGGGTCGAGGAGACCGGCATCGATCGCCGGACCGCGGGGATCCCCACGGACGCCGATCACCTGGCACCACCTGCGCCGCCCGCGCCGCCTGCGCCGACAACCGGCCCCTCCGCCCCCGGGACCGCTGCCTGCCCGGCACCGGGCGACTCGCTCAGCGAGCCGACCAGGTGGGTAGTGGGGAAGGTGACGGCGTCGCTTCGGCTGGCGGGCGCGGTGTTGCCGCGCCGGCAACACGCGTCGGTGGCTGCACCGGCGCGGCGCTGGTGTCATGGCGGCTCTTCACGATCGAGGTCGGGGTCGCGGTCCGGAGCTTCCCGTTCGCGCGGCGCTACTGGCGCGGGTGCCTGGCTCGGCGTCGGCGACGCGGAGGCCGTCGATCATGAAAGCCGCGAGACGTCGTGCCGCTGCGTCGCGCGTGGAGGCGGGCGCGGCGGTCAGTCCGCGGCCGGCGAGGAGAATGACGACGAAGTCATCGAGCACGAAGTCCGGACGCAGCCGGCCCGCAGCTTGCGCGCGGCGGATGAGGGTCGAGACGGCGCGGCCCAGCTCCTCGCGGTGTGCCTCGAAGTCGACGATGTCGGGGTGTGCCGACATGAACGCGTCCGTGAAGCCCTGGTTGCGCGCGTTGAGGAGCAGGGCGCGCTCGATGACGTCGCAGAGCCCGCGCCACGGATCCGGGTCGGCGGTGCCGTCGTAGACGATCGAGCTGCACTCGGCGAGCTCCTCCTCGAACGCCTCGAGCACCAGGTCCTGCTTCGTCGGGAACCGGCGGTAGAGGGTCGCGGGCCCGACGTCCGCACGCCGGGCGATCTGTCGCATCGTCACCCCCAGCCCGGACTCCGCGAAGAGCGCCCGGGCCGCGGCGAGGACACGATCGCGGTTCTCCCTCGCGTCGACACGCAGCAGGTGAGTCATCTTTCAGGCGATCTCTCTCACAACAGCAAGTGGACGCATCCGTCCGTTACGTTCGATCGTACGGGAGCCAACCGGCCCGAACCAGTCAGGAGCGATGCATGCGAGCAGTCTCGATCCGTACTTTCGGCGGCCCGAACGGCATGGAGGTCGTCGATGTCCCCGTCCCCAGCCCGAGCGCAGGTGAGGTCGTCATCCGGACCGCGGCGATCGGGGTCGGCGGAGTCGACGCGGTGATCCGGCGCGGCACGCTGGGCGCGCTCGGCCCGGCCATGCCTCGCGACGGTCTGGTGCCGGGAAGTGAGGTGGCCGGGACGGTCGCGGCCGTGGGAGCGGGTGTCGAGGCGTCATGGCTCGACCGACGCGTCTGGGCGTTCACCGGCCTCTCCGGCGGCTACGCCGAGTACGCGGTCGCGCGGATCGCGAACGTCACGCCGCTGCCCGCCGGCCTGACGCCCGTCGATGCGGTGACACTCGGCAGCGCCGCCCCGGTGGCGCACTTCGCCCTGCAGCAGGCGCACTTCGCCGAGGGCGAGACCGTGCTGGTACGTGGCGCGGCCGGCAGCATCGGCATCGCAGCCGTCGAGATCGCGGCCCGGGCCGGTGCACGGGCAGTCGCGGTGACCACGTCGTCAGCCGAGCGGGGCGAGCGGTTGATGGAGTACGGCGCGACACACGTGCTCGACCGTGACGGGAACAGTACGCGTGGTCCCGAGCCGGCCGGCTTCGATGTGATCGTCGACATCGTCTCCGGGCCGGCGCTGCCCTCGTTCCTCGCGCGGCTCGCACCCCGTGGTCGGCTCGTGCTGGTCGGCCTCGTCGCCGGGCCGCCTCCGGCGGACTTCGGGTCGGCGCTGCTGAGCCGGTTCCGGCAGTCGCTGTCGGTCGCGACCTTCAGTCTGGACACGGTGCCGCGAGCTGACCTGGCCCGGATACGCGCCGACCAGTTGGAGGCCGCGGTGCGAGGTGACCTCAGCGCCGTCGTCCATGCCGTCCTCCCACTCGAGGCTGCGGCAGACGCCCACCGGCTGATGGATGCCGGCGAGGTCTTCGGGCGGGTCGTCCTGACACCGTGACGCACCGCCGCCCGGTGACAGGCTGGTGCACCAGCGTGCCGCGCAGGGGTGAGCGTCGAAGTTGGCTACAGGGCACGCTCGCCAGCTGCCGTACCCACGCGGCCGCCGCCTTCCCCGCGTCGGCGGCCCGGTGCAGCGCCGCCAGCTCGGCCGCACGCTGCGCCTGGCCGTCACCGTTGGGAGCGCGGGGGTGCGATCCGGTGCGCACCCGCTCCCGCCGATCCGGTGGCCGTCACCGACGCCGAACCCGCCACTCTGGCCAACCGGCAGGAGAGGGTGGCGGACCTGGCGCGCGGCGCCTGCGGCGCCTCCTGGTGGGTGCGTCCCACCGACAACGCGGACGATGACGGCTGGCACAAGTAGGACGACGCCGTGCCGGTCGTCGCCACCACGCTGGAGCTGCTCCGAGCACGGTCCGCTCGGCCCCGTCTGGTGGCGCTACGGCCGCGCCGGGCGGCACTCCCTGCTGGAGGCGTTGGAGAGCCCGGATTACCCGAGAGGCGTACGACGAGCGCCAGAAGGCGCGGGAGAAGAAGGCGAAGCAGGCCCACCGCGAGCTGATGGCCACCCTGGCCTGCGTCGACTGCGGAAACGTCCCCCGCCAGGAGAGCACCACGGAGTACGGCCCGAAGGGGGAGCAGAAGTGGACCCGTCCCCCTGGTGGCCGCTGTCGGTCCTGCCACCAGAAGAACCAGAAGCGGCGCGAGAAGGAGCGGGAGGCCAAGGCCCAGGCGCAGCTCGAGGCGGCCCGCACCGCCAACCAACTCCGCGCTGCGCCGGTGCTGGACGTACCGGGGCTCGATCGGCGGGAAGGAGGGCTCGCTGCTGGAGCTGACGGAGGAGGCTGGCCCGAACCGGCTGGAGTGCCCGCAGTGCGCCAGCGACCGGGAGGACCAGGAGCTGGGTCCTCTGGTGCTGCCCGTGCCCACCCGCCGTGAACTGGTGGTCGCCCGTGTCTCCGCCCAAGCCGACCCGTGGTGGAACCTGCGGGTGCAGCACGCCAAGCTCTACCCAGCCAAGGACCGCCGCTGAGCGGCCACAGCGCCCCTGTCGCGTGGGGCTGTCGCGCTCCCTGTCGCACGGGGCGCTGTCGCGACCGATGACCCGCGTGGATCCTCACCCACGCCGGGCGCTGGCGGGGCGGTGGAGCGTTGCGGCGGCCTAACTGGACGCCGAGGGGTGCGGGTGAACACCGTTCACCCGCACCCCTCGGCTGCCCCCGTCCGCTGGCTGATGCCTGCCAGGTCCGGGGCGGCCCACGTGAGCCGGCCTGCTGGGTGGCTAGAAGGGGCCGTGCCAGATGCCGTCGGCGGTGTTCATCGGGTGGACGTAGATCCGGCCGTTGGTGCCGATGACAAACACGTGGGCTACTCCGGCGCCGTCGGTCACAGCCGCCGGGTAGTCCAGTACTGTCCCTCCGAGGTCCCTCCATGCCGCGTAGACGCCTTCTGTGGCCTGGACAGTGCAGCTCACACCGGTGCCGCGGTTGCGCTCGAACAGGGTGACCATCCCTCCCGCCACAGTCGCGGCGGGTTCGCCGACGCCCCCGTGACCTTGGTAGAAGGACGGTGTGGTCCAGCTTCCACCGGACACCTCCTGCCGGCTGATGCCCATGGCTCCGGTGCCGCTCTCGCGGTAGGCGAGGTGGATCCGGCCGGCGCCGTTCAGAACCGCCTTGGGCGGGCTGGCGGGGCGGGCACCCGGGATGTCGCCGGGCCCGGCGAAGCTGCCGTTGCGGGAGGTCTGCCACCAGGACAGCATCTTGGTCGAGGTGCTGGCGAACACCTCGATACGGCGGTCACCGTTGCGCACCGCCGACACCGGATCCTGGATGTCGCTCCCGCCCATGTCGGCCCACGCGCTCGACCAGTCGCCGCTCGGAGAGGTCTGCCACTTGCTGCTCAGACCACCGCCGGCGTTCCTGACGAAGAGCTCGAGCCGGCCGTCGTCGTCGTTGGCCACCACTGGCGACCCCACCTGCGAGGCAAGGTCGCCGGGGTTCGGCGTGCCGTGATCCGTCCAGCGCTGACGCCACTCCTGGCTCGCGGTGTTCTGGGCCAACGAGACGATGTGGTGGTCGCTGAGCCGGTGCGCGAAGACCTCCAGTCGACCGTCGGCGTTCGTCCCCACGGCGAGCCCCGGCGCCAGCCGCCCCCCTGGATCGGCCAACTGCAGGGAATCGGCCCAACCGCCGGACGTCGTGCGCCAGCACGTGTACAGCATCCCGTTGCGGACCACGAACGCCTGAGGCCGGCCGTCCGCGTTGACCCCGGCCCACGACGTGCCGCGCGACCAGCGGTAGTACATGCGAGAGAACCAGTCCGGGCTGTAGTTGCCGGTGGAGTGGTCGTGGCTCTGGTACTCCTCGAAAGCGGCACGCTTGGCCGATACGGCCGACCCCTCAAGGTTCACCGGGGAGGTCTCGATGTTGTAGTCCCGGTAGTTCACCTGGACCATGTTGTTCGCCGTGCTGGGCTGCGCAGCGCGGTACAGCAGCGCGGCCTCCGCGGCGAACCTGGCTGCCGCCAGGTGATCCGGGTGCCACCTCTTGGCTGGGTCGGGGTACTCGTCCTGCCCCCGCAGGACGGAAGGCTCGTAGGCCATCATCAGCCCCTGCAGCAGCCTGGCCACATCGTCGCCGGTGTACGTCGTCGGCTGCACCGGGGGATGGTTGTCGACGGGAGGAGGCGTCACGGTGAAGTCCGTGGCCGCCCGGTCCTGCTCAAGCGAGATGAGGTTTCCGTCGTGCAGATTGACGAAGATCAGATGAACGTTGGGGCGTTCCCGAAGCACGTACCGCTCGACCTCACGGTCCCCGACCGAGAGCATGCCGCGCGCCCAGCGGCTCTCCTCGTCGGTGCCCGGAACGGTGTCGCTGACCCCGGCCATCCGGGAATAGGCGTTGATCGCTCCCAGCTGGCGGTTCTCGGTCCGCTCCCAGTCGGTGTCGGGCTGCCCTCCACAGTTCGCCGGGCAGGGGTCGCCGGTCTGGTTGCCGGCGGTGAGGAAGACCGTGACCGTCGGCACCCCTGCGGCGAGCGAGGCCGCCAGGTCCGGGTTCATGAACAGGATGTCGTCGTCCTCATGGGCCACGACCTGCATGACCAGCGGCGCGATCGCTCCGGATGCCGCCGCCGCTGTCGGCGGACGAGCGGCCAGCAACGGCTCGGCAAGGGCCGCGGTGGCCAGTAGCGCGAGCATCCTTCGGCGTCCGAAAGTGAACACAGATCCCCCTTGTTACGTCGTTCCCATCGGAGACGATCTCTCGCGATGCAAATAGCGTGATGCTACTGAACGTCACAAAGGTGCAGGAGGCAGGTGACTCTGACCGCTCGGCCGGTGCCCGACGCCACAGCCTCCATCGGGGCCTCAGAACGTGCTGCGCCGATGTCCTCTGCTGGTGGCCGAGGAGTCCCTGGCCGCCCACTGGAGCTCACGGGAGAAGACGGCGGAGCGGTTGCGGGAGCTGATCGGCGACAAGCACAGCGCCCGCTCGGCCCCGTACCCCGTTGGACAGCGGGGCCGTCAGGGCGGCGCGGATGGTCTCCCGAAGGGCCGGTGGTGAGCGAAAGCGCGGGCGTTGACGACACCACTCGCGGAACGCGGCAGCCACGCCGTACTCGCCGAGTCGGGTGGGGGATACAGCTCGATGCTGGCGGGGACGGCGCCGGTCCGGACCGGGGACTGGCGCTGATTGGGGCCCTGCACACCGCCCGCCACTCGCAGCCGGCCCCGGCCGCAGTGCCGCGTGACCAGAGCGGAGGCGCGACGTAGTCGAGCGGATCACCGCGCTCCTGACCGAGGGTTCGCAGCCGCCGGACGGGTAGCGCGCGGGCGCTGCCCGGTGGAGGTGGCCAGTCGGCCGACGTTGGTGGCGGCGGCCAGCTCGCGGCCGAGCACGGTGAGCCAGCTCTGGTCAGTGCGGCCTGGGCGGTGACCTCGACCGGCTCCGGCGGGCCCGGCTGGCGCTCTGGCCGGACCTCTCCAGCGATGTCCCCGCAGTTGTGGCCGGCCTCCCGGACGAGGGCCTGGTCGAATTCGTGTGGGAGGACCGGGACGGCCGGATCACCAGCACGGTCGCCGACGAGACCCAGTTCACGGCACTGGCCGCCCAGGTCTGTGGTGCCCGTGCCTGCCGTCCTGCCGATGGACGTCGATGGGCGCAGCCCCTTGTTCACGGCCGTGCTGCCCGACGGGGACGGCGTCCTGCGCACCCGGTGGCGCGCGCGGAGGCGACCCCGGGCGACCGGGACTGGGCCTTCCTGAAGACCACGGCAATGAGGCCGACACGAAGGGCCAGGGCAGGCTCGTGCCTTGGCCCTTCGTGTCGGCCAGGCCGTGAACGGACAGCACCAGCCGAAGCCGGTGGTCGCGTGGCGGGCCCTGACCAGGGTGACAGCGGAAGACCGGGATGAGACCCTGGCGCCTCTCGGCCCATATCCCCCGTCTCTCGCTCGCCTCACCTGTTCTGCCTGGGGTAATGACCTGGTGGTGGGTTGTCCGGCCGGAGCCGGCAGGGCCCCGGCCGCCCTGCGGCCGAACCGCACGCCGAGCTCGAAGGTCCTGCCGGCACCCGGCCTGCTGTCACCCCGGCGGAGCAATCCGCCGGCACTTCCACAACTTGCTGACAACCAGCCGGGCCTGTTCTGAACCACCAGGTCAGAAAGTGCGGCTCGTGCGCGCGGGCCCGACTCCCACTTCCCGCCTCCGCCTGGTGCGGGAATCCGGCCCGTGTGCGCAGGGAGCGACCGGGTGTTCTAGCCGGCTGGCTGCAAGGTCCAGTGGTGCGGCTCGATGGGGGCCGGCCTCACCACGAGCCGGCCGGTCACGCCGGGATCGTCGACCAGCTTCCCCCACGAGGCGGACCGGTCGCCGGGGGTGTGCTCGATGTCGGCCCACACCGTGCTGCCAGGGCCGGCGGAGCCATAGAAGACGGTCCATTCGGCGTACCGGTCGCAGTTGTCGCTGATCCCCACCTTGTGGTCGTCCGTCAACCTCAGGCAGCCGCGCGGGGCCGAGTTCGGCACGGAGACGTTCATCGTTCCGTTGGGCCGTTGCTGTACCTGCCAGTTCGCCGAGGTGTACGTGCTGTCCGTGCAGTCGCCCAGTGACACTGTGCCGACAGGTCCGTGCAGCTTGGGCCAGACCAGGCACTTGCCGTCCGTGAGGGCCGCGAACCGGTAGACCCCGTCGATGAGGGGGGCGGCGTGGGCGGGCTGCGTGAGCGCCGAAGTGGCCGCGATGGCGGCGGCCATGAGGGCGATGACTCGTGAACGCATGGGACGGACTCCTCGAACAGCCGTGGTCGTACCGATCGCACGGCACTGACACGGTTTCACACGATCCGCCGGAGACGGCGACGGCACCGATCATGGAACACCGGCCCGCCCGGGTAGCAGTCGGCGGTCGTCTCTGTCACTCGCCTGGCTGAGTCACGTCACCCGACGGTGTGGTGGCTCGGGCTGCGGGTGTCGTACGTCAGCGGCCCAAGGGCGGGTAGGCATGGAAGTGATGTTCGGGGGCGATCGGCCCTCGGAGGTCGTGCGGACGGTCGAGGGGAAAGATTCCGAGTCATATTCGTTCACTATGTGACCAATATGAAAAGTAGGTCCGGTCCATACTTACCGCACCTTTACCCTGGTCGACGGACCGGACTGACGACCCGCCAGTCCGACTGCCGATCAGAGGTGGAGAACCAGTGCTGAGAAGCCCGCGTCCGCCCATGCCGATCACCGCCCGAAGCCGTCGCACCGGCCGCCGTCCGCTCGGCGCCGCCACGGCCGTCGCCGTCACCTCCGCGCTCCTGCTGCTGGGCCTGGGGGGCGTCGCCCCCGGGGCCGGCGCCAGCCCGGCCGACACCGCCGGCGGGGCGTCCGCGCTGGTGAAGACCGTGCAGAACGCCACCCACCCGGGCGCCGCCACCGCCGAGCACGGCGACACCCTGAACTGGGCCGTCACCTACCGCGGCGGCACCTCCGGCGGCGCCGCCGCGCCCGCCGTCGTCACCGACCCGATCGCGGGCGCGGGCAACTCCCAGACGTACGTGCCCGGTTCGCTGAAGGTCCCGCCCGGGTGGACGCCGTCCTGGTCGACCGACGGAAGCACGTTCGGCGCCACCGACACCGGCACCGCGACCACCGCCGTCCGGGCCGGTAACCCGGTGCTGCGCGGCGTCGGCACCGGCGTCTCCCCGCTGCTGCTCGCCCCCGTCCAGCCCACCGCGCAGTCCACCGGCGGCGACGGGTTCACCCCGATCCTGCACCGGACGGCGTCCGGCGAGATCCAGTCCTGGAACATCTACCACCACGCCGCGCCTAGCGCCCCGCAGGTGGTCTGCCTCAGCCTGACGGCCGGTCAGCCCTGCACCGGCGGCCCCTGGCCGCGGCCGCTGAACACCACCGTCGGCCCGCTCGGCAGCGGCGCCACCGGTGACATCGGCAGCCCGCTCACCCCACAGTACGTGTTCGACCCCGCGCACCCGAACCAGGTGCTGTACCCCGCCGTCACCGCCGCCGCGGTCGGCGTCGGCTGCCTGGACCTCGACGCGCAGGCGAACTGCGGCTTCACCGCCCTCACGCCCACCGGCGGCTCGCCCAGCAGCGTCAACAACCTCGCGGGCCTGGTGCGTTCCGGCGACAACCTGTACGGCGTCGCCAGCAACGGCCGGGTGCTCTGCCTGGCTCTCGCCACCCGCACCCCGTGCGCCGGCCAACCGTACGCGCCCGTCGCCCCCGGCAACCGTGACCTGCCGAGCACGCCCACCGCGCTCTACTTCGGCGCGCTCACCGCGATCGGCGACAAGGTCTTCGTCTCCAGCTCGCCGCAGGCCGGCACCTCCACCGTCCCCGGGCCGCCCGAGCTCGGCTGCTTCGACACGGCCGCCCTCACCGCCTGTGCGGGCTGGGACACCCAGCACCCCGCCGGGCCGAACGCCAACTACTACACCTACAACGCCTACACCGCGTACGACACCGCCGGGCACCCCGACGGCGTCTGCACCAGCACCGTCGGCGGCGCCAACGTCCTGACCACCTGCTACGGTCTGGACGGCTCCGTGCACGCCGCGCCGAGCAGTCTCGGCGCGCTGGCCGGCAACGTGCTGACCTTCAACCCCGAGACCGTCACCACCGGTACCGGCACCCGCAGCTACTTCCCGATCTGGGGCGGCGGGGTGGCCGGCGCGACCGTCTGCCACGACTGGGCCACCGGCGGCCCCTGCGCGGGCTTCCCGCTCCCGGCCGGGCACCCGAGTGCCCACGGCGGCGACACCCGCGACTACGGCTACAGCTACGACTCCACGACCCGTTGCCTGATCGGCCTCGGCGACGCCGGCGTGCTGTTCTCGCTCGACCCGACGACCGGCGCCAGCCCCTGTGTACACAGCGGTGCCTCGGTCACCCTCGAACCCGGCGACTTCTACTGCGACGGCGCGAGCGGCCACGTCCAGGGCTACGACAAGGTCCGGCTGACCGACATCGACCTCTCGCACATCACCCTGTCGGCGTCCCGGGTCCTGGTCACCGACCCCGACGGCACGCCCGTCGCGACCCCGGCGCTCGGCGCGGACGGCACGGTCGACCTGTCCGGCATCTCCGTCACCGCGCACCCGGCCCTCACCGTCACCGCGCAGCTGGTGCTGACCACCTCCGCGGACTTCACCAACGGCAACCACCCCTCTCTGGTCGTCGAGTACCGGGGTGACGGGCCGCAGGTCTGCTTCCGCACCACCGTCGCGGCCGCCTGCACCGCCACCGCCGTCACCAACACCGCGAACGGTAGCGACGCGAACGGCGCGCTCACCTCCAACACCGTCACCACCGCGGTCGCGCCCGGCACCGGCTGCCAGCCCCGGGTCACCGTGGAGAAGGAGATCTGCGGCTCCGCCAACTCCCACGACTGTCTGCCCGGCGGCCCCGGGCCCTGGGCCAAGACCAGCCCCGTGGGCCTGCTGGGCCTGCTCGGCACCGCGCACTGGCGGATCACCGTCAGCAACGCCGGACCGGTCGACGCCGCGTCCGTCACCGTCAACGACGCCAGCACGCCCGCCTGCCGGCAGGCCGCCGGCACCTTCGCCCTCGCGGCCGGCACCAGCCGCGCCGTCTACTGCGACTCCCTGCTGCTGGCGCTCCCGCTGAAGAACACCGCCTCCGCGAGCTTCGTCGCCGCGAACGCGCCCGCCGGCACCACCCCCACCACCACCGCCCCGTCCGCGGCGGTGGCCTGCTCCCTGCTCTGCATCCTGGCGGTGCCCGGCAAGGACTGACCCACCCCCGATCGGTACGCACGACGCCCCGCCCCCGAACGGGTGGATTCAACAACTCGCCGCAACCCGACGGGGGTGGGATCGTCTTCAGGCAGCTCGAAAAAGCGCTTGGCTGGGGTGTCCCAGCCAAGCGTCTTCCTGGGCCTGGGGTTGAGTAGACGTTACTGACATCGGCTCGTCAGGGTGAACCTTGGTGAACTTCCTGACGGGTCTGGGTCGGTGGCTGTATTCGGTGGTGTGTGAGGTATGCCGATGGGGGCGGACTGACCCCTGCTGGGCGTGAGCGCCGACAGGCGGTCCGGATTCAAGCGGCCGAGCTGTTCGAGCGGAAGATCAAGCCGTCGGAGGTCGCGCGTCAGCTGCGGGTGAGCCCGAAGTTCGGTACCGGTGGCACCAGGTCTGGCGGGAGGGCGGGGCCGAGGCACTGGCGTCACGTGGTCCGAGCGGGTCGCGGTGCCGCCTGTCCCCGCACTGCCTGGAGAAACTGGCCGCGTACCTGGACCAGGGCCCGGCCGCGCACGGCTGGGTGGAGGACCAGGTGTGGACGGCCTCGCGGGTGGCCACGCTGATCGGGCGCAAGTTCCACGTCTCCTCCAGCGTGTCCGGGGCGACGAGGTTGGTGCACCGGCTCGGATTCAGCCCGCAGGTTCCCGCGCGGCGGGTGGCCGAGCGCGACGAGCAGGCCGTCACCGCCTGGAAGGAGGTGACCTGGGCGGAGGTAGAAGCGCCCGGCCTGACCCTCGCCACCCCTACGTCACCCTGACAAGCCGATGTCAGTAGGGGGCGGTATGTCAATTTCTGGATGATCTGGTGCCGCCCGTTCGCGGGTGCGGAGTCGTTCGGGCTGACTTGCACGTCGTGTGCATGATGGGGTCGGGGGAAACGGATGCCGTACTCAACGGATTCGTCCGACGGGCACTGGGCCTTGGTCGAGCCGCTGCCCACGGCCTGGAAGCAGGAGCGGGTGTCGCGCTCGGCGACCCGGGAGCCGACCGGCGCCGATCGCGCCCTGGCCGCCGCCGTCGACCCGCGCATGACGACGCCCGCGATGGCTCCGGAGCCGGCCGCGAGAACGGCCTTCCACTTCGCCGACGTGCCGATCTACTCACAGCTGGCAGCCTCATGGTGGGTGAGTGGCCGGACCGTGCCAGGCCAGCCCGACCCCGTGTGGGAGACACTGGTCGGCGGTCCGGGCCGTCGCCGGGCGATCCCGACCGCACGTGAGTCGCTGACACGTGACGCCCGGATCCGATGACGAGGCAGCCACTGTCCTGATCGAGAGCACCGTGGCGGCCGTCAGCGCCGGCGACGACCGGCGGAGCAGTCGGTTGCTGCGCTCCGCCGTTGAACCAGAGCAGTCCGCCGGGACGGTGAACGGACAGGTGGCAGTGGGTGAGCACCGCCGACCAGGACGGCTCAGGCCCGGCGAGCGCCCGGCCCGTATGCCGCTCCGCCCAGCCGTCCTCCCCCCGAAGGACACGGTCGGGGGCCGCCGGGACGATCAGCGCGGGGCGACGGTCCAGGAACTCCGGCCAGGGCCGACAGCCAAGCCCGGTGCCGCTGATCATCTCCATGCGCGCCCTGTTCCCCCTGCCCGGAGCACTCACCCAGCCTCTGGGTATGTCACATCATCGGCCAAGCCGCAGCCCGGGCGCGGGCGAATCGACGAACGGGAACACACCCTGGGCAAGTCGGCAAGCCCGGCCCAGATCTCCCCGGCTGGTCCGGGCCCCGGCCATCCGCACGACCGCGAGAACGACCAGTCCCCTGGCCTTCGCCAGGCAGCGGCCGGCCCGTGGGGCGGGACCGCCTCTGGGCGACGGCCTGGCCATAATGATGATCGCCGCCAGTGCCCTCAAGGCCGCCAGCAACCGCCCTGGGCGGACCCAGCCGCCGTCCCGGACCCCAACCGACCGCCCCACGGCCCGCCGAGCACCCCTCGACGCCATCACCGCGCCGCCACGTCCGCACCCCCCGCCGATGTCCGCAAAGCCGCCCTCCGCCATGCCCCTGCCGCCGCTGGCCTCGAAGCCGCGACCGCTGTAGGCCCGCCTGCCGCTCCGGCCGCCGACGCTGCTCCCGGGCCCGGTATTCGTGACGCCGATCGTGACGCACCATCCGGCGAACCTTGATGGCCCAGGTCAACCCCCGTGGTGAAAGACCGCTCAAAGCCGACGGGTCACGTCACGAGCCACAATGGAGTGCGGCCCGCCCCGCCCACCCGCGCCGGGTCCGAACTGCCTTTCCGGGTATGCCTTCTGGGCTGGCGCTCACAGGACCGGTACGGTGCCGTGGATGGCCTGCGCCGTCGTCGATGCGGGGGGTCGCACATGTCGAGCACCATTTTCCTGCTCCTCTCCATTGGCCCGCTCGTCATGGTTCTGGCGATGATCGTCTGGCAGCGGGCGGGCGAGGCGAACGACGCCTACACCGGGGTGGTCACCGGCCGGTGGGTGCACAGTTCGATCGGTACCTACGGCCCGTCGGGCCATCTCATGATGGGGATCCGCACCGACGAGGGGCGGGAGGTCACCATCGAGGTGAACAGTCGGACGTACCGGTCGCTCGGCGTCGGCGACCGGGTGGTCAAGGCGCCGGGTGCGCGCTGGCCGGTGCGGTCGGACTGACGAAGCGAACAGCTCTGCCGCATCGTCCGGCATGCCTCGCCGCCCGCGACCACCTTCGGGCCACCGCAGACCGCGCGCGGCTCGCGCACCGAAACCGCCGGTCGGGCCGCGAACTGCAGCAGACGGCCAAGGAGCGCTGGCGCGAACTGGTGAGCCGTCAGCCCCAGGCCGAGGTGCCCACCCGGCCCACCGAGCGGTACGGACCGTGGGAGTGGGAGCGCCCGCTCTCGGACGGCTGAGCCCGCACCATGTGGCGCGTCCCGACGCCTCCAGCCCGCGCGCCAGCCCGGTCCACGTCCTGCTCCACCACGGCTGACCGGTCGGCTGGGTCGAGGCCGCCATCCACGATGTCCCCCAGTGGGCGGAGATCCTCCACGGCCACCCCGGCCGGACCGCTTCGTCCGCGAGCCCCGCCACGACCAGGTCGCCCTCCACCCCTCCGCGCTCCACGCCATCGCCCACCCTCCGGGCCGCCCACCGCGACCCGCGATCCCCAGGACCCAGCCGTCCAGGCCGCGCGGGCTCCGCGCGTCCCGCACCGCGGGTGCGGCTCCCGCCCTGCACCCGCAAGGGCTGGTGCGGTAGTCGTGCCGCTACCGCACCGCACTGCCTCGTCCCGCACCGCAAGGCCGGCGGACCGCACCGGCCGTGCGGTGCGGGCTGGCGGTCTGTGGTGTCGGTCACGGACATACCGGGAGGACAAGGCCTCAGGCCGGGGCGAATCGGGCGGGGCAACACGCTGGTCAAGGGGTCGGACAAGGGGTTCGGTGAGGCCGCGGACAAGGGGGTGGTGTGCAGTGTCGGCCGCACCCGGGCGCTGGTCCGGGTGCCGGGCCGGCCACCGCGCCGGATCCGGCCTATCGCTGACGGAAGGCCACTCGATGACCACCACCTCGCTCGCCGTTCCCGACCCGGACGACGGCGACCAGGCCGCCGACCACCCGACCAACCGACAGGCGAAGGCCTCGACCGGCCAGGACAAGGGCCTGGGCGGCCCCTCCGGTGGCGCTTCGGCGGCCAGGAGTGGACCACCTTGATACGGGCGCTCGACAACGAGGACGGTGACCTGCTGCTGGAGCAGCAGCAGGAGGCTGCCAGGCGGGCCCGCGAGGCGCAGTGGGAGCGGGTGGAGCGTGATCGGCGCCGTCCGGCCTGCACCCGATACGAGGCGTGGTTCTTGGACGAGCGGTGGGCCGAACAGGAGCGGGCCGACACCTGGGACGACGACCGGCTGTGCGCCCGCTGCCGCCAGGACGTGGCCGAGCAGCGGGCGCGGGATGCCGCCGAGCGTGAGCGGGCCGCCGTGGAAGCCGTGGCCGCCGAGGCGAAGCGCACCTACTTCTGGTGGCGCCGGACCTGACCTGTCCTCATCCTGGTGCAGGCCGCTGTCCTGCATTGGGGAGTTTCGCCACCGCCGCTGACCTGCACTGGGAAGTTTCGTCCCCGGCCGGTGAGTTTGACCCCGGAGCTGCCGGTGAGTTTGGCCGCCAGGGGCCGGCTGACCCTGGGCCCGGAACCCTTTCATTTTGCAGGTCAGGGCCGGTGAGTTTCGTCCCGGCGTGGTCCGTTCGGGTGGCGGCGGGGTTCGGCGCGGCGGTCGGGCGGGACCGAGAGCGGTGTGCCTCTCGCCCGTCCTGAACGCCCGCAGGTCAGGCCCGCGCTGTGGGCCGTCCTCCATGAGAGCGGACAGCGTCGCCAGGCCTGCCGTGTTGGAGCAGGGCGTCCAGACCGGAGCGGTGTCGGCCGCGCGTCAGGCTGTCTGGCGGATGACGGCCCGGCCGGCGTGCTGGAGGTCCTCGTCGTCGGCGATGCTCCCGAAGTAGCCGCCGCCCCGGCGTGCGAGGGCGAGTTCGGCGTGGATGAGAGGGAGGGCGGGCGCGGCGGAGGGGCCCATCCGTTGCAGGCAGTCCAGGACGCGGCCGACGGTCGTGCTGTTCTCCTCCCACGTCTCCAGCAGCACGGGCAGGACGGTCCCCACCTGGGCAGGGCCGCCGATGTCGTAGATCGCGGCGGCGGCGTAGACCCGGGTTACGGGATGCCCGCCTTCGAGCATCTGCCTCAGGCGGGGTAGTGCTTCGCCCGCCGGCGCCCCGATCCGGCCGAGGAGGTCGGCTGCGTCCTGGTTCTTGCCGGTGTCGAGCAGGGCGGTCAGCCGCGGCACCGTGTCGCCGGGATTGCCCTCGATGTCCCACAGGGCCTTGGTGGCTGCGAAGCGCAGGTCAGGGTCCTCGGCGTCGGCGATCGGCCGGATCACCGCCAGCGCGGCTGTGGCACCGGTGCCGATGGAGCCCAGGTTGTAGAGGGCCGCGCCCGCGGTACGCCAGTGCCCCTGCTCCAGGGCGGTGACGAGCGCCGTGGCGAGCGCCGGGACAGCCGCCGGGCCGCCGAGCTTGCCGAGGGCGGCCATGAGCGTGGGCGCGGATCCCCAGGGCCAGGAAGACAGGTCCGCGTCGGCCAGGAGCCGGGTGATCCTGGGCAGTAGTTCCCCGGCTGCTTGGGGGAGGTGTCCGGCGACCTGCAGGGCACGCCAGTCGTCGGTGCCGGTGTCGAGCGCCGTCAGCAGGCTGGGCAGGGCCCGCTCGTCGCCGAGGCCGGCCAACGCTGTGACCGCCTGCTGATGGGCCCGGCGTAGCAGCGGGTGTCGTGCGGCCCAGACGTTCGGGCAGGAGGTGGTGCGGTGGGCCTCCACGAGAGCGGCGAGGGCTTCGCGTGCCGGTTCGGCGAGGGCGGTGGGGAGTTTGCCGAGGGTTTCGGCTGCTTCGGCGGCGGTGTAGGGGTCGTCGGGTCGCAGGTTGTCGGCGAGGGCGAGGACGAGGCCGGTGTGGTCGCCGCGCCGGGAACGGATCAGGTCCCAGGTCATGGTGATGGCGTCATGGCGGGTGGCCCGGTCGGGGCTGCGGAGTTGGGCAATGAGCAGGGCGGTGCGCTCGGGTACCCGTGCGTCCAGGGCCCGGTGGAGGGTGGTGAGCAATTCGGTGGTGGGGGCGTGGATACGGCCGTGGCGGTCGAGGTCGTCGAAGATCGCCGCGAGCTGCGGCGAAGCGCCCTGGTCCGGTGCTGGTTCGGCGGCGGTGTTCAAGCAGCCGCACTGCCCGCAGTCCGTCGGCCGGGCTCCGACTTCGGAATCGGCCTCGGCCGCCCCGTCCTCGGGCTCCGGTTCGGGGGTGAGTTGCTGAAGCAGGCCTATCGCCGTCGGGACGAGGCAGGTGTCGATGGCCTCCGGCGTGCAGGCGGCCCGGTGAACGATGGCGGCGAGCCGGATGTCGGCGTCCAGCGCCGGGTCCGTGGCCAGAGCGGTGAGCCAGGCCGTCACCGGGCCGAGCGCGGTCGGCAGCCGCTGGGCCAGGGTCGCGGCGGCCTCGATCACCAGCAGCCGCTCCACGGTGCCGTTCTCGGCGGCCAGTCGCTCGCGCAGCAGGGCGAACGCCCGTTCGGTGTTGTCGAGGAACATCCCCAGGGCCGGGACGGCGGCCTGCCGTACCCGCGGGTCCGGGTCCGCCGCGTGCCGCACGAAGTCGTCGCCCCGCTCGCGCAGTTGCAGCATGGCGTCTGCATCGGGGAACGGCTCGTCGACGGACGGATCGTAGTTGGACAGGCCGTCTTCGTCGACAAAGGACAAGCGCTCCAGCGCTGAGCGCCCGATGCTGACCAGGAGCCCGACAACAGCTGCGCGGTCCGGCGTTCCGGAGTCGTTGGCGAGCGTGGCCAGGAACGGCAGGCTCGCCACCGTGGACTCGTAGACGGAGCCCTGGTGGAGGGCCGAGTTGTAGAAACTGCTGAACGCCTTCTCCCGGACGACGGAGTCGGGCGAGGCCATCTGCTCCAGCCACAGCGGTACGTCGTCGGCCGGACCGTAGGCGTGGCCCATGGACGACCAGTCGATGTGGTCGGCACCGTCAAAATTGTTGATCATGGGCCGCACAGTGCCACGAGACACTGACACAGCAGTCGGGCAGTGCTTCGTCATGGCGCATCATCGACACGACCCTGCATGCCTTCGACCCCCGGCCTGGCCCGGGCCCTGACCGGCCGGGTGCATGCGTCCCCGGGGGCCACGGGGTGGAGGCCAGGACCCGGACGCCAACCGGTAGTTGCCCGACAGCCACAGCACGCTGGCGCACTCCCAGCCGTACAACGACGGCTCACCCCCTATGAATCGGTTCGCGTTGGCGGCAAATCCCTGCGCCGACACGTACACCGCGTCCCAGCCGACCTCGGCCATAGCCTCCCATCCACCAGATGCTGCCCGACATCCTCGCCCGCATCCTTCCAGCAGGACGCGCTCCACCACCGCCACCACCGCACCGTCCCCGCCGGCCTTGAGGGCGAGACCGTTACCGAGCGCCTGCCGTGCTCCAGGCCATCGCCATCCTCCGGGCCGCCCTCCGCGATCGCGACCTCGAAGCCCTGCCCGCCGGCGCCTGGCACCCGCAGCAGTATCCGGGCCCATGCTGACCAGAGCTCAGCTGATTGAGCGGGGCGTGAGAACCCCTTCGTCTGCCCGGTGCGCTCCGGTCCCTGCGTGGGAGGCCTGCTGAGGATCGGTGAGCTGTTCGGAAGGCCCGATGAAGGACGAACAGGAGAGCAGCGCCAGGGGCGGCCGGGCCCTGGCCGGGAATTTGGAATGGTGATCGGATGAAACGATCTATGCTGGCTGAATTCACGATCTCTCCCCGTGTTCTCCGCTCAAGAAGCAGGTCTGGTTGATGAAGTTGCCCAAGGTGTCCGCCGTTCTTGCCGCCGCTGCGCTCGCGCCCGCTGTGCTGTTCCCGTCGATGGCGTCCGCTGCCGAGCAGCCGGCGCCCGCGGGGGTGTCCGGTCCGGACACGGCGTCCGATGCGTCGGGGGACCATGACTCCCAGGAGGCGCTGGACCGTGCCGAGGTTCAGCGGATCCTGGCAGACAAGGAGTCGGGGCCCGGTGTTCGGGAGGCTGCCGAGAAGGCTCTCGCCGGTACCGCGGCCGACCTGCGGCACTTCCTCACCGCCGAGTTGGCCAAGCAGCGTCGGGCCGACAACCAGGTGAAGGTCGCCCAGTTCTACAACGCTGGCGGACCCGCGATGCGTAGGGCCGTCGTGGCCGCGCTCAACGGCACCTACGACGACATCCTGAAGTTCCTGCAGGAGGGCCAGTACACGGCCCGCGCGGAGGACGAGGAGCGCGCCGAGGTGCAGCGGATTCTGGAGGACAAGGAGTCGGGCCGCGGGGTTCGTGAGGCGGCTGAGAAGGCTCTCGCCGGTAGCGCCGCTGACCTGCGGCATTTTCTCACGGTTGAACTGGAGGACTGGCGTTGGCGCGACGACAAGGTGAAGGTCGCCCAGCTCCTCAACAATGGCGGACCCGCGATGCGTAAGGGCGTTGAGGCCGCGCTGTTCGGTTCGCATGAGGACATCCTGAAGTTCCTGAAGGAGGGCCAGTACGTAGCCCGCGCGGAGGACGACCGGGTAGAGATTCTCACGATCCTCGCGGACAAGGAGATCGGCCCGAGCGTCTCCGAGGGGGCCCAGAGGGCCTTGGGCGGCACGCCCGCCGACCTGCGTCGCTTCCTCGAGGTCGGTCTCGCGGACGCGCGGGTGATCGACAACCGGGTGAAGGTCGCGCAGATCCTGTCGGTCGGTGGTCCCGCGGTCCAGAAGGCTGGGGTCGCCGCGTTGAAGGGTTCTCCCCAGGACGTGGTCGCCTTCCTGAAGGAGGGCCAGTACAAGGCCCGTGCCGAGGACGAGGCCAACGCGGCGGCCGCCGCCAAGCCGACCGCGCCGGTCCAGCAGCCTGACCATGCCCAGAACACCGGCACCGGGCAGAGCGCCCAGACCGTTGTCCAGCCCGTCGGTTCCGTGAGCACCAGCACTGGCACCCGTGCCACCCCGGCCCCGGCTGTGATGCCCGCGCGGGTCGCCTCCGCCACGGCTCCCGTCTCCGGTCAGCTCGCCGCGACCGGTGTGGACGAGGGGCTCGGCTGGGAGGCCGGCGGCGCCGCCGCGGCCGTCGCCGCCGGTGCCGCCCTGGTGGCGCTCTCACGTCGCCGGCACGCCGCCGACAGCTGACCGCGACCCCGCACACCCTGGTGCCCCCGGCCGTTGGTCGGGGGCACCTTGTGTCTGGCGTCCGGCTGGTCCGTCGACCCGGCGGCCGGAGGCTGTGCTTGGTGTTGTCACCGGCGTGGGCCGGCGGCCGGGGGTGCGAAGGCAGGCCGGTGACCGTGAGGGAGTGGCCGTGCCCCGAACGGTCCGTGGCCGCCCATCGAGCATCGTTCGCTCGCGCGGGGCGGCGGACGCCGCATCACCGGGATGGGTGCCCGGTGATGCGGCGGTCCTGCGCCTACGGGCGGTGCCGGTGTTGCCGTCGCCGGCTGGCGGGCGGGTCTGGCCTGTCGCGCCTGCGCCCCCGCCGGGAGGTGTTCTGTCCCGGGGCCGCGGGGCGTGTTCTACAGGAGGGTCCAGCCCTCGTCGGCGGGGTCGACGGCCCAGAGGGTGTTGTTGGTGTCGCGGATGTAGGTGACGAGGTGGTGGTCAGCGGGGTCTTCGACGGTGTGGGGCTTGGTGTCGGGGGCCATGACGGTGCCTGCGGGGGTGCGGTCGTACTGGGTCCAGCCGTCGCCGGATCCCTGGGGTTCGAAGGAGTTGAGGTAGTTGTCGGGGCCGTTGACGTGGACGACGACGACGATGTGCCCGTTCAGGGGGTTGATGCTGGCGATGGGGTCGGTGGCGGCCTTGGGGCCGTGGTCGAGCCAGCCGGCGCCGAGAGGGTCGACGGACCACAGGTGGTTGGCGGTGTCGCGGATGTAGGTGGTGAAGTGCCCGTTGGCGGGGTTGACCACGGTGCTGGGGACGGCGTCCGGGGCCATGACGGTGCCCGAGGGCGTGGGGGTGAACTCGGTCCGGACGCCGCCGCGTTCGTCGATGGAGTTCAGCCGGTTGTTCGGCCCGTTGAGGAAGACGACGACGTGGCCGTCGTTGGGGTTGACCACGGGGGCGGGGTCGGCGGCGGCGATCGGACCGAGATCGTGCCATCCCTCGCCCGCCGGGTCGACGGACCACAGGTGGCTGTCGGTGTCCCGGATGTAGGTGACGAGGTGGTTGTCGGCGGGGTCCACGACGGTGCGCGGGACGGCGTTCGGGGCCAGCACGGTGCCCGCGCCGGTCACCGTGAACTGGGTCCACCGGGCGGCCTGCTGGTCGTAGGACCAGAGCCGGTTGTTCGGCCCGTTGACGTAGACGACGATGTGGTGGTCGGCCGGGTTGACCAGGGCGGTGGGGGAGCCGGCGGCGTAGGCGCCGAGGTCCTTCCAGCCCTCGCCCTTGGGGTCGACGGACCACAGGTGGTTGACGCTGTCCTGGACGAAGGTGACCAGGTGCTTGTCGGCGGGGTCGGCGACCGTGAACGGCGACCCCGCAAGGACAGACCCGGACGGCGTCGTGTGACGGGTCCTGTTCACCCAGGTGCTGAGGTCGTCGGTGCGGGTGCTGGAGGCGCCGGTGCGGGTCTCGGTGGCGGGGGTGCCGAGGCAGCCGCCCTGCCAGGAGCGGGAGGCGACGGCGACGAGCTCGGCCTTGCCGTTCGTCTCGCGCAGGAGCGGGGCGCCGGTGTCGCCCTTGCAGACGGCCGAGCCGTTCACACCGGTGGTGTCGATCGCGGTGGGCCGGGCGGCGTCGAGGGTGAAGGTCCCGGTGTGGAGCTTGTTGGGGACCCACTCGGTCTTGGTGCGCCCGTAGGCGGGCATGCGCAGGCTCTGGCCACTGGTGGGAGCGGTGGTGGCGAGCGGGAGGGTGGCGATGCCGTCGACGGGGGTGGCGAGGCGGGCCATGACGAGGTCGCGGTCCTGACGGGGCGCCAGTTCGACGATGTCGGCCTGCTGACCGGCGCCGGTGGTGAGGTCGGTGCGTCCGACGGTGGCGGTGGTGCGCCACTTCGGTCCGCCGGCGGCGAGGTTCTGCGGTTGGGCGGGGTCGTCGGCGAAGCAGGACGCGGCGGTGATGATCCAGTAGCGGTCCACCAGCGCGCCGGTGCAGGCACGGAAAGTGTCACCGACCGCGATCTTGGCGGTGAAGGCGTAGGAGCCGTCGGCTGCCGGGTCGGCGGAGACGGCAACGGCCGGTGTGCTCCAGCCTGCGGTGAGGGTGCCTGCGGCGATGCTGATGGCGAACAGGCCCGCACGCCAGGTGCGGGCTGAGGTGGTGCGAGACATGATGCGGTTCCCTGAGCTTGGCGTTTATCCTCGTCGGCCTTGATGTTCCTTGATCGAGTCTGCTCGTTTGGCCGTCTTGCCGACGTTGTGGTGTGGGGCCCGTTGCTTGTTCTTCGAGCCGGGAGGCCGTCCCGGGCCTGGCCGGGA
>NZ_JBEXYD010000039.1:0-73340 GCF_040630735.1 Kitasatospora sp. NPDC005748
TACATTCCGAACCCGGAAGCTAAGCCTCACAGCGCCGATGGTACTGCAGGGGGGACCCTGTGGGAGAGTAGGACGCCGCCGAACAATCATTCCAAGAAGACCCCCTCCCGTTCGGGAGGGGGTCTTTTTGCGTTAACGTCTCCCCAGCACAACCCGCTCGGTGGAGAGGCGCGAACCGTTGCAGAACCTGACTCTTACCTGGCAGTCCGCCGGGGGCGCCGCGGTCGCTCTCTACGGAGGCGCGTACGCGGCCGCCCGGGTGCGGCGCGCACCGCTGTCGGCGCTGCTGCGGGAGGCCGGCACCTTGCTGGCGCTGTTCGCGCTCTGGCAGCTGGTGGGGCACCTCTCGCTGATGAGCGCCGAGCACGCGCTGGACCGGGCGAGCTGGATCCACCGGACGGAGCTGGCGATCGGCCTGCCGGACGAGGCCTCCTGGCAGGCCGCCGTGACCTCGTGTCCGGCCGTGGTGAAGGCGGCGAACTACTACTACGCGTCGATGCACTTCACCGTGATGATCGCGGTGCTGCTCTGGGTCTTCGTGCGGCACCGGGCCCGCTACCCGTGGGTGCGGAACACGGTCGTGATCACGACGGCGATCTGCCTGGCGGTGCAGTTCATCCCGGTGGCGCCGCCCCGGATGCTGCCGCAGGAGGGGTTCGTCGACGTCGCGGCCGAGTACGGGCAGTCGGTGTACGGCGGCGCGGTCGGCGGGATGGTCAAGGTCGCCCAGCTGTCGGCGATGCCGTCGGTGCACGTGGCCTGGTGCGTGCTGGCGGCGGTCGCGGTGATCAGGGTGTCGTCGAGCCCGCTGCGCTGGCTGGTGGTCCTGCACCCGGTGCTGACCGTCGCGGTGGTGGTGGTCACGGCCAACCACTTCTGGGCGGACGGCCTGGTGGCCGTGGTGATCCTGCTCTTCGCGTACGCGGTCCAGGCGGCCTGCGGCCGCCGGCGGGCCCGCCGGGCGTCGCCCGGTCCGGACGACGCCGAGGTGGCCGGAGCCCAGGCCGGGGAGCACGTCACCACCGGGAGCTGACCGGGGCGCGAGCAGCACGGGCCGGTGGGCCGGACCTCCCCGGAAGGGAGGTCCGGCCCACCGGCGTTCGCGTGTCGGGTGTTACTTGACCGGCAGTGCCACCCGGCCCCACGCGCTGTTGGTCATGGCCGCGGTGGCCCAGTACCAGGCGACCAGCCCGGAGGCCGCGGCGACCCAGCCGGCGAACTTGGCGAGCCCGCCGGAGGTGGCGAAGGTCGCGATGGCGGAGAGCACCAGGGAGACGGTCAGCAGGCCGTACACCGCGCGGCTGAACCAGCCGGCCTTCCAGCTCGCGGCGGTGAGGGTGAGCGCGAGCAGGGCCCAGAGCAGCAGGAACAGGCCAGCCGCGTTCTTGCCGGCCCCGCCGGCGGCCGACCAGGTGGCCCAGAAGGCGCCCAGGCTGGTGAAGGCCGTGCCGGTGAAGCCCTCGCCGGCCCGGAGCTGCCAAAGGCCGGCGATGAACAGGGTGAGGCCGCCGAGGAGGTGGGCGAGACGGGCGGAGTCCCCGACCCCGGTGCCACTGAAGATGCCAGTGGAGAGGAGGCCGTAGGCGAGGAGGGTCAGGCCGAGGGCGAGGTAACCGAGGTTCCCCGCGTCGGCTCCGGTGGAGCGGGCGTTCAGTGCCCCGGTAGCTTCGTTGCTCACCGGAGGCTCCTTTCACTCTGGGCGCGCGCAGGGCGCTGTGAACCGCAGGAGGATGTTCGATGAGGTGGATGCGCGCGACCGCGCCGAGGGCGCACCACAGGAGGGTGCGACGGCTGCGGTCAGAATGATGGGCCAGCGTGAAGAACTGCTGGTCGTGTCCCCGCCGGGGGATTCCCCGGTGAGATCGGTGTACCCGGCCGGACCAGCTTGTACCCTTGTGAATCACACAATTTGTGGCGTCGTCAGCTGTGGAACGCTCATGGTTGGACCCCGGGTGAGCAGACTCGGTCAGCCCGGGCGCTGGGTGGGGACGCGCAGGGTGAGGATCGCCATGTCGTCGGACGGCGGCTCCGGCGCGAAGCGTTCGACCGCCCGCTGCACGCGCAGGGCTACCGCACCGGCCGTCAGCCCGGTACAGCCGGTGAGCACCTCGGCCAGGCCGTCGTCGCCCAGCATCCGCGACCCCTCGCGGCGTTCGGTCACGCCGTCGGTGACGCAGAGCAGGACCTCGCCGGGGGAGAGCACCAAGTGCTCCGCGGTCAGGTCGAGTTCCTCCATCACGCCGAGCAGCGGCTGCGGGGTGGCGGCCCGGTCGACCTGGCCGTCGGTGCGCAGCCGCAGCGGCAGCGGGTGGCCGGCGCAGACCATGGACAGCTCGGTGCTGCCGTCCGGTCGGGGCGTGAGCTCGCCGTAGAGCAGGGTGAGGAAGCGGCTGCGTGAACCCTCGTCCAGGATGGCCGCGTTGAGCCTGCTGAGGACCTGTGGGGCGTCCAGTCCCTCGCGGGCGAGCAGCCGCAGCGAGTGCCGGGCCAGGCCGGTGACGGAGGCGGCCTCGGGTCCGGTGCCGCAGACGTCGCCGATGGCGAAGCCGTAGGTGCCCTCGCGGATGGTGAAGAGGTCGTAGAAGTCGCCGCCGACCTCGTTGCCCTCGCCGGCGGCCTGGTAGTACACGTCCACCTCGACGCCCGGGATCTCGGGCAGGTCCGGGGGGAGCAGACTGCGCTGCAGCGCCTGGCTGGTGGCGGTGCGCTCGGAGTAGAGGCGGGAGTTGTCGAGCGCGAGGGCGGCCCGCCGGGAGAGGTCCTCGGCGAGTTCCAGGATCTCCTGGCGGAACCGGACGCCGGCCGGGACGCCGAGCACGAGCAGGCCGATGACCCGGTTGCGGGCGGCCAGCGGCAGGACCACCGTCTCACCGAGCAGGCCGGAGAGTTCGGGGTTCGCGGAAAGCCCGCCGGTCCGCGCGGTCTCGGCCGGTGCCGCCCAGAAGCGGGCGCCGTGAGTGGGTCCGGAGTCCGGGGCGGGCGTCTTGTCGAGCAGGGCGCGCAGCGGGTCGATGCGGTCCTCGTCCTCGTGCAGCACGAAGGCGAGGGAGGCCGGGGCGCCGTTGGTGTACACGGCGCACCAGGAAGCGAGGGTAGGGACGGCCATCTGCGCCATCAGGGCGAGCGTCTGCTCGTGCTCCAGGGTGCCGGCCAGCAGGTCGGAGGCCTCGACCAGGAAGGAGAGCGAGCCGCGGCGCAGCCGTTCGAGCTCGGTGAGCCGGGTGCTCTCGATGGCCAGGGCGACCCGGTCGGCGGCGAACTGCAGGCGCAGCGCGTCCTCGTTGTCGTAGCGGCCGGGCGCGGCGGCGGCGATGCCCAGCGAGCCGATCAGCCGGCCCTCGACCTTGAGCGGGACGGTGAGCAGCGAGCGCATGCCACTGTCGCTGAGCACCGGCAGACCGGTCGGCCGGGTGGCGAGGTCCTCGTGGACGGACGGCAGGCGGGCGGAGTCGTAGCGGTTGCCGGTGCCGACCGGGAAGCGGGTGTGGCGGCGGTGGCCGGAGGTGAGGCCGGTGGCGGCCCGGACCTCGAACTCGGTCTCGTCGTCGGTGGTGAGCAGCAGGTAGGCGGCGTCCCCGTCGAGCAGGTCGCGGGCGCGTTCGACGGTGCGCTGGAGCAGGGTGTCCAGGTCGTCGGAGGCGGTGGGACCGGCGAGCAGGTCCAGCCGGGAGCCGGTCGGGTCGGGCTTGTCGCCGGGCAGCGCCCGGGCGGGCGAGCGGAGTACCGCGCGGTCGGGTTCGAGGACGAGCAGGCAGAGCGTGGACGGGACGCCCTCGGTGTCGCGGATGCGGACCTGCAGGCCGTAGACCTCGACGGTCCGGCCGTCGGCGTGCCGCAGGCCGTAGCTGCCCTCCCAGCGGGCCAGCCGCAGCGTCGCGGCCAGCCCGAGCCCGGTGCCGGGGCCCTGCGGCCAGACGGTGAGGTCGGCCCAGGGGCGGCCGAGCACGGTGTCGGCGGGGTGCTGGAAGAGCGCCTCGGCGTCCGGGTTCCAGGCGAGCACGCGGCCGTCGTCGTCGAGCTGGACGACGGCGACGTGGACCGGTCCGGCGCTGCTGGGCAGTTCGCTGCCCGGGGTGGCGGGGACGGCATAGCGGGTGCCGGTGACGTGGGCGGGCAGGGCGAGCCGGAACCAGACGGTCTTGCGGCCGGCGGAGTACTCGACGCCCCAGCGTTCGGCGAGGGCGGAGCACATCAACAGGCCGCGGCCGCCTTCGCCGTCGGGGTCGGCGTAGCGCTCGGAGGCGGTGACGGGGACGTCGGCGAAGGACGGCAGACCGCGCTCGGGGTGGTGGTCGGTGACCTCGATCCGGACGGTCTCCTCCTCGCGCAGGCAGCAGACCTCGGCGGCGGTGCCGGCGTGCACCACGGCGTTGGTGACGAGTTCGCTGACCAGGACCACGGCGTCGTCGACGATCTCGGGCAGGCCCCAGCCCAGCAGCGCGTCCCGGACGAACGAGCGGGCGGCCGAGGCCGACCGGCCGACCGGTTCGAAGGTGGCGGCTGCGCGCGCGGTGACCACGTTGCCACTTCTCCTCTGCTCTGGCCTGGCTGCCCGGGTGCGGCGGCGACCTCCCCGTGGGCGCCGGCGGGGTGAGCGGCGGCGCTGGGGCGGGTCGTGGCCCGGTGCAGCGCCCCACCCTACTTTCCGGTTGGTTCCCCGTGGGGGCGGGGCGCCGAAACAGGCACCTGAGGGTGATTCTGCCCACCTGTTTCGGTCGGGGCGGTACCAACCGAGCGCAACCGGCCGTATACCCGGCGCCGGTGCTGCCAGACTGGGGGGTCCGTGACGCCCGTGGGAGCAGTACGGTCGATGCGGGTTCCGGTGGTCCGCGAGGTCACCGGGACGCTGTAGCGCCGACCGGTGTGGCTTCGCGCCCCGAAAACGGGGCACGGGGGATCACCGGACAGTTCACGATCTGGGAGGGGCCCGTTGAGTTCGGCCACCAAGGACGCAACCGGTACGACGCCGCCTGCCCAGCGCGGTGTGCGGCCCGGGGCCGCGCCGCGGAGCGCGGCCGGCCGGCGAGCGAACCACAGCCGCGGAGCCGAGCCGGCGGAGCTGCGCAAGCTGCTGGCCGCGCTGACCGCGATGCGCGACGGCAACTTCCGGCGGCGGCTGACCGTGCCCGGCGACGGTCCGCTGGCCGAGATCGCCGCCGTGTTCAACGAGGTCGCCGAGCGGAACCAGCACCTGACCGGTGAGCTGGCCAGGGTCCGGCGCGCGGTGGGCCGCGAGGGCCGACTGAACGAGCGGCTGGAGACGGGTGCGGGCGAGGGCGCCTGGATGGCGGCCGTCGACAACTGCAACGCGCTGATCGACGACCTGGCCCGGCCGATGGCCGAGGTGGGCCGGGTGCTGGCCTCGATCGCCGAGGGCGACCTGGACCAGAAGATGGAGCTGCGCTCGCTGCACAGCAACGGGGTGAGCCACCCGCTGCGCGGCGAGTACCTGAAGATCGGCCGGACGGTCAACGGGCTGGTGGACCAGCTGTCGGAGTTCACCGACGAGGTGACCCGGGTGGCCATCGAGGTCGGTACCGAGGGCAAGCTGGGCGGCCAGGCCAAGGTGCGCAGCGTCTCGGGCAGTTGGAAGGACCTCGCGGACTCGGTCAACACGATGGCCGGCCGGCTGACCGCGCAGGTGCGCAACATCGCCCAGGTGACCACGGCGGTGGCCAAGGGCGACCTCTCGCGCAAGGTCACGGTCGAGGTGGCCGGCGAGATGCTCGAGCTGAAGAACACCGTGAACACCATGGTGGACCAGCTGAACGGCTTCGCGGCGCAGGTCACCAGGGTGGCCCGGGACGTGGGCACGGAGGGCCGTCTGGGCGGCCAGGCGCAGGTCCCGGGCGTCGCGGGGGTGTGGCGGGACCTCACCGACTCGGTGAACTTCATGGCCGACAACCTGACCGGCCAGGTGCGCAACATCGCGCAGGTGACGACGGCGGTCGCGCGCGGCGACCTCTCGCAGAAGATCGAGGTGGACGCGCGGGGCGAGATCCTGGAGCTGAAGAACACCATCAACACGATGGTGGACCAGCTCTCCGGCTTCGCCGAGCAGGTGACCCGGGTGGCCCGCCAGGTCGGTACCGAGGGCCGCCTGGGCGGTCAGGCGCAGGTACCGGGCGCCGCCGGGGTCTGGCGGGACCTCACCGACAACGTCAACTTCATGGCGAACAACCTCACCGATCAGGTGCGCAACATCGCGCAGGTGACGACGGCGGTGGCCAAGGGCGACCTGTCGCAGAAGATCCAGGTGGACGCGCGGGGCGAGATCCTGGAGCTGAAGAACACCATCAACACGATGGTGGACCAGCTGGGCGCCTTCGCCGACGAGGTGACCAGAGTCGCCCGGGACGTCGGTACCGAGGGCATCCTCGGCGGTCAGGCGAGCGTGCCGGGGGTCTCCGGCACCTGGAAGGACCTGACCAACAGCGTCAACCTGATGGCCAACAACCTGACCAGCCAGGTCCGCAACATCGCGGAGGTCACCACGGCGGTCGCGCGCGGCGACGTCTCCAAGAAGATCACCGTCGACGCCCGCGGCGAGATCCTGGAGCTGGTCACCACCGTCAACACGATGGTCGACCAGCTCTCCGCGTTCGCCGACGAGGTGACCCGGGTGGCCCGCGAGGTGGGTACCGAGGGGATCCTGGGCGGCCAGGCCCGGGTCCGCGGGGTGTCGGGCATCTGGAAGGACCTGACCGACAACGTCAACTTCATGGCGTCCAATCTGACCAGCCAGGTGCGCAACATCGCCGAGGTCGCCACCGCGGTGGCCCGCGGTGACCTCTCCAAGAAGATCGACATCGAGGCGCAGGGCGAGGTCGCCGCGCTGGCCGGCACCCTGAACACGATGGTCGACCAGCTCTCCGCCTTCGCGGTGGAGGTGACCCGGGTGGCCCGTGAGGTCGGCACCGACGGCATCCTGGGCGGCCAGGCCGGGGTGCCGGGCGTGGCCGGGATCTGGAAGGACCTGACCGACAACGTCAACCTGATGGCCAACAACCTCACCGGGCAGGTCCGCAACATCGCTCTGGTGATCACGGCGGTGGCCCGCGGCGACCTCTCCCAGAAGATCGACGTCGATGCGCGCGGCGAGATCCTGCAGCTCAAGACCAGCATCAACACCATGGTCGACCAGCTCTCGGCGTTCGCCGACGAGGTGACCCGGGTGGCCCGCGAGGTGGGCACCGACGGGCGGCTCGGCGGGCAGGCCCGCGTCCCCGGCGTGGACGGCACCTGGCAGGACCTCACCGAGTCGGTGAACGAGCTGGCCAACAACCTGACCCGGCAGGTGCGCGCGATCGCCCAGGTCGCCACCGCGGTGACCAGGGGCGACCTCTCGCTGCGGATCGACGTGGACGCGTCCGGTGAGCTCGACGAGCTCAAGGACAACATCAACCAGATGATCGCCAACCTGCGCGAGACCACGCGCACCAACCAGGAACAGGACTGGCTGAAGACCAACCTGGCCCGGATCTCCGGCCTGCTGCAGGGCCGTCGGGACCTGGAGGCGGTCGCTTCGCTGATCATGACCGAGCTGACCCCGGTGGTCTCGGCCCAGCACGGCGCGTTCTTCCTGGCCCAGCCGGCCGGCCGGACCGCCGAGCTGATCACCGAGGACGACGACGAGAACGACACCGTGCTGCGGCTGATCGGCAGCTACGGCTACCAGCGGCGGGCGATGCCGACGACCTTCCGGCCCGGCGAGTCGCTGATCGGCCAGGCGGCGGTGGAGAAGCGCTCGATCATCCTCAAGGAGGCCCCGCCCGGGTACCTGAAGATCGCCTCGGGCCTCGGGGAGGCCTCGCCGGCCCACATCGTGGTGCTGCCGGTGCTGTTCGAGGGCCGCCTGCTGGGCGTGATCGAGCTGGCCACCTTCAGCTCCTTCACCACCGTCGCGCTGGACTTCCTCAACCAGATCGCCGATCTGATCGGCGTCACGGTCAACACCATCAGCGTCAACACCAAGACCGAGGGCCTGCTGCTGGAGTCCCAGCGGCTCACCGCCGAACTCTCGATGCGATCGGCCGAGTTGGAGGCGCGCCAGGAGGAACTGGAGCGGACCAACGAGGAGTTGCAGGAGAAGGCCGAGCAACTCGCCCAGCAGAACCGCGACATCGAGATCAAGAACAGCGAGATCGAAGAGGCCCGACAGGTCCTGGAGGAGCGCGCCGAGCAACTCGCCCTGGCCTCCCGCTACAAGAGCGAGTTCCTCGCCAACATGTCGCACGAGCTGCGGACCCCGCTCAACTCGCTGCTCATCCTGGCCAAGCTGCTCTCCGACAACAACGAGGGCAACCTCTCGCCCAAGCAGGTCGAATTCGCCGACACCATCCACGGCGCCGGGTCGGACCTGCTCCAGCTGATCAACGACATCCTGGACCTCTCCAAGGTCGAGGCGGGCAAGATGGACGTCCGCCCGTCCCGGATCGCCCTGGTGCAGCTGGTCGACTACGTGGAGGCCACCTTCCAGCCGGTCGCGCTGGACAAGAACCTGGACTTCGCCGTCCGGGTCTCCTCGGCGCTGCCGGTCACCCTGCACACCGACGAGCAGCGGCTCCAGCAGGTGCTGCGGAACCTGATCTCCAACGCGGTCAAGTTCACCGACTCCGGCGCGGTGGACTTCTCTATCAGCCCGGCCGGTCCCGACGTCCCGCAGCACGTCCGCGAGCGGCTGCTGGAGGCCGGCGCGATCAAGGGCCCGGACGACCCGCTGATCGCCTTCTCGGTCTCCGACACGGGCATCGGCATCCCGGAGAACAAGCTGCGGGAGATCTTCGAGGCGTTCAAGCAGGCCGACGGCACCACCAGCCGCAAGTACGGCGGCACCGGTCTCGGGCTCTCGATCAGCCGGGAGATCGCCCGGCTGCTCGGCGGCGAGATCCACGCCGAGAGCGAGCTGGGCGCGGGCTCGACGTTCACCCTCTACCTGCCGCTGCGCACCGACGGCGGGGAGGTCGCGCCGCCGTCCGCGCCGAACGCCCCGACGATCCGCGCCGCGGTCGGCGTCACCCCGGCGGGCACGCCCGTCCCGGTCGGCGAGAACCCGGCGGACCACTGGGCCCAGGAGGTCCGCGAACTCGCGGAGGAGCGCCGGCGCGGCGCCGTGGAGCGCCGTCGTGCGGCCCTGGAAGCACCGATCGAGGGCCGGCTGCCGTCCGGCGGCCCGGCGGCCCACCAGCCGTCCCGGGTGGACACCCGCTTCGACGGTCAGCAGGTGCTGATCGTGGACGACGACGTCCGCAACGTCTTCGCGCTCACCAGCGTCCTGGAGCAGCACGGGCTGACCGTGCTGTACGCCGAGAACGGCCGTGAGGGCATCGAGATGCTGGAGCAGCACGAGAACGTCGCGCTGGTCCTGATGGACATCATGATGCCGGAGATGGACGGCTACGCGACGACCGAGGCGATCCGCCGGATGCCGCAGTTCGCCGGGCTGCCGATCATCGCGCTGACCGCCAAGGCGATGAAGGGCGACCGGGAGAAGTCCCTGGAGGCCGGTGCCACCGACCACATCACCAAGCCGGTGGAGACCGACCACCTGCTCACCGTGATGCACGAGTGGCTGTCGGCGCGGAAGTCCTGACCCGGCCCTCCGCGGCCGGGCCCGCCCCCGCCGCCCGGTACCCCACCGGGTCGTGGGGGCGCGAACCCCGGAGCCCGCTCCGGGGTTCGCGCCTTTCGGGGCGTGCTTTGCTGGCGGGGAGGGCCGGGAACCCGGTAGGGTCACCGATCGTTGCGAACAGTGACCGGATGGCGACTCGCTGGTGAGCGTGCGCCGGGGCACTGGGTGCGCGTTGCCCCGGACCAGGTTGCGACGGGGCGGTGTGCCGGGCGAGGGGGTGCGGCTAGCATGACCGGGGTAGTGGTGGGCAGTGTGCGAGTGCCTTCCCCAGGCAGGCAGGCGACAGGAGGGCGGGCCGTAATGCAGAAGGCGAAGATCCTCCTGGTCGACGACCGGCCGGAGAACCTGCTGGCGCTGGAGGCGATCCTCTCGGCGCTGGACCAGACGCTGGTACGGGCGGCCTCCGGCGAAGAGGCGCTCAAGGCGCTGCTCACCGACGATTTCGCGGTGATCCTGCTGGACGTCCAGATGCCCGGGATGGACGGCTTCGAGACGGCCGCCCACATCAAGCGGCGGGAGCGCACCCGGGACATCCCGATCATCTTCCTGACCGCGCTCAACCACGGGCCGCACCACACCTTCCGCGGCTACGCGGCGGGCGCGGTGGACTACATCTCCAAGCCCTTCGACCCGTGGGTGCTGCGCGCCAAGGTCTCGGTCTTCGTCGACCTCTACATGAAGAACTGCCAGCTCAAGGAGCAGGCAGCGCTGCTGCGCCTGCAACTGGAGGCGGGCGGCGAGCAGCCTGCCCTCGGCGGTGCGCTGCTCGGCGAGCTGTCGGCGCGGCTGGCTTCGGTGGAGGAACAGGCCGAGGCGCTCGTCAAGCAGCTGGACGGCACCGAGGACGGCGGGGTCGCCGCCACCGCGGCGCATCTGGAGCGCAAGCTGGCGGGTCTGCGGCGGGCCCTGGACGCGTTGCGTCCCGGGGTGGAGTAGCGGCCGCCCGCGCGCACCCGTCCGGGTGAAACCGGGGCGGTGTGACGGTGTGTCTGCGACACGGCGGGGCGCCCCGGCTCGGCACGTGGGCACAGCTGGTCGGCCCCGGTAGGCTGCTGAGCCATGGCCACACGTACGCCCGGAAGCGCGGCACGCAACCCGAGTCCGGGACCGTCCAAGAAGGCCGCGGTGAAGGCTCCGGCCAAGCCGGTCGCGAAGAAGGCGGCCAAGAAGGCCGCCCCGGCGAAGAAGGCGGCGGCCAAGCCCGCGCCGCCCGCCCCGCCGGCACCGAGGCCGATACTCTTCCGGGCCGTCCGGGCCGTCTGGCTCGGCCTGGCGCACAGCGTCGGCGCGGTCTTCCGCGGCTTCGGTGACGGCGCCAAGAACCTCGACCCGGCGCACCGCAAGGACGGCGTGGGCCTGCTGCTGTTCGCGCTCGCGCTGGTCACCGCCGCCGGCACCTGGTTCAGCCCGCAGGGCTGGCTCGGCGAGGCGGCCACCAACGTGGTCTCCGGGCTCTTCGGCCGGCTGGACGTGCTGGTGCCGTTCCTGCTGGCCCTGGTCGCGGTCCGGCTGATGCGCCATCCGGAGCTGCCGGAGGCCAACGGGCGGATCATGATCGGTCTGAGCGCCCTGGTGGTCGGCGTGCTCGGACTGGTCCACATCGGCTGCGGCGCGCCCATGATGGGCAGCGGCGCGACCCGGATAAGGGCGGCCGGCGGGATCGTCGGCTGGGCCGTCTCCACCCCGATGATGGCCGCCGCCGGGCCGCCGCTCGCGGTGCCGCTGCTCCTGCTGCTGGCCTTCTTCGGCCTGCTGGTGACCACCGCCACCCCGGTCAACCGGATCCCCGAACGGCTGCGCGCCGCCGGGGTGCGGCTCGGCGTGGTCGAGCCCGGCCCGCAGGCCGCCTTCGCCGAGGGGCGTGCGCCGGAGCGCGAGTTCTCCACCGAGCCGCCGGAGGACGCGGACCCCTCGGCGCTGCCGTACCGCGTCGAGATCGACGGTCTCGCTCCGCCGGACGAGGTCGGTGCCCGCCGTCGCCGGCGCCGCCGCAAGCAGCTGGACGACCCGGAGCTCGCCTCCGGCGTCCCCGACCTGCTCGCGAAGGACCCGTTCGGCGAGGACCCGGTGGACCCGTACGCCACCCGCGACCTCGCCGCCGGGGCCGCCGCGGACCTGGACGGCGCGCTGGTCTACGGGGTGCCCGCCTCCTCGGCGGTGGCGGACATGATGCATCAGGTGCAGGACCGCACCGCCCCGCCGGAGGAGGCCGCCGTGCCGCCCGCCCGCAGCGGCGGCCAGGCGGCCCCCGAGGAGCACGGCCCGGCCCCGGTGCGGATGGAGCAGCTCCAGCTCTCCGGCGACGTCACCTACGCGCTCCCCCCGCTCGACCTGTTGGAGCGCGGCGGCCCGGCGAAGGCCCGCAGCGCCCTCAACGACGAGGTGGTGGCCCAGCTCACCGGGACCTTCGGCGAGTTCAAGGTGGACGCCAAGGTCACCGGCTTCACCCGGGGGCCGACGGTCACCCGCTACGAGGTCGAGCTGGGCCCGGCCGTCAAGGTGGAGCGGATCACCGCGCTCGCCAAGAACATCGCGTACGCGGTGGCCAGCCCGGACGTGCGGATCATCAGCCCGATCCCGGGGAAGTCCGCGGTCGGCATCGAGATCCCCAACCGGGACCGCGAGATGGTCAACCTCGGGGACCTGCTGCGCTCGCGCACGGCCGCCGAGGACACCCACCCGATGGTGGTCGGGATGGGCAAGGACGTCGAGGGCCACACCGTGATGGCCAACCTCGCCAAGATGCCGCACATCCTGGTGGCCGGCGCGACCGGCGCCGGCAAGTCGTCCTGCATCAACTGCCTGATCACCTCGATCCTGGCGCGGGCCACCCCGGACGAGGTCCGGATGGTGCTGGTCGACCCCAAACGGGTCGAGCTGACCGCGTACGAGGGCATCCCGCACCTGATCACGCCGATCATCACCAACCCCAAGAAGGCCGCCGAGGCCCTCCAGTGGGTGGTGCGCGAGATGGACCTGCGCTACGACGACCTGGCCGCGTTCGGCTTCCGGCACGTCGACGACTTCAACGCGGCGGTGAAGGCCGGCAAGGTGACCGCCCCGCTGGGCAGCGAGCGCGAGCTGACCCCGTACCCGTACCTGCTGGTGATCGTCGACGAGCTGGCCGACCTGATGATGGTCGCCCCGCGCGACGTCGAGGACTCGGTGGTCCGGATCACCCAGCTGGCCCGCGCGGCCGGCATCCACCTGGTGCTGGCCACCCAGCGGCCCTCGGTGGACGTGGTCACCGGTCTGATCAAGGCCAACGTGCCGTCCCGGTTGGCCTTCGCCACCTCGGCGATGGCCGACTCCCGGGTCATCCTCGACCAGCCCGGCGCGGAGAAGCTGATCGGCAAGGGCGACGCGCTCTTCCTCCCGATGGGCGCGAGCAAGCCCGTCCGGATGCAGGGCGCGTTCGTCACCGAGGCCGAGATCGCCGCCGTCGTCCAGCACTGCAAGGATCAGCTGACGGCGGTCTACCGGGACGACGTGACGGTCGGCGGCGGGCCGAAGAAGGAGATCGACGAGGAGATCGGCGACGATCTGGACCTGCTGATCCAGGCCGCCGAGCTGGTCGTCTCCACCCAGTTCGGCTCCACCTCGATGCTCCAGCGCAAGCTGCGGGTCGGTTTCGCCAAGGCGGGCCGGCTGATGGACCTGATGGAGTCGCGCGGGATCGTCGGCCCGAGCGAGGGCTCCAAGGCCCGCGACGTCCTGGTGAAACCGGACGAGCTGGACGGCGTGCTCATCGCCATCCGGGGCTGACCGACCGCCCCGGACGGTGCGTGCCCTTGCGGGTGTTCACTCGTTCGGAGGAGGGTAGGCGCGGTGCGCGGAACCGATCGAACGTGCACCGCGTCACAGGGCGCAAGAGCGGCCTCCGGGTTCGTCGGCCCCCGTCCTGACTGTCGGTCAGTGGACGATCGGAACCGTGCCCGGATGGGCGTGCGCATTCGGTCCTGCTCCGCTTGAGAAACGATCCTCCTCCGCCCCTAGACTGTTCTCCAGCAGGTGGCCATCCGCTCGAAAGGCGTGCACCGTGACCATCGGCAAGTCCCCCGATCGCGAGAACGCTCCGTCCTCCGCCGAGCTGTCCGGCGAGCCGGACCACGCGGCCGATGCCCCGAGCATCGGCCGGGTGCTGTCCGTCGCCCGGATCGACGCCGGACTCACGGTCGATCAGGTGAGTACCGCCACCCGGGTCCGGGTGCCGATCGTGCATGCCATCGAGGAGGACGACTTCGCCCGATGCGGTGGCGATTTCTACGCCCGGGGCCACATCCGGGCGATCGCCCGGGCGGTCGGCGTGGACGGCGAGGCGCTGGTCGCCCGGTACGACGCCGCGCACGGCGGGGCCCCCGCCGGCAAGCGGCCCACCCAGCTGATCGACAGCGGGCCGATCAAGGTGCCCGGCCGCGGCCGCCCGAACTGGACGGCCGCGATGGTGGCCGCGATCTTCGCGGTGGTGGCCCTGATCGGCTTCAACCTGGTGAGCGGCAAGACCGGAGGCTCGACCACCGGCTCGGCCAGCGCGCCGCTGCCCAGCGGGTCCGGCACCGGCTCGGTCGCGCCCGTCGCCTCACCGAGCGTCCAGCCGCCGGCCCCGGCGCCCAGCGCCGCGGCGATCGCGGCCGCCCCGGCCGACAAGGTCACGGTGAAGCTGGTCGCCGAGAAGGACACCAGCTGGGTCTCGGCGCTGGACGGCAGCGGCAAGTCCCTGTTCCAGAACAACATCGAGGAAGGCCAGGACCAGACCTTCACCGACCCGAAGCAGATCAAGCTGGTGATCGGCAACGCGGGTGCCGTGCATGTGTACGTCAACGGCAAGGATCTCGGTCCGGCCGGGAAGAACGGCCAGGTGGTGCACGTCACGTACACCCCCGGCGACCCGCAGGCGGGCTGATGGCAGGGGCCGTGCGCCCCGGTGAAGATCTGGTAATCCGAGGCGCGCGGCCTCCGGGGCGAACGGCACCGGAGGCCGCGCGTTAATCTTGGCCCTATGCCTGAACGCCGTACTGTCGCCCTTGTCACGCTCGGATGCGCCCGCAACGAGGTGGACTCCGAGGAACTCGCCGGGCGACTGGAGGCCGACGGCTGGCTGCTCGTCGACGACGCCTCCGACGCCGACGTGGCCGTCGTCAACACCTGCGGGTTCGTCGAGGCCGCCAAGAAGGACTCCGTCGACGCCCTGCTGGAGGCCAACGACCTCAAGGGGCACGGTCGCACCCAGGCCGTCGTCGCGGTCGGCTGTATGGCCGAGCGGTACGGCAAGGAGCTGGCCGACGCGCTGCCCGAGGCGGACGGCGTGCTCGGCTTCGACGACTACTCCGACATCTCCGACCGCCTGCAGACCATCCTGTCCGGCGGCCACCACGCCCCGCACCTGCCGCGCGACCGCCGCAAGCTGCTGCCGCTGAGCCCGGTCGAGCGCCAGGCCGCCGCCGCAGAGGTCGCCCTGCCGGGCCACGGCGCCCCCGAGGACCTGCCCGAGGGCCTCGCCCCGGCCTCCGGCCCGCGCACCCTGCGCAAGCGGCTGGACGACAACCCGGTCGCCTCGGTGAAGCTCGCCTCGGGCTGCGACCGCCGGTGCTCCTTCTGCGCCATCCCGGCCTTCCGCGGCTCGTTCATCTCGCGCCGCCCCTCCGACGTGCTGCAGGAGGCCCAGTGGCTGGCCGCGCAGGGCGTCCGCGAGGTGGTGCTGGTCAGCGAGAACAACACCTCCTACGGCAAGGACCTCGGCGACATCCGGCTGCTGGAGACGCTGCTCGGCGAGATCTCCGCGATCGAGGGCGTCGAACGCGTCCGGGTCTCCTACCTGCAGCCCGCCGAGATGCGGCCGGGGCTGATCGACGCGATGACCGGCACCGCCGACGTGGTGCCCTACTTCGACCTCTCGTTCCAGCACTCGGCGCCCGCGGTGCTGCGCCGGATGCGGCGGTTCGGCTCCACCGACCAGTTCCTGGAGCTGCTCGGGACCATCCGCGGCAAGGCCCCGCAGGCCGGCGCCCGCTCCAACTTCATCGTCGGCTTCCCCGGTGAGACCGAGGAGGACTTCGCCGAGCTGGAGCGGTTCGTCACGCACGCGGGCCTCGACGCGATCGGCGTCTTCGGCTACTCGGACGAGGACGGCACCGAGGCGGCGACCTTCGACGGCAAGCTGCCCGAGGACGTGGTGGCGGACCGGCTGAACCGGCTCTCCAGGCTCGCCGAGGAGATGACCGCCCAGCGGGCCGAGCAGCGGATCGGGACCGAGGTCGAGGTGCTGATCGAGTCGGTCGACGGCGACCTGGTCGAGGGCCGCGCCGCCCACCAGGCCCCCGAGACGGACGGCCTCACCACGCTCACCGGGGTGGCCGACCCGCAGGTCGGCCGGTTCTACCGGGCCCGCGTGGTCGCCAGCGAGGGCGTCGACCTGATCGCCGAGGCGCTGGAGCAGGTCCGGGTCGGCCAGGCCCCGGGAGCCGGGGAATGACCAAGGGGCCCGGCGCTCCGGCCGCGGCTCACCCGGGCAGACCGGCGGCCGCGGCCCCGCCGGCGCCGGGAATCTGGAACATCGCGAACATGCTCACGATGCTCCGGCTGCTGCTGGTGCCGGTCTTCGTGGCGCTGCTCTTCGCCGACGGCGGCCACGACCCCAAGTGGCGCGCGGTGGCCTGGGCCACGTTCGCGGTCGCGATGATCACCGACCTGTTCGACGGCGAGCTGGCCCGCCGCAAGGGCCTGGTCACCGACTTCGGGAAGATCGCCGACCCGATCGCCGACAAGGCGATCATGGGCTCGGCGCTGATCGGCCTCTCGGTGCTGGGCGACCTGCCGTGGTGGGTCACCGTCGTCATCCTGGCCCGGGAGCTGGGCATCACCGTCATGCGGTTCTGGGTGATCCGGTACGGGGTCATCCCGGCCAGCCGGGGCGGCAAGCTGAAGACGCTCACCCAGGGCATCGCGGTGGGCATGTACGTCCTGGAGCTGACCGGCTGGCTGGCCACCGCGCGGGCCGTGCTGATGGCGTTCGCGGTGCTGCTCACCGTCGGGACGGCGCTGGACTACGTCGGGCAGGCGCTGCGCCTGCGCCGTGAGGGGCTGGCCGCGGAGCGCGCCGGCCGGTGAGGGAGGCGGACGGGGTGGGGTTCGGAGCGGACAACGTCGGAGCGGATAACGTCGGAGCGAGCGACTCCGGAGCGGGCGGCTTCGGAGCTGACTACGGAACGGCGGCGCTGAAGGCGCACGCCGCGCTGCGCGGGGAGGGCGCCACGCTGGCGGTCGCCGAGTCGCTCACCGGCGGGCTGCTGGCGGCCGCGCTGGTCGACGTCCCCGGGGCGTCCGCGACCTTCCGCGGCTCGGTCACCGCGTACGCGACCGAGCTGAAGGCCTCGGTGCTCGGCGTCGACGAGGGGCTGCTGGCCGTGCACGGGCCGGTCCACCCGCTGGTGGCCCGGCAGATGGCCGAGGGCGTGCGCCGGCTGCTGGGGGCCACGTACGGGCTCGCGACCACCGGAGTGGCCGGCCCGGATCCGCAGGACGGACAGCCGGTGGGCACGGTACACCTCGCACTGGCCGGCCCGGGGGGAAGTCGGGTCAGTTCGCCGCGACTGTCGGGGGACCGTGCCACAATCCGTCACGGAGCGGTGACCGCCGCTCTGGAGCTGCTCGTCGGGCGGCTCCCGTCCGGTGCGTCCACGCACTGACCAGCCGCTCGCCCTCGGTGTCCGCCGTCCGGCCCGCACCGTGGAAGGCTCCGCCCCCGGTGTCCGGACCGGTCCGTCGGCGCAGATCTCCACCGAACCGAGATCTGCCGAACTGGCGTCCGGGGATGAGGTCGACGGAGGATCGTGTTACATCGGAGGTCCTGGGGCAGAAACCAGGTGGCGAACGAGTGGCGCGGCGGTGACCCGGTGCCGCACGGAGGGTACGACGAGGTGCCCGCAGGCCGGGGTGCGACACCGAAACAGGGGAGGGGACAGCCTTGCAGCCCAGAGTGAACACGACCATGGTCCCCGCACGCGAAGCGGGCAAGGCGGTACGGTGGGGGCGTGACATCTCGATCCGCAGTCCGAGGAGGGAGGCACCGATGATCCTGCTCCGTCGCCTACTGGGCGATGTACTGCGTCGGCAGCGCCAGCGCCAGGGCCGCACACTTCGCGAGGTGTCGGCAGCAGCCAGGGTTTCGCTCGGTTACCTCTCCGAGGTCGAGCGGGGACAGAAGGAGGCCTCCTCGGAGCTGCTCTCCGCGATCTGCGACGCACTCGACGTTCGAATGTCCGAGGTCATGCGCGAGGTCAGTGACGAACTCTCGCTCGCCGAACTTGCGGCGATGTCCAGCCTCTCCGAAGGTGAACTGCTGAGGCCGGTGCTCGAACCGGTACCGCTGCCCGCCCCCGGCAACGACCGGGCGAACCTCTCGCCCAAGGCCGCCGCGATGGACGTGGTCGCCGCCTGACCTGGCCTCGACGCCCGGGCGCCTGGTGCCCGGGGCGAGCGAAGGAGGCCGGTCGTGCGGAAGGCAGCTACGACGTTCGCCGAGGCCCGAATACGGCTGGGGCAGCTGGTTCCCCGGCGTCTGCGCAGGCTCCTGCCGATGTCGGCGGGCGCTCTCGCCGGCTGGCTGGTGCTCCGGGGCCAACCCGCCGACGGGGCCGCGCTGGGGCTGCTCGCGGCCGGCGGGTGGGGGCTCGGGCTGATCCCGGTGCACGCGGACCGGTGGTCCACCGGACCGGAGCCGCGCCGAACGGGTGAGCCGAAGGCCCGGATGGAGGCAGAGCCTCCGATCGGGTGAGTGCAGTGACGCGGTGCGAAGGCCGCGAGGTGGTTCTCCGCCTCGCGGCCTTCGCCGTGCCCGGCGGCGGGCGCCCGCCGTTCCCCGGGCCCGGGGCGGGTCAGGGGCGCAGCCGCAGGCCCCGTGGGGTGGGGTGGAAGCCCGCCTCCTCCAGGGCGGCGCCGAGCGGGGAGCCGAGCGCGGGCACGCCGTTGGCCCGCTCGACGGTGACGCTGCCGAGCGCCCCCGCGCGGACCGCCGAGGCCAGCGCGGCCGTCGCGGCGGCGAGGGTGGCCTCGTCCTCGGGCCAGGCCAGCAGGGACTTGCCGCCCCGCTCGATGTAGAGGCCCAGCTGGCCGTCGACCAGCACCACCAGGGCGCCGGCCTTGCGGCCGGGGCGGTGCGCCCTGGCCTCCCGGGCCTCCTTGGTCTCCTTCGGCGCCTCCCCGGCCGCGGTGGCCCGCTCGGCACCGGGTGCCGCGGTGCCCGGCGGGTCGGGCCAGGGCAGCGCGGCGCCGTAGGCGTTCGCCGGGTCGGCGGCGGCCAGGACCAGCACCTGCGGGGGCTCGGCCGCCGGACCGGCCGGCCACTCGGCGGCCCGGGCCCGCTCCAGCCGCCCGCTGACGGACCGCAGCCGGTCGGCGGCGCCGTCCATGGCGAACTGGGCGCCGCCCAGCCCCTCCACGAAGTACCCCCGGCGAGCCCGGCCGCGCTCCTCCATCGCGGCGAGCACCCGGTACACCCCGGCGAAGCCGCCCGGGATCCGCTCGGCCACCACCGCGCCCCGGGTCAGCAGGCCGTGCCGGTCCAGCAGGCTCTGGGCCTGGATGGTGGCCCGCACCGTCGGGTCGGCGTCGAAGGCGGGCAGCAGCGACCAGCGCCCGGCCACCGTCGGCGGTCCGCCGCGCAGCGTGCCGCCGGCCCGGCCGAAGGCCCGGCCCGCGCCGCCGTAGCGCCCGCGCGGGGTGGCCCGGGGCGCCCGGTGGGCGGTCGCGCCGGCCGTCCGGCCGGAGCCGAGCAGGGCGCGCAGCGGGGCGAGGGTGTCGTTGCTGACGTACCCGGCCCAGACCAGGTCCCAGAGGGCCTCGACGACCTCGGTCTCGGGGGTGTCGGGGAACTGGGCGACCAACTGGCGGAAGAAGAGCCCGTAGCCGCCGGCCAGGGCCTCCAGCAGCGCGGTGTGCACGGGTGTGACGGCGGGCGGGACGGGCTCCGGACGCAGCAGGTGGGCGTGCTCGGCGAGGTGCAGGCCGATCCAGCCGTCCTTGCCGGGCAGGGCGCCGGCGCCGGACCAGCCGATCTCACCGGCGGCCATCAACTCGTCCAGCAGGCCTGGGGAGTAGTCCGCGAGCCGGGCCGGGAGGATCAGCCGCTCCAGGGCGGAGGCGGGCAGGGCGGTGCCCTGGAGCTGCTCGACCACCCGGAGCAGGCCGTCCGGGCCGCGCAGCCGGTGGCCGGCCAGGTGCTGCCACTGCGGGAGGAAGGCGGCCAGGGCGCGCGGCGGGACGGCCTCGACCTCCTGGCGCAGGGCGGCCAGCGAACGGCGGCGCAGCCGGCGCAGCACCTCGGCGTCGCACCACTCGACGGTGGCGGAGTGGCCGTCGGTGGAGGCGGGGCGAGCGGCGTCCGGCACGAGGGGGTGGGCGTCGGGCGGGCGGAACTCGCCCTGGACCAGCCGCCCGGCGGCGGTGAGGCGCTGCAGGGTGCCGGCGACCACCGCGCTGCCGAGGCCGAAGCGGGCGGCGGCCTCGGCGGCGGTGAACGGGCCGTGGGTGCGGGCGTACCGGGCGAGGAGGTCGCCCAGCGGGTCCTTGACCGGCTCGGTGAAGGCCTCCGGGACGCCGACCGGCAGGGGGGTGCCCAGGGCGTCGCGCAGCCGCCCGGCGTCCTCGACGGCGGCCCAGCGCTGCTCGCCGGCGATCCGGACCGCGATCACCCGGCGGGTGGCTTCGAGCTCCAGGGCCCAGAGCGGTTCGGCGCCGCGGGCGGTCAGCTCGGCCTCGGTGAGCGGACCGAGCAGCCGCAGGGCGTCGGCGACGCCCTCGGCGTCCTTGACCCGGCGCTCGGGGGTGAGCCGCTGGAGCTCCGCCTCCAGCTCGGCCAGGACCTGCGGGTCGAGCAGCTCGCGCAGCTCGGCCTGGCCGAGCAGCTCGGAGAGCAGCCGAGAGTCCAGCGCGAGGGCGGCGGCCCGGCGCTCGGCGAGCGGGGAGTCCCCCTCGTAGAGGAACTGGGCGACGTAGCCGAAGAGCAGCGAGCGGGCGAACGGGGAGGGCTCGGGCGTGGTGACCTCGACCAGGCGCACGGCGCGCGATTCGAGGTCCCGCATCAGCTCGACCAGGCCGGGGACGTCGAAGACGTCCTGGAGGCACTCCCGGACGGCTTCCAGGACGATCGGGAACGAGCCGTACTCCGAGGCGACCTCCAGGAGCTGCGCGGATCGCTGGCGCTGCTGCCAGAGCGGGGTGCGCTTGCCCGGGCTGCGCCGGGGGAGCAGCAGGGCGCGGCCGGCGCACTCGCGGAAGCGGGAGGCGAACAGGGCGGAGCCGCCGACCTGGTCGGTGACGAGCTGTTCGATCTCGCCGGAGTCGAACAGGGCGGCGTCGGCGCCGACCGGGGCGTCGTCCGGCGCCGGCTGCTCCACCGGGAAGTCGAGCAGGTCGGCGTCGGGGAGGCGGAGCACGATGCCGTCGTCGGCGTGCATGACCTGGGGGTCCAGACCGTGCTTCTCCCGCAGCCGGGCGCCGATCGCGAGCGCCCAGGGCGCGTGCACCTGGGCGCCGAACGGGGAGTGGATGACGATCCGCCAGTCGCCGAGCTCGTCGCGGAAGCGCTCGACCACGATGGTGCGGTCGTCCGGGAGGTGGCCGCAGGCGGCGCGCTGCTCGGTGAGGTAGCCGAGGAGGTTCCCGGCGGCCCAGTCGTCCAGGCCGGCCTGCCGGAGCCGGGCGGTGGCGGCGGCGGGCTCCAGCGCGCCCAGCTCGCGGGTGAACGCGCCGAGCGCGCGGCCGAGTTCGAGCGGGCGGCCGAGGGTGTCGCCCTTCCAGAACGGGAGCCGGCCGGGGACCCCGGGCGCGGGGGTGACCAGCACCTTGTCGTGGGTGATCTCCTCGATCCGCCAGGAGGTGGTGCCGAGGGTGAAGACGTCCCCGACGCGCGACTCGTAGACCATCTCCTCGTCCAGCTCGCCCACCCGGCGGCCGCCGGTGCCCTTGCGGCCGGCCTTGGAGTCGGCCGCCTCGGAGCCGGCGATGAAGACGCCGAACAGGCCGCGGTCGGGGATCGTACCGCCGGAGGTGACGGCGAGCCGCTGGGCACCGGGGCGGCCGGTGACGGTACCGGCCACCCGGTCCCAGACCAGGCGGGGGCGGAGCTCGGCGAAGGCGTCCGAGGGGTAGCGGCCGGCCAGCATGTCCAGCACGGCGTCGAAGGCGGACTGCGGCAGGGTGGCGAACGGTGCGGCCCGGCGGACCAGTGCGAGCAGGTCGTCCACCGGCCAGGTGTCCAGCGCCGTCATGGCGACGAGCTGCTGGGCGAGCACGTCCAGCGGGTTGCGCGGGATGCGCAGCGCCTCGATCCGGCCGGCCCGCATCCGCTCGGTGACCACGGCGGACTGCACCAGGTCCCCCCGGTACTTGGGGAAGAAGACGCCGGTGGAGACGGCGCCGACCTGGTGGCCGGCCCGGCCGACCCGCTGGAGGCCGGAGGCGACCGAGGGCGGTGACTCGACCTGGACGACCAGCTCGACGGCGCCCATGTCGATGCCGAGCTCCAGGCTGGAGGTGGCGACCACGGCGGGCAGCCGGCCGGCCTTCAGCTCCTCCTCGACCAGGGCGCGCTGCTCCTTGGAGACCGAGCCGTGGTGGGCGCGGGCGATCACCGGCGGGGCGCCCCTGGCGACGCCGGACTCGGCCATCACCTGGGCGGGCGCGTGCGCCTCGGGGAGCGGCTCGCCGGCGGCTCGCTCGTAGGCGATCTCGTTGAGCCGGTTGCAGAGCCGCTCGGCGAGCCGGCGGGAGTTGGCGAAGACGATGGTCGAGCGGTGGGCCTGGACGAGGTCGACGATCCGCTCCTCGACGTGCGGCCAGATCGAGGCTCCGCCGCTCTGCCGGTCGGTGTCGCCGCCGGTGGCGGGGGCGGGCGGCAGGTCGTCGAGGTCGGGGACGGGGACGACCACCGAGAGGTCGAACTCCTTGGCACCGGCGGGCTGGACGACGGCGGCACCGCGCCGCGGGCTGAGGTAGCGGGCCACCTCCTCGACCGGCCGGACGGTGGCGGAGAGGCCGATCCGGCGGGCCGGGTGCTCCAGCAGCTCGTCCAGCCGCTCCAGGGAGAGCGCCAGATGGGCGCCGCGCTTGGTGCCGGCCACGGCGTGCACCTCGTCCAGGATCACCGTGTCGATGCCGCGCAGGGCCTCCCGGGCGGCGGAGGTGAGCAGCAGGAAGAGCGACTCGGGGGTGGTGATCAGGATGTCCGGCGGGTGGGTGGTGAAGCGGCGCCGGTCGGCGGCGGGGGTGTCGCCGGAGCGGATGCCGACCTGGACGTCCGGCTCGGGCAGGCCGAGCCGGACGGCGGCCTGGCGCAGTCCCGCCAGTGGAGAGCGCAGGTTCCGCTCGACGTCGACGGCGAGGGCCTTGAGCGGCGAGATGTAGAGGACCCGGCAGCGGCGCTTCGGCTCGGCGGGGGGCGGGGTGCTGCTCAGGCGGTCCAGCGCGGAGAGGAAGGCGGCGAGCGTCTTGCCGGAGCCGGTGGGGGCCACCACCAGGACGTCCGTCCCGCCGGCGATGGCCTGCCAGGCCTCGGCCTGGGCGGTGGTGGGCGCGTGGAAGGCGCCCGAGAACCACGCCCGGGTGGCCGGGGCGAATCCGGCCAGCGGGTCGGCGGGCGGCTGGGGGTGGGTCTTCGGCGCCATGCCCCCATGGTGCCGGGTGGCACTGACAAGGGGCGGGTGGAGGCGGCAGCGCCGGTCGGCCGGGGCGGCCGGGTCCGTCGGGGTGTCGCGAGGGCGGGGCGTCGGGGTGCCGGGCCGTGGCGAAGTCGGGGCAGGAGGGGTCGGGAGGGTCACCGGAAAGGCAGAAAGGATAATCCGCTCATATGGTGATAATTCAGACACCTGATCCTCTCGTGGCATCGGACCTCCGGTGATCGCCGGACCCCCGCGGCCACCGGGACCGACGAGCGGAGACCGTGCGATGGCGCAGGCGCACCCGGCCGGCAGCGGTCCCGTGCAGGTCCCCCCGCGCCGGACCCGGGGCCCGGTCCGCGCACTGCTCGCGATGCTGCTCACCGCGCTGGTGGTCGGCGGCGCCGTCCCGTACGTGGCCGGGCCCGGGCGGGAGTACTTCAGCTACCTGGTGCTGGCCGAGCGGCAGGACGCGTCCGGCGCCGCCCGGGCCGGTGCCGAGGCGCGTGCCGCCGGCGGGCAGGTCGTCCAGGAGTACCCCCAGATCGGGGCGGTCCTCGCGTACGCCGCCGGCGGCTTCGCCGACAAGGTCCGGGACCGGCCCGGAGTGGCCGCGGTGGGCGCCACCCGGACCTCACCGGTGCCGAGTCCGCCCCGCCCGCTGGACGGCGCCGGCGACTTCGGGGCCGGGGCCGGCGGCGACCGGGCGGGGTCGGACAGCGCGGACGACGCCACCCCCACCGTGGCCGACCCGGGCGAGCGCGACGCCTGGAACCTCGCGATGCTCGGCAGCGGCGGCGGCCCGTCCGCCGACACCACCGCCACCCTGCTGCGCGGTCCCGGCACCGGACCGGGCGCCCCCTCCGCCGACGCGCTGCGCCGGGTGCTGGTCGCCGTGCTCGACTCGGGCGTCGACGACACCCATCCGGACCTGCGCGCGGCCGTGGACCCGAAGAGCTCCGCCTCCTGCGCGGACGGCCGCCCGGACGCCCGGACCGGCGCCTGGCGGCCCGACCCCGGGGTCGGGGAGAGCGGCCACGGCACGCACGTCGCCGGGATCGTCGGCGCGGCCCGGGACGGCCACGGCGTCAGCGGCGTCGCGCCAGGCGCTCGGATCGCCGCCGTCCGGCTGCTCGGGCCGCTGGGGCAGTACTACGCGGAGAACATCGTCTGCGGCATGCTCTGGGCCGCCGACCACGGTGCCAAGGCGATCAACAACAGCTACTTCGCCGACCCCTGGAAGTACAACTGCCCGGAGGACGGCGACCAGGCCGCGCTGACCGCCGCCGTCGCCCGGGCCGTCGACTACGCCCGGCGCAAGGGGGCGGTGGTGGTGGCCTCGGCCGGCAACGACGGGCAGGACCTCGGGGCCGCCCGCACCGACGACCGCAGCCCCAACGACCGCAGCTCCGGCCCGGCCCGGACCCGCTACGTCGGGACGGAGTGCGTCCGGCTCCCCGGCGAACTCCCCGGGGTGGTCACGGTGACCGCCGTCAACCGGGACGGCCACCCGTCCGCCTACTCCAACTTCGGGCGCGGCAAGGTCTCGCTGGCCGCCCCCGGCGGCGACCCGGACGGCGGCCCGCAGGGGGCGGTGGTCTCCGACTGGCCCGGCGGCCAGTACGCCGCGCTGGCCGGCACCTCGATGGCCGCGGCCCATGTGACCGGCGCGGTGGCGGTGGCCGCCGCGCTGCACCCGGACTGGGACTCGGACCGGCTCGCGACCCTGCTGGCCACCACCGCGGCCGCCGCCTGCCCGCCCGGCCCGTACGCCTGCGGCGACCGCCAGTACTACGGCGCGGGGACGCTCGCGCTGCCGCACTGAGCGGGCGGGGCCCGCCCCGGGTGGCCGGGGCCCGCGCCGGGCTGGGGACCGCCGGAAACCGGGTGACGGGCGCCGCGCCGTGGGCGAGGATCGGGGGATGACCGTCCACCTCACCACCGAGCGGCTGGTGCTGCGCCGCTTCACCCCCGCCGACGTCGACCACCTGCTGGAGCTGGACGGCGACCCCGAGGTGATGCGCCACCTCACCGGCGGCCGGGCCACCCCGCGCGAGGTGGTCGAGCGGGAACTGCTGCCGCTCTACTTCGACCACTACCGGCGGTACGGCGACCTCGGCTGGTGGGCCGCCGAGGAGCGGGCCGGCGGGGCCTTCCTGGGCTGGTTCGAGTTCCGCCCGACGGACCGGCAAGACCGCGGCGAGGTCGAGCTCGGCTACCGGCTGCGCCGGCCGGCCTGGGGCCGCGGCTACGCCACCGAGGGGGCCCGGGCGCTGATCCGCCGGGGCTTCAGCGAGCTCGGCGTGCGCCGGGTGGTGGCGTACACGATGACGGTCAACCGCGGCTCGCGGCGGGTGATGGAGAAGGCCGGGCTCCACTTCGTCCGGACCTTCCACGAGGAGTACCCGGAGGCGATCCCGGGCTCGGAGCACGGGGAGGTCGAGTACGCGCTGGAGGCGGCCGACTGGACGCCCTGAAGCCTCCGGTCCGGTCCGGGATACTGGTGGGCATGAGGCTGACCGAATTCTGGCGACGGATGTACGCACACTTCGGGGAGGTGTACGCGGAGTCCTTCGCCACCGACCACGTGATGAGCGAGCTGGGCGGGCGGACGGTGCAGCAGGCCCTGGACGCGGGCTGGGAGGCCAAGGACGTCTGGCGGATGGTCTGCGAGAACCAGGGCGTCTCCGCAGTGCTCCGCTGAACCGGTGCCCGGTGCCCGGTGGGGTGTCGGGCATGGGACAGACTGTCCGAGTGACAAGCAGCGCAGAACCGCAGAATTCGGACAGGTCGGCGCAGGTCGCCGACGAGGCCGCGGGCCGGCGGCCCGAACACCGCGACGGCGCCGACCGGGAGCCCGCCCGCGACTGCGCGCCGGCCCCGGCCGACGGGCTCCTGGGGACCGGCATGCCGCGCTGGCTGCCCCGCGCCATGGTGCTGGCGCTGGTCATGGTCGGGCTGTTCCAGCTCGCCGACTGGGCCTTCCACCAGCTGATCGACCTCTTCGTGATGCTGCTGGTCGCCTTCTTCCTCTCGCTGGCGCTGGAGCCGGCCGTCGACCGGATGGCGGCCCGGGGGGTGCGCCGGGGCGTCGGCACCTTCCTGGTCTTCGTGGCGGTGGCGGTCGCGGTGGGCGGGTTCCTGGCCGCGCTCGGCACCCTGCTGGTCGACCAGGTGGCGAAGATCGCCGGTGACCTGCCGCACCTGCTCGACAACCTGATCCACTGGATCAACCAGACCTTCCACCAGGACCTCTCGCTGGACGAGCTGCAGAAGAAGCTGCTCAAGGACTCCGGGGCGATCGAGACCTACGCGCAGCAGGCCGCCGACAACGTGTGGGGCGTCTCCTCGACCCTGATCGGCGGGCTGTTCCAGGCCTTCACGGTCGGGCTCTTCACCTTCTACTTCACCGCGGACGGCCCCCGGGTGCGCCGCACGGTCTGCTCGCTGCTGCCGCCCGCCAAGCAGGGTGAGGTGCTGCGGGCCTGGGAGATCGCGCTGGCGAAGACCGGCGGCTACCTCTACTCGCGGGCACTGCTCGCGGTCGCCTCGGCACTCGCGCACTGGGTGATGTTCGCGCTGCTGGACCTGCCGTACTCGGCGGCGCTGGCGGTCTGGGTGGGCGTCATGTCGCAGTTCGTGCCCACCATCGGGACGTATCTGGCCGGCGCGCTGCCGGTGCTGGTCGCGCTCACCGTGGAGCCGGTGGACGCGCTCTGGGTGCTGGCGTTCGTGGTCGTCTACCAGCAGATCGAGAACTACCTGCTGCACCCCCGGATCACCGCCAGGACGGTGGACGTGCACCCGGCGGTGGCCTTCGGCTCGGTGATCGCGGGCGCGGCGCTGCTCGGCGCGGTGGGCGCGCTGATCGCCATCCCGGCGGCCGCCACCCTGCAGGGCTTCGTCGGCACCTACGTGCGCCGGTACGAGGTGGCCACCGATCCGCGGATCGACCGGGGGGCCCAGCGGCGGGCCCGGCGGGAGCTGCGCCGGAAGGCGGCGCGGCGGCTGCGGCGGATGGTCGGCGCGGGGGTGGGGCCGGACGGCGCCGCGGGCGGGGAGGACGCGGGCGGCCGTGACGCCGGGCGGGACTCCGGGCGGGGCGGGGGCCCGGGCCGGGGCGGCGAGGAGTAGCGCCGGGGCCGGCGGCCGACCGTTCGGACGGGACCGGTCGGGCCGGGCCCACCTGCTCCACTTGAATCGAACAGGTGTTCTTTGTACTCTCCGGCGAAGAGTTTTCCACAGGGTCGAGCCCGGTCGGGGCCGATTGTCAGTGGGACGCGCTAGCGTCGAGAACGATGAAGCGCACAGCACAGAACCCGAGGGTGGAAGCCATGGCAGGTACGGACCGCGAGAAGGCTCTTGAGACCGCACTCGCCCAGATCGAGCGGCAGTTCGGCAAGGGCTCGGTGATGCGCCTCGGCGAGAAGGCCAACGAGCCGATCGACGTGATCCCCACCGGGTCCACCGCCCTGGACGTCGCCCTCGGGGTCGGCGGCATCCCGCGCGGCCGGGTGGTCGAGATCTACGGCCCCGAGTCGTCCGGAAAGACCACGCTGACCCTGCACCTGGCGGCCAACGCCCAGCGGGCCGGCGGCACGGTCGCGTTCGTCGACGCGGAGCACGCGCTCGACCCGGACTACGCGAAGAAGCTCGGCGTGGACACCGACGCCCTGCTGGTCAGCCAGCCGGACACGGGTGAGCAGGCCCTGGAGATCACCGACATGCTGATCCGCTCCGGCGCGATCGACCTGGTGATCATCGACTCCGTCGCGGCGCTCGTCCCGCGCGCGGAGATCGAGGGTGAGATGGGTGACTCGCACGTCGGTCTGCAGGCCCGTCTGATGAGCCAGGCGCTGCGCAAGATCGCCGGTGCGCTGAACCAGTCGAACACCACCGCGGTGTTCATCAACCAGCTCCGCGAGAAGATCGGCGTCATGTTCGGCTCGCCGGAGACGACGACCGGTGGCCGCGCGCTGAAGTTCTACGCCTCCGTCCGGCTCGACATCCGCCGGATCGAGACCCTGAAGGACGGCACCGAGGCGGTCGGTAACCGCACCCGGGTGAAGGTCGTCAAGAACAAGGTGGCCGCGCCGTTCAAGCAGGCCGAGTTCGACATCCTGTACGGCGTGGGCATCAGCCGCGAGGGCGGCCTGATCGACATGGGCGTCGAGCACGGGTTCATCCGCAAGTCGGGCGCCTGGTACACCTACGAGGGCGACCAGCTCGGCCAGGGCAAGGAGAACGCCCGCAACTTCCTGCGGGACAACCCGCAGCTCGCCGACGAGATCGAGCGGAAGATCAAGACCAAGCTCGGCATCGGCCCGAAGACGGCGGAGCCGGCCGAGGGCGAGGCGCCGGCCGCCGGTGCCGACGCCGCTGCCGAGGGCGGGGCCAAGCCGATCACCGCGACCGCCGCCAAGACGGCCGCGGCGAAGAAGACGACGGCGGCGGCCAAGGCCTGAGTCATTGATGCAGCACAGCAGGGCGGTGGACGGCGGCCCGGCGGGCCCGGAGGACGACGACTACGGCCCGCCGGACTGGTTCGCCGCAGTGGCCGAGCCGGAACCGGGGCCGGAGCCGGAGTTCGAACCGGATCCGGAGCCGGGGCCCGGACCGCGGCCCGAGCGGGGCGTGCCGCCCGGCCGGGCCGGGCGGCGGGGTGCTCCTGACGGCGCGAGCGGTCCGGACGGCCTGGACGACGCGCTCGGGCTGGTGTCCGCGTCCGAGCTGCCGACGGGTCGGCGCCGGCGCCGTTCGGCGCTGGTGGAGGAGACGGCTCCCGGCCATCCGGCCGGGGGAGGGGCGGCCGGTCACGGGGGTGCGGCCGCCCCTGTCTCCCGCACCGGCCCGGCGGCCGATCTCGCCGACCCGGCCGACGCGGCCGAGGAGGGCGGGCGCGCCGGGCGGGGCGCAGGTGCCCGTCGCACGCGGGGACGCGCGCGGGAGCGCGCCGAGGGCGAAGGGCGCAAGGGCGCCCGGGGTGCCCGGGCGGCGAAGCCCGAGGAGTCGCTCGACCCCGAGGCCCGGGCGCGGGACATCTGCCTGCGCCTGCTCACCGGCGCCGCCAAGTCCCGCAAACAGCTGGCCGACGCCCTGCGCCGGCGGGAGATCCCGGACGAGGTCGCCGACGGGGTGCTCACCCGGCTGGAGGAGGTCGGGCTGATCGACGACGCGGCCTTCGCCCAGGCCTGGGTGGAGTCCCGGCACGCCGTTCGCGGTCTCTCCAGGCGGGCGCTGGCCCAGGAGTTGCGGACCAAGGGGGTCGCCGGCGACCTGGTCGAGCAGGCCGTCGCGCAGCTGGACTACGACGACGAGACCGAGGCGGCCCGGGCCCTGGTCGAACGCAAGCTGCGGGTGACCAGGGGCCTGGAGCGGCAGGCCCGGACGCGGCGTCTGGTCGGCGTGCTGGCCCGGCGCGGCTACTCCGAGGGGCTGGCCTTCCGGGTGGTCCGGGAGGTCCTGGACGCGGAGGCGGCCGACGGCGGTCTGGATGGAGAGGACGTGGACGGAGGACCCGGTTCCGGGTGGGAATGACGGCCCCGCTGTGGAGGAGTTCGCCAACTACCTGGCCAGTCTTGACCGTTTCGTAACCTGCGCTTAGCCTCGCACTCAGTGCGGGTAACGCGTCGATCACTCCCCGGCCGTGCCGCGGGCAGGCATGCCCGGGCCCGGTCTCGGTTGGTCCCGGGCGGCGTGGCGCGCAGGACGGGGAGTGGGCAGGATGAGGATCGCGCTGAGCGCCGGACCGGTCGTCCCCCTGCTGTCGGCCGCGGTGCTGGTCGCCGTCGTGGCGGCGGCCTGGCTGACGGTCGGGCGCCTGCGGGTCGCGCAGCGGCGGGCCACGGCCGAGACCGAGCGGGCCCGGCGCCGGGCCGAGGAGCAGTCCGCGCGGTTGCGGGCCGAACTCGACCGGCGCGAGGAGCGGTTGACCGAGGAGCTGAGCCGCCTCCGGGCCCGCGAGGGTGAACTCGACGACCGCTCGACCGCGTTGGAGCGGTCCCGGATCCAGGCCGACGAACTGCTGCGGCGCCGGGCGGCGGAGCTGGAGCGCGCCGCCGGACTCTCGGCCGCCGAGGCCCGGGCCCAACTCGTCCGGGAGGCCGAGGCCGAGGCGCGGCGGGAGGCGGCCGTCGCCGTCCGCGAGATCGAGCGGGCGGCCAAGGAGGAGGGCGAGCAGCGGGCCCGGGAGATCGTCGCGGGGGCGATCCAGCGGCTGGCGAGCGAGCAGACGGCCGAGACGGCGGTGTCGCTCTTCCGGCTGCCCAACGAGGAGATGAAGGGGCGGATCATCGGCCGGGAGGGTCGCAACATCCGCGCCTTCGAGGCGGTCACCGGCGTCAATCTGATCATCGATGACACCCCGGTCTCGGTGCAGCTGTCCTGCTTCGACCCGGTCCGCCGGGAGACCGCCCGGCTCACCCTGGAGCAGCTGGTCGAGGACGGCCGGATCCACCCGATGCGGATCGAGGACGTCCACGAGCGCAGCCGCGAGGAGGTCGAGCGGCGCTGCGTCCGGGCCGGTGAGGACGCGCTGCTGTCGGCCGGGGTCGGCGGGCTGCACCCGGAGCTGGTGCGCACCCTGGGGACGCTGCGCTACCGGGCCTCGTACGGGCAGAACGTGCTGGGGCACCTGGTGGAGTCGGCGCACCTGGCCGGGATGATGGCCGCCGAGCTCGGGGTGGACCCGGCGCCGGTGCGCCGTTCGGCGCTGCTGCACGACATCGGCAAGGCGCTGACGCACGAGGTCGAGGGCAGTCACGCGGCGATCGGGGCGGACTTCGCCCGCCGGTACGGCGAGTCGGCGGACGTGGTGCACGCGATCGCGGCGCACCACGGCGAGGTGGAGCCGAGGACGGTCGAGGCGGTGCTGACCCAGGCCGCCGACGCCTGCTCGGGCGGCCGTCCGGGGGCGCGCAAGGAGTCGCTGGAGGTCTACGTGCGCCGGCTGGAGCGGCTGGAGGAGATCGCCCGGGCGCACGAAGGGGTGGCCAAGGTCTACGCGATGCAGGCCGGCCGCGAGGTGCGGGTGATGGTGCGGCCGGAGGTGGTGGACGACCTCGGGGCGCAGGTGATCGCCCGCGAGGTCGCCAAGCAGGTGGCGGAGGAGCTGACCTACCCGGGCCAGATCCGGGTCACGGTGGTGCGGGAGAGCAGGGTCACCGAGGTGGCCCGCTAGGCGAGTCCGCCGGGCGCGGCGTCGCGCCGGGGACCTGTCGGGGCGCGGCGGCCCCGGCGCCCGCCCCGGGACCGGAGCCGGTACCGCGGGCGGATTCGGTGCCGGTGTCGCGGCCGGGACGATCGGGTTCCTGGTCCGGCTCGGCACCGCCGGCCAGGGTCGGCGGCCCGCCCCGGGCGCGCTCGGCCAGCGCGAGGAGGTCGTCCGCCGCGGCGCCCTGGGTGACCCCGACCAGATGGCCGTCCGGCCGGATCAGCAGCACGGTGTGCGGTCCGGCTCCCGGGTACTCCTCGGCGACCAGCACCTCGGCCGGCACCGGCAGGGCCGCGGCGACCTCGGCCAGCCGGGGCATCAGCCCGGCGCCGAGCCAGTGTTCGGCGGACCAGACGGCGGTGCCGGGGGCGACCAGCAGCAGCAGGAAGGGGGCACCGAGCCGGGCGTGCAGCTGGTCCGGCGTCCCGTCGGTGGTGAGCACCGGCAGGTCCGGGACGAGCACGCCGGGCGAGGTGGCGGGCAGCAGTTCGCTGAGCGAGGTCGCGTCGCGCCGGCCGCGCTGCACCGGGACCCGCCCGGGCACGCCGCTGGGCGCCGCCGGGTAGGCGGGAGCGCCGCCGAAGCGGCCGGTGCCGAGCTGGCCGTCGGCGAGCAGCGGCGCGTGCTTGCGGAACGAGCCGGAGAGCAGCGAGCGCCGGGTGGCCTGCCAGCCGCGCAGCGGGCGCAGCAGCGGCATGGCCTGGTCGACGGCGCGCAGCCGGGCGCCGACCGCGCCGCGCCGCTCGGCCTCGTACCCGTCGAGCAGCGAGCCGCCGGGCTGGGGGCCGCCGGTGTGCAGATGCCAGGCGAGGGCGAGGCGCCAGGCGAGGTTGTCGGCGTCGCGCAGGCCGTCGGCGAGGTTCTGCATGCCGAGGGCGCCGTGCAGGTGGGCGGCGTCGCCGGCGAGGAAGCAGCGGCCGCTGCGGAACCGGGCGGCGAGGCGCTGCTGGGCGGTGTGGTCGGCGGCGGCGAGCAGCTCGTACCGGGGCAGCTCGCCGCACCAGCCGGTCAGGGTCGCGGTGACCCGGGTGAGCAGGGTGTCGCCGGTGACGACGCCGGGCCAGGTGGCGTGCGGGTCGACGGGTTCGCTGGGGACCGGCCGGCCGGGGGGCAGTCGCCAGTCGAGGCGCCAGACGCCGTCCGGCAGCGGTCGGGCGGAGGCCTCGCGGTCGCCGCGCCACGGGGGCTCGCGGTGCAGCCGGGCCTCGGTGAAGGGCAGGTCGACCCGGACGGTGGCGACGGCGTTGCGGTCGACGGCCGGCCGGCCGGGGAAGCGGATCCGCAGCAGCTTCCGGACGGCTGAGCGGGCTCCGTCGCAGCCGACCAGGTGGCTGCCGCGCCACCAGGTCTCGGTGCCGTCCTGCGGGTTGCGGGTGCGGACGCTGACGCCGTCGCGGTCCTGGGCGAGTTCGGTGACGCGGCTCAACGGCACCAGCCGCACCAGCGGGGTGCCGGTCAGGGCGTCGCGCAGGCCGCGCTGGAGGCGGTGCTGGGGCAGGTGGAGGACGGGGGTGTCGGCCAGGTCGATCCGCAGCACCTCCTGGCGGCGGCGCCAGATGGTGAAGGCGTCCCACCGGGCGGCGTCCGAGGCGGCCCGCGGGTAGCCGATCCTGGTCAGGAAGGCGGCGGTGTCGGCCCCGAGCACGACGCTGCGAGGGCCCTCGGGGCAGAGCCCGGAGCCCTCGTCCAGGACGACGGTCGGCACCTCGTGCCGGGCGAGGGCGAGGGCCAGGGCCAGACCGACCGGTCCGGCCCCGACCACGATCACCGGGTCCATGCCGGGCCCTCCGCGCAGCGGCCGGCCGGGCGGGCGGAGCCGCGCACCCCCGGGGCCGGGCAGGCCGACGAGGGGGCGTCATATGCCGCGAGGATGGTCCCGGATGGTGTCACGAAGAGCAATGCAACAGTTCGCCTGCGTGTCCGTCAAGCAGCAGCTGATGTGCGCCGGTTCGCGCCGCGGCGGCCGCGTGCCTCGATCCACCGGGCGAGCGCGGTGAGCAGCAGGCACATCGCGATGTAGATGGGCCCGATCACCAGGACCACGGGGATGTAGGGGAAGCCCGCGGCGTTGAGCGGCTGACTGGCGATCGCCTTACCGACGAACAGCAGCTCGTGGTAGGTGATGATGAAGCCGAGCGAGGTGTCCTTGAGGGTGACGACCAGCTGGCCGATCATCGTGGGCAGCATCGAGCGGACCGCCTGCGGCACCAGGATGGTCGTCATCACCTGGGTCTTGCGCAGGCCGAGCGCGAACGCGGCCTCGCCCTGACCGCGCGGCACGGCGTTGACGCCGCTGCGGATGATCTCCGCCTGCACGGAGCCGTTGTAGAGCGTGAGCCCGATCACCAGGGCCCACATCGGCTCCTTGGCGAAGAAGGCGTAGTAGAGCGCGACGATCAGGATGAGCAGCGGCATCGCCCGGAAGAACTGGACGAAGGAGACCGCCGCCCAGCGGACCGGCCTGTGGTCGGAGAGCTGTCCGGCCGCCAGCAGCGCGCCCAGGGCCAGCGAGCCGACCGCGGCCAGCCCGAAGGCCTCCAAAGTGGCCAGCAGACCGTCGACGATCCGCTGCTGGACGGTGTTGTACTGGAAGACATCCCAGAGCTGGGCGTCGAACTGGCCGTTGGAGGCCAGGCTGGCGATCGCGTACCAGAGCAGGCCGGCGATCGCGAGCAGCGACAGCACCCCGAACAGCCGGTACCGCGTGCGGGCCCGCGGGCCCGGGGCGTCGTAGAGGACGCTGGCCGTGGAGGAGCGGGTGAAGAGGGCGTTCATCGGGCCACCGCCAGTCGGTCTTCCAGGAAGCGGAACAGCAGGGCGACGACGGCGCTGATCACCAGGTAGGCGCAGGCCACCCAGAAGAAGATCGCGAAGATCGAGTAGCCGTCCTCGGAGAACGACTGCTGCGCGCTGTACAGCTCGCTGACGCTGAAGGCGCCGGCGATCGCCGAGTTCCTCGGCAGGGCGATGAAGACGCTGCTCAGCGGTGCCAGCACCGTCCTGGCGGCCTGCGGCAGGACGATGCTGGTCAGGGTCTGACCGAAGGTCATGCCGAGGCTGCGGGCGGCCTCGGCCTGGCCGAGCGGCACGGTGTTGATGCCCGAGCGGAGCACCTCGCAGACGAACGAGGCCGTGTAGCTGCCCAGCGCCAGCACCGCGAAGGTGAGGTGGCTGAAGTGCACGCCGAGCGGCGGGAGCCCGAACGTGACGGCGAAGAACAGCACCGTCAGCGGGGTGTTGCGGAAGAGCGTCACCCAGGCCGTGCCGAAGCCGCGCAGCGCGGGTATGGGGGAGACCCGGAAGGCCGCCAGCAGGGTGCCCAGCAGCAGGGCGAGCAGTGCGCTGAGCGCGCTCAGCTCGATCGTCTGCAGGAAGCCGTCGCGGAACAGCGCGAAGTTGCCGTCCTCGAACAGGAAACCCATCCGGCGGCCCTCCTCTCAGGAGTGGTCAGGAACGGTGGTCGGCGGGCGGTCAGTACCGCTCAAGGGCCGGCGGGGTGGGCGCGGCCGAGCCGGAGAGGCCGAGGGTGGCGTCGTACGCCTTCTTCCAGTCGCCGTTGTCCTGGTGCGCCTTCAGGGCGTCGCTGATGGCGCCCCGCAGGGCGGCGTCGTCCTTGTTCAGGCCCACGCCGTAGTTCTCCTTGGTGAACGGCTTGCCGACCACCTTGAGCTTGGGCGCGTACTTGGAGGCGTAGCCCTTGAGGATGGCGTCGTCCGTGGTGACGGCGTCGACCTCGCCCGACAGCAGCTTCTCGACGCAGGCCGAGTAGGTGTCGAACTGGGTGATCTTCGGCGAGTACTGCTGGATGTTCTTGATCGAGGTGGAGCCGGTGGCGGTGCAGATGTTCTTGCCGTTGACCGATTCCGGGCCGGTGATCGAGGTGTTGTCCGCCTTGACCAGGAAGTCCTGGCCGGCGATGAAGTACGGGCCGGCGAAGGACACCGTCTTCTTGCGCTCGTCGTTGATGCTGTAGGTGCCGACGTAGAAGTCGATCTGGCCCTTGGAGATCGCGGGCTCGCGCTGCGAGGAGACCAGGGTCTGCCACTTGATCTGCTGCGGGGTGAAGCCGAGGTCCGCGGCGACCATCTTGGCGATCTCGATGTCGAAGCCGCTGCGGTCGCCGCTGGCGAGGTCCTCGAAGCCGAGGAACGGCTGGTCGGACTTGGCGCCGATGATCAGCTGGCCGCGCTTCTTGGCCTCGGCGAAGATCGCGGAGTCCACCTTCGCGTCGGTCTTGACGGTGTAGGTGGGCAGCTTGGGGGCGGTGCTGCCGCTGGCGGCGGCGTCACCGGGGGTGCCGTCCTTGCCACAGGCGGCGGTGGCGGTGAGCGCGATGGCACAGAGCGCGACGGCGAAGGTGCGACGAGTCCTCATGAGGGTGGTTCTCCTCGGGGCTGGGCCACGGTTCAACCGGGCTCTGGCGACAGGAAGGTGGCCGGGCGGACGGGACCGGCGCCGGCGTCCTTGCCGTCGCCGACCGGTGGTCCGTCCGGAAGCTCAGTGGTGCAGGATCTTCGAGAGGAAGTCCTTCGCGCGGTCGCTGCGCGGCGCGGTGAAGAAGGCCTCGGGGGTGTTCTGCTCGACGATTCGGCCGTCGGCCATGAAGAGCACGCGGTTGGCGGCGGAGCGGGCGAAGCCCATCTCGTGGGTGACGACGACCATCGTCATGCCGTCGGCGGCCAGCTGGCGCATGACCTCCAGCACCTCGTTGATCATCTCCGGGTCGAGCGCCGAGGTGGGCTCGTCGAAGAGCATCACCTTCGGGTTCATCGCCAGTGCCCGGGCGATCGCGACGCGCTGCTGCTGGCCGCCGGAGAGCTGCGCCGGGAACTTCGACGCCTGCGCGCCGACCCCGACCCGCTCCAGCAGCTCCTGGGCGGTCCGCACCGCCTTCTCACGGGCGATCCCGCGCACCTTGACCTGGCCGAGCACCACGTTCTCCAGCACGGTCTTGTGCGCGAAGAGGTTGAAGCTCTGGAACACCATGCCGACCTCGGCACGCAGCTTGGCCAGCTCCCGGCCCTCGGCGGGCAGCGGCCGGCCGTCGATGGTGATCGTGCCGGAGTCGACGGTCTCCAGCCGGTTGATCGTCCGGCAGAGCGTGGACTTGCCGGAGCCGGAGGGGCCGATCAGCACCACCACCTCGCCCTGGGCGATCTCCAGATCGATGTCCTGGAGGACGTGAAGGGCACCGAAGTGCTTGTTCACCCCGTTCAGCACCACCAGCGGAGCGGTCGCGGCGGCGCTGGAGTCCTTGATCAGGCTCTCGGTCATCGCGCCTGCTCCTCGTGTCGGCCCCCGGAGTCGAACTCCCTTGGGCGGCAGTGATGGTAGGAACCGGGGGCCTCGGCCGGCGGAGCCTCGGCCCCCAGTGGGGTGACCATAGGAGCGATGACGATGCCACGTCAGCCGATCTGAGCGGAACTTGAGGATCACGATCCGGCCACACGCCCGGCAAGTGCCGTTCACACCGGGAAACAGGGGGGCACCGTGACAGCGGGCACCCGCACCGCCGCGCGCCGTCCCCGGCGGTCCCGGGGCGTGGCCGAGCCTGGCGTCCGGCGCTCCGCTGGCCCATACTGCGCAGGACCGGGACCTGCCCGGTGGGGCCCGTGAACACCACGTGACACCCCGGGGAACGTCGGGGGGAGGAGGAACGATGCGACTGCTGCTCGTCGAGGACGACGAACGTGTGGCCGCCGCGCTGGTCGCGGTCCTGGGCCGGCACGGCTTCCAGGTCAGGCACGCCCGCAGCGGGCACGAGGCGCTCGACGCGCTGGTGCCGGACGGCAACGACCCGTACCGGGTGGTCCTGCTCGACCTCGGCCTGCCCGACCGGGACGGCTTCGAGGTCTGCAGCCGGATCCGGGCCGGCAGCGGCGTGCCCGTGATCATGGTGACCGCCCGCGCCGACATCCGCTCCCGGATCCACGGCCTCAACCTCGGTGCCGACGACTACGTCACCAAGCCCTACGACATGGGCGAGCTGCTCGCCCGGATCCACGCCGTGGCCCGGCGCGGCGCGGCACCCGCCGCCGCCGCGGTGCCCGCCCCCGACGTCGTACCGCAGCAGGGCGGGCCGCTGGAGTCCCGCGGCATCCTGATCGACCGCGAGCGCCGCCGGGTCAGCGTGGACGGCCGGGACGTCCCGCTCACCCGCAAGGAGTTCGACCTGCTGGCGCTGCTCGCGCAGAGCCCCGGCGTGGTCTACCGCCGCGAGCAGATCTTCAGCGAGGTCTGGCGCAGCGGCTGGGAGGGCAACGGCCGCACCCTGGAGGTGCACATCGGCTCGCTGCGCACCAAGCTCGCGCTGCCCGGGCTGGTCGAGGCCGTCCGCGGCGTCGGCTACCGGCTGATCCCCGAGAGCCCGGCCGCCGCCGGGTCCGCCGCGACGGCCGCGGCGCAAGCCCCCCAGGCCCGCGCGGAGCACTGACCGCACGTGCGTACCCGCCTGCTCGGGATCCTGCTCGCCCTGATGCTCTGCGTACTGGCCGCTCTCGGGCTGCCGCTCGCCGCGGCGGTCGCGGCCGCCGAGCAGAGCCGGGTGGTGGTCGACCGGCTCGACGACGCCGCCCGGTTCGCCCAGGACCTGCCCACCTCGGGCGTCTCCGGGCTGGAGTCCGCCCTCAAGGGGGAGTCCCAGCCCGCTCCCGGCGACCTCAGCCGCCGGCACGCGCTGGACGCCGAGGTGGCGCGCTACCACGACCTCTACGGCGTGCGGCTCGGCATCTTCCAGCGCGACGGCCTGCCGATCGCCACCGCCCCCGAGGACTGGCGGGTACCCGCCGGCGGCTGGGGCGAGCAGGCCTTCCAGGAGGCCCTGGACGGGCGGCGCAGCCACAACCCGCCGCAGGTCTGGCCGTGGACCCCCGACCGGACCCTGACCATCGCCACCCCGGTGGTCCGGGACGGCGACGTGGTCGCCGTGGTGCTCAGCGAGTCCCCGACCGGGCCGATGCGCACCCGGGTGCTGCACCGCTGGCTGGTGATCGGGGCCGGCGAGGCCGCCGCGATGATCGTCGCGGTGCTGCTGGCCGTCCGGCTCACCGAGTGGGTGCTGCGGCCCGTCCGGACTCTCGACCGGGCCACCCACGACATCGCCACCGGCCGGATGAACGCCCGGGTGGCGCCCGGCGGCGGGCCGCCCGAACTGCAGCGCCTGGCCCGCTCGTTCAACGACATGGCCGACCACGTGGTGCTCGCCCTGGACCAGCAGAAGGCCTTCGTCGCGGACGCCTCGCACCAGCTGCGCAACCCGCTGGCGGCGCTGCTGCTGCGGGTCGAGGTGCTGGGCCTGGAGCTGCCCGAGGGGCACGACGAGGAGCTCGGCAGGGTCCGGGAGGAGGGCGTCCGGCTGGCCCGGGTGCTGGACGACCTGCTGGGCCTGGCCACCGCCGAGCACGCCCGCCCCGAGCCGGAGCCGACCGACCTGGTCGCGCTCACCCTGGCCCGGGCGGACGCCTGGCGGCCGGTGGCCCAGCAGCGCGGGATCGAGCTCGGCTGGGAGGGCCCGGCGCTCGCCCTCGGCATGGCCGACCCGATCGGCTTCGGCAGCGCGCTGGACGCCGTGGTCGACAACGCGCTCAAGTTCGGCCCGGCCGGCAGCCGGGTCCGGGTGCTGGTGGCGGTGCGGCGCGACGAGGTCGCGGTGACCGTCTCGGACGCCGGGCCGGGGCTCGCCGAGGAGGAGCTGGCCCGGGCCGGCGACCGGTTCTGGCGCAGCGCGCGTCACCAGAACGTGGACGGCTCGGGGCTCGGGCTCTCGATCGCCCGCACCCTGCTGCTGGCCGCCGGCGGCTCGCTCACCTTCGCCCCGGTCCGGCCGACCGGCCTCGCGGTGACGCTGGCGGTGCCGCGGGCGGGCAAGAAGCTCTGACGGCCGGGGCCGGGGCCGGGGCCGGGGCGGTCCGGGCCTCGCGGTGTCAGGACCTCACGGCTTCACCGAGCGGTAGTAGCGCATCGCGCCCTCGTGCAGCGGGAGCGGGTCGGTGTAGACGGCGGTGCGCAGGTCGACCAGCTGGGCGGCGTGGACCTGGGCGCCGATCTGGTCGCGGCTGTCTATCACCGCCCGGGTCATCCCCTGCACCAGGTCGGTGTCCACGTCCTCGCGGGTGATCAGCAGGTTGGGCACGGCCACCGTGGCGACGGCGTCCTTGGGCTCGGCGTTGGGGTAGGTGCCCTTCGGCATGGTGGCCGCCCGGTAGGCGTCGGTGCCGCCGCCCTCGACCTTGTGCACGGCCTCGGCGAGGTCGCCGAGCGGTACGAGCCTGATCCCGATGTGGTCGGACAGGTCGGTCAGCGCGCTGGTCGGCAGCCCGCCGGACCAGAAGAAGGCGTCCAGCTTGCCGGCCCGCAGCTGGTCGGCGGCGTCGCCGACGCCCAGCATGACCGGCGTGATGTCGTGGTCCGGGTCGAGGCCGGCCGAGGAGAGCAGCCGTCTGGTCACCAGGTTCACCCCGGACAGGGCCTGCCCGACGCCGACCCGCTTGCCCTTGAGGTCGGCCGTCCGGCGCACCGTCGAGTCGGCGGGGACGATCAGCTGGAGGTAGTCGTCGTAGAGCCGGGCGATGGCCCGCAGCCGGTCCTTGCCGGGGCCGGAGTACTCGGCGACGGCGTCGGCGGTCGCGATCGCGAAGTCGTCCTGGCCGCTGGTGACCCGGGCCAGGTTGTCGATCGAGCCCTGCGAGTTGTCCAGCCGCAGCCGCACCCCCGGCATCGCCCTGGCGACGTGGGTCTGCAGCAGTTGCCCGTACCGGTCGTAGACGCCGCGCTGGACCCCGGTGGCGAAGCCGGTCTCGCCGCGCGGGTAGTCGGGCGTGCGGCCCGCCGAGAGCCACCAGCCGCCGAACCCGGCCGCCACCAGCACCAGGACCAGCAGCGTCCGCCACAGCGGGCTGCGGGCGGCGGCGCGGAGGGCGCCGCCGGGGCGGGGATCGGGGGAGGGGGCCATGCAGGGATAGTGCCAGGCGCGGGCGGCGAACGGGAGGGGCGCAGGCCGGGGCGGGTGGCGGCCGGCGCCCGGAGAGCGGGCGGGCGGCGCCCGGGCGGGCGGGGAAAAGCCCTTCGCGGGTGCCCGTACCCTGGTTGGGTGAGCGGTGAGAGCGGATTGAAGAGCTACAAGGTCGTCACGTACGGCTGCCAGATGAACGTCCACGACTCCGAGCGGCTGTCCGGGCTGCTGGAGGACGCCGGGTACGTGAAGGCAGGGCAGGACGGCGACCCGGACCTGGTCGTGTTCAACACCTGCGCGGTGCGCGAGAACGCCGACAACAAGCTGTACGGCAACCTCGGGCAGCTGGCGCCGGTGAAGAGCCGCCACCGGGGCATGCAGATCGCCGTCGGCGGCTGCCTGGCGCAGAAGGACCGCGACACCATCGTCCGCAAGGCCCCCTGGGTCGACGTGGTGTTCGGCACCCACAACATCGGGCACCTGCCCGCGCTGCTGGAGCGGGCCGCGGTCGAGCGCAAGGCCCAGGTCGAGATCCTGGAGTCGCTGGAGACCTTCCCGTCCACGCTGCCCACCCGCCGCGAGTCCGCGTACGCCGCGTGGGTGGCCATCTCGGTCGGCTGCAACAACACCTGTACGTTCTGCATCGTCCCCGCGCTGCGCGGCAAGGAGGAGGACCGCCGCCCGGGCGACGTCCTCGCCGAGATCGAGGCGCTGGTCGGCGAGGGCGTCATCGAGGTCACCCTGCTGGGCCAGAACGTCAACGCCTACGGCTCCGACCTGGGCGACCGCGAGGCGTTCTCCAAGCTGCTGCGCGCCGCCGGGCAGATCGAGGGCCTGGAGCGGATCCGCTTCACCTCGCCGCACCCGCGGGACTTCACCGACGACGTGATCGCCGCGATGGCCGAGACCCCGAACGTGATGCACCAGCTGCACATGCCGCTGCAGTCCGGCTCGGACACCGTGCTCAAGGCGATGCGCCGCTCGTACCGGCAGGAGCGCTTCCTCGGCATCATCCGGAAGGTGCGCGAGGCGATGCCGGACGCGGCCATCTCCACCGACATCATCGTGGGCTTCCCCGGCGAGACCGAGGAGGACTTCGAGCAGACCATGCACACCGTGCGCGAGGCCCGCTTCACCAACGCCTTCACCTTCCAGTACTCCAAGCGCCCCGGCACCCCGGCCGCCGAGATGGAGAACCAGGTGCCGAAGGCCGTCGTGCAGGCCCGCTACGACCGGCTGATCGCGCTCCAGGAGGAGATCTCCTGGGAGGAGAACAAGAAGCAGGTCGGACGCACCCTGGAGATCCTGGTCGCCGAGGGCGAGGGCAAGAAGGACGACCGGACCGACCGGCTCTCCGGCCGCGCGCCCGACAACCGGCTGGTGCACTTCACCCGGCCCGCCGAGCCGGTGCGCCCGGGCGACACGGTGACCGTCGAGATCACCTACGCCGCCCCGCACCACCTGCTGGCCGAGGGCCCGACCCTCGGGGTGCGCCGCACCCGGGCCGGCGACGCCTGGGAGAAGCGCCAGGCGGCCCCGGCGGCCAAGCCGGCCGGCGTGATGCTCGGCCTGCCCACCATCGGCGCCCCGGCGCCGGTGGCGGCCCCCGCGGCGGGCGGCTGCTGCGGCGACTGACCGGCGCTCCTTCGGCGGCCCGGCGGGATCTCGGATCCCGCCGGGCCGCCGTCGTCCCCGGCCGAACGGCCGTCCTTCTTCGTTAGAGTGATCCACATGCTGGTTGCCGCCGCCGTCTGCCCCTGTCCGCCGCTGCTCGTCCCGGAGGTCGCCGCCGGCGCCGCCGCCGAGCTGGAGCCGCTGCGCGCGGCCTGCGACGAGGCGCTCGCCGCGCTGCTCGCGGCGGGACCGGAGCTGGTCGTGGTGGTCGGGACCGGTCCCGAGCCCGAGGTCTGGACCGAGGGCGGCGCGGGCTCCTTCCACCGGTACGGCGTGCCGCTGGTGGCCAGGCTGCCGTCCGGCCGGGTCGAGGGGCCGGAGCTGAGCCCCGCGCTGACCGTCGGCGCCTGGCTGCTGGAGCGGGCCGGGGCCACCCTGCCGACGCACGCCTGCGCGGTGCCCGCCGACGCGCCCGCCGACCGGATGCTCGGGCTGGGCCAGGGGCTGGCCGGGCTGGCCGACCGGGTCGGGCTGCTGGTGATGGGCGACGGCAGCGCCTGCCGCTCGCTGAAGGCGCCGGGCTACCTGGACGAGCGGGCCGAGGGCTTCGACGCGGTGATCGCGGACGCGCTGGGCTCGGCGGACACGGCGGCGCTGGCCGCCGTCGACCCGGGCCTGGCCGGCGAGCTGCTGGCCGAGGGCCGGGCCCCCTGGCAGGTGCTGGCCGGCGCCGCCGGGGGCGCCGGCCTCACCGCGCGGCTGGGCTACCGGGACGCGCCGTACGGGGTCGGGTACTTCGTCGCGTCCTGGAGCTGAGACCGGGCCCGGCGAGCGACCCGGGAGCGGGCCGGGGTCAGGCGGACGGGCCGCCGGCACCGGGAGCGCCGGGAGCCCCTGGAGCGCCCGGGTCGCCGGGCTTGTGGGCGAAGTCGTCGACCGCCCCCTTGGCCTTGCTGGCGCCGTGCTCGATCTTGTCGCTGTACTTGCCCTTGGTCGCCTTGTCGATCGCGCCGCCGGCCTTGTCCACCACCTGCTCGATCTGCTCGCTGTGCTTGCCGGCCAGTTCGCTCGCCTTCCCCTTGAGCTCGCCGGCCTTGCCCTTGAGGTTGTCCATCAGACCCATGGTGGTCTCACCGTTCCTCTCTGTTTCCTGCTCAACGTCCGTCGTGGCCGAACCGTTCGCAGCCCGGTGAAAACGGCCGGAACCGCTCATATCGTCGCCCGGTGGGGCCGGACGGACGGGGAGGTCACCGGCGCGGCGACGGTTTTGCGAGACTGGTCCGGTGAGCAGCTCCCGTACCGTCCAGCCCCATGCCGCCCCGCCGCGCGTCGTCTCGGTGGTGGGCGCGACCGCCGCCGGCAAGTCCGACCTGGCCGTCGCCCTCGCCCGGGCCCTGGGCGGCGAAGTGATCAACACCGACTCGATGCAGCTCTACCGGGGCATGGACATCGGTACGGCCAAGCTCACCCTGGCGGAGCGCGAGGGCGTCCCGCACCACCTGATGGACATCTGGGACGTCACCGAGGCCGCCAGCGTCGCCGAGTACCAGCGGCTGGCCCGGGCCGAGATCGACCGGTTGCTCGCGGCCGGCCGGACCGCCGTCCTGGTCGGCGGCTCGGGCCTGTACGTCCGGGCGGCGATCGACGAGATGGAGTTCCCCGGCACCGACCCGGAGGTCCGGGCCCGGCTGGAGGCCGAGCTGGCGCAGGCCGGCCCGTACGCGCTGCACCGGCGGCTGGCGGAGCTGGACCCGGCCGCCGCCGAGGCGATCCTGACCGGCAACGGCCGACGGATCGTCCGGGCGCTGGAGGTCATCGAGATCACCGGGCAGCCCTTCACCGCCAACCTGCCGAGCAACACCGCCGTCTACGACGCCGTCCAGATCGGCGTCGCGGTGCCCCGGCCCGAACTGGACGAGCGGATCGCCCTGCGGGTCGACCGGATGTGGCGGGCCGGACTCCTGGACGAGGTGCGGGAGCTGGAGGGGCTCGGCCTGCGTGAGGGCCGGACGGCCTCCCGGGCGCTCGGCTACCAGCAGGTGCTGGACCACTTCGCCGGCGAGTGCACCGAGGACGAGGCCCGTGCCGAGACCGTCCGGGCCACCAAGCGGTTCGCCCGCCGCCAGGAGTCCTGGTTCCGGCGCGACGACCGGATCCACTGGCTCTCCCGGCCGGCCGGCGCCGACCCCGCCGAGCTGCTCTCCCGCTCACTGGAGCTGATCGAGCGTCAGTAATCGGACGGCCCGTGGACGGGATCCGGCCAATCCGGCGGTGCACCTGCGCGCGCAGGTGGGCGTGCAGGACGAACCCGCGGTTACGGCCGGATCACGTCATGGCCACGGATCACCCGATGGCCCCGGTCAGGCCCGGAACGCCCTCCTGGACATGCCATCATCGATGCCATAAGGGTCGGCCCCGGGCGGGTCGACCGTTGCCCGGCCGCGAGTCCGCACTCGTGTCGAACTGTCAGGGGAGGCCGCGTGTCGACGGGTACCGGCCCCGAAAGCGGTCAGAGCGGGAGCGCCACGGCTCAGGCCGACGGCCCCGACACCTCCTCCCTGCCGGACCTGCCGGTGCTGGCGGGTCTCGACGGACCGACCTCCTACGCGCTCGCGCTGCCCGCCCTGGACACCAGCGCCCCGGCCGGCGCGGTGCACGAGCGGGAGATCCGGCCGCGCCGCCGGCTGCGCTGGTGGCAGACCCTGCCGATCGCGCTGCTGGGCACCGCCGGCTCGCTGATGTTCGCCTTCCCGCTCGCCTTCGGCTCGGCCGGGGCCGGCTCCGCGATGGTCGGCATGCTCGGTCTGCTGCTCACCGCGGCCTCGGTCGGCTGGGGCGCGATGGCCGCCCGGCACGCCGGGTACAAGTGGCCGGGGCTGCCGCGTCGCGGCTCGGGCCGGCGCGCCGGGTGGAAGGCGATCGTGATCTACACCCTGGTCGCCCTGGTCGCCTGCGCGCTCGCGCTGTGGCGGGTCGTCCACCTGCGCTGACCGCCAGCGCCCGCCGCCTCGGCGGGCGCGGTCCGCCTGCTGGTCCGCGGCGCTGCGGAGCGGGCCCGCTCAGTATGATCGGGAGGGTGAGCGAATCCTCCGTGACCCCCGCCGGCCTGCCCTTCCTGAAGGGGCACGGCACCCAGAACGACTTCGTCATCGTGCCCGATCCGGACGGCCTGCTGACGATCGGCCCCGAGGCGGTCGCCGCGCTCTGCGACCGCCGGGCCGGCATCGGCGGGGACGGGCTGCTGCGGGTGGTGCGCTCGGCCGCCGACCCGGTCGCGGCCGACCAGGCGGAGCAGGCCGAGTGGTTCATGGACTACCGCAACTCCGACGGTTCGATCGGCGAGATGTGCGGCAACGGGGTCCGGGTCTTCGCCCGCTACCTGGTCGAGGCCGGGCTGGCCGAGCCTGGCGAGCTGGCGGTGGCCACCCGGGCCGGCGTGCGGCGGGTGCGGGTGGGCGCGGACGCCGGGGACGGCACGCCCGGTCAGGTGACCGTGGACATGGGCCGCGCGGTGCTGCCCGGACCGGACGGCATCGAGGTGGCGGTCGGCGAGCGGCGCTGGCCGGCCCGCAACGTGAACATGGGCAACCCGCACGCGGTGGCCTTCGTGGACAGCCTCGACCAGGCCGGCGACCTGCTGAGCGCGCCGCTCACCAGCCCCGCGAACGCCTACCCGGAGGGCGTCAACGTCGAGTTCGTGGTGGACCGCGGTCCGCGCCACGTCGCGATGCGGGTGCACGAGCGCGGCTCGGGCGAGACCCGCTCCTGCGGCACCGGGGCCTGCGCCGTCGCCGTGGCCGCCGCCCGGCGGGACGGTGTCGACCCGGCGGTCACCGGTGAGGCCGTCACCTACACCGTGGACGTGCTCGGGGGCCGGCTGATGATCACCGAGTACCCGGACGGCCGGGTGGAGAAGACCGGTCCGGCGGTCATCGTGGCCCGCGGCGAGCTCGACCCGGGGTGGCTCGCCACCGCCCACCGGTAGGTCCGGTTCGAACAGGCCCTGGCAGTGCGGCCGGTTTGCCCATTTCGTGCGGTGATGAATCCCCCCGTTCGGGTGATCCCGATGACCGACGGGGAGCAGGGCGTCGCGGAACGTGCTCTGCTCGGTAGCATGGACCACCGGGTCGGCCAATGCTCCCGGTGACCGCTGCCGGAGGTGCCGATGACCATCGAAGCCGGGCAGCCCCTGGCGGGGCAGCCGACGTCCGCACGGCAGGCCGGGCCCAAGCGGCCCCTGGGAGGCCTCGGCCGGGCCGCCCTCGGCCGGGCCGGGCGCGCCGCCCTGCTGGCCACCGGCCGCACGCCGGTGCCGGACGCGCTCGAACCGCTGGTGCAGGCCCACCGCCGCCACCATCCGCAGGCCGACCTCGGCCTGCTCGGCCGGGCCTACCGGCTCGCCGAGGCCAGCCACCGCGGGCAGAAGCGCAAGAGCGGCGAGCCGTACATCACCCACCCACTGGCCGTCACCATGATCCTGGCCCAACTCGGCGCCGGGACGACCACGTTGGTCGCCTCGCTGCTCCACGACACCGTGGAGGACACCGAGTTGACGCTGGACCAGGTGGGGGCCGGCTTCGGGCCCGAAGTCGCCTACCTGGTCGACGGGGTGACGAAGCTGGAGAAGGTCGACTTCGGTGCGGCGGCCGAGGCGGAGACCTTCCGCAAGATGCTGGTCGCCACCGGGGACGACGTCCGGGTGATGGTCATCAAGCTCGCCGACCGGCTGCACAACATGCGCACCATCCGGCACATGAAGCCGGCCAGCCGGGTCCGGATCGCCAAGGTCACCCGGGACGTGCTGATCCCGCTGGCCGAGCGGCTGGGCATCCAGGTGCTCAAGGCGGAGCTGGAGGACATCGTCTTCGCCACCCTGCACCCGGAGGAGTACGCCCGGACCAGGGCGCTGCTGGCCGGCCGCGAGGACCACCCGGACGCCCTGCTCGCCCCGTTCGCCCTGGCGCTGGGCCGCCAGCTCGCCGAGGCCGGGGTGGCCGCCGAGGTCACCGTCCGGCCGCGGCACTGCGTCTCGCTGCACCGGGTCCTGCTCAAGCGGGACGCCGCCGCCGGGCCGGACGGGCGCCCGCAGGGGCCCCAGCCCGCCGACTTCGGCCGGGTGCTGGTGGTGGTCGAGGAGAACGCGGACTGCTACGCCGTGCTCGGCGAACTGCACACCTGCTGGACACCGCTGCCGGGCGAGTTCAAGGACTTCGTGGCCGCTCCCAAGTTCAACCTCTACCAGTCGCTGCACACCGCGGTGGCGCTGGAGGGTGGCGAGGTGGTCGAGGTGCTGGTCCGCACCCGGCGGATGCACGAGATCGCCGAGACCGGGGTGGTGGCCCTCGGGGACCCCCGCCAGCCCGGCACCGAGCCGGGCGCGGACGAGCTGGACCGCACCGACCCGGCCAGACCCGGCTGGCTCAGCCGGCTGCTGGAGTGGCAGCAGGAGACGCCCGATCCGGACGCGTTCTGGTCCGCGCTGACCGCCGACCTCGCCGGGGACCGCGAGATCACCGTCGTCACCGAGGCCGGCGAAACGCTTCAGCTGCGGGCCGGTGCCAGCTGCGTCGACGCGGCCTACCTGCTCGGCGAGGAGACCGGCCACCGATGTATCGGCGCCCGGGTCAACGGCCGGCTCACCGCGCTCTCCACCGTCCTCCAGGACGGTGACCGGGTGGCCATCCTCACCGAGCAGGGCGATCCGGCCGCCCGCCCGTCCGGCCCGGCGCCCGAGTGGCTGGCGCACGCCCGCACGCCGGCCGCCCGGCTGGCCATCGAACGGTGGCTGGCCGACCACCCGCCGCGCGTCCCGGTGGTCCGCACCGGGCCGTCGGCCGGCCAGCCGGCACCGCCCGCGCACCGCACCGCCGAGCGCGGCGAGGCCCCGGTCACGGTGGTCGGCCGGCCCGGGGCGCCGGTCCGGCTGGCCCGCTGCTGCACCCCGGTGCCACCGGACGAGGTCAGCGGCTTCGCGATCCGCGGCGGCGCGGTCGCCGTGCACCGCACCGGCTGTCCGGCCGGCGAGCGGATGCGGGCGGACGGGCGGGGCACCCCGGAGGTCCGCTGGCGGCCCGGCGCCGCGCCGCCGTCCGGCTACCGGGCCACCCTGCGGGCCGAGGCGCTGAACCGGCCCCGGCTGCTGGCGGACCTCACCGCGGCGATCTCGGGGGAGGGCGTCGGGATCGTCTCGGCGGAGGTGGAGCCGCCGCAGGAGCTGCGGGTGCGGCACACCTACACCGTGGAGCTGCCCGAGCCGGGCGCGCTGCCCGCCGTGCTGCGGGCGATGCTCCGGGTCTCCGGGGTGTACGACGTGGGCCGGCCGTACGCCCCGGCGGGGGGCGGCGCCCGCACCCCGGCCGCGGCGGCCGGGGCGGCGACCCGCCCGGCGCCGGGCCCGGTGCCCGAGCCGGTCTCCGGCGCGGTGTCCGAGTCGGTGTCCGGGCCGGTGTCCGCGCAGGGAAATGGGGATGACCCGTCGGCGCCCGGCGTGCGACCATCATGGGGAATTCACGGCCGGTCCGCGGCGTTCACTGGACACTGAACACAAGAGTCCCAGTGGGCTCCGTGGCCCTGAGGGGTAGCTCACGACTCGCCCGAGCGGTAGACGGGGCGGCAGCTGGGCAGACTCCGGGTGAGACCGTTGTGCACGGTCGCGCCCACAGGCCGTCCCACTCCTGCAGCCAAAGGACAGAATGACCTCCACGTCAGACACCCGCGACCACGCCGACGCCCCGCGCCGCTTCGACGGTCTGCGGGCGGAAGCCCTCATGGACGAGGACCTCGCGGCCATCGACGAGGACCTCGACCACCACTACGACGGCGACCAGTACGACCGCAGCGAGCGAGCCGCCCTGCGCCGTGTCGCCGGCCTCTCCACCGAACTCCAGGACGTCACCGAGGTCGAGTACCGCCAGCTCCGTCTGGAGCGCGTGGTGCTCGTCGGCGTCTGGACCGACGGCACCGTCGAGGAGGCGGAGAACTCGCTGGCCGAGCTCGCCGCCCTCGCCGAGACCGCCGGTTCCGAGGTGCTGGACGGCGTCATCCAGCGCCGCGACAAGCCCGACGCGGCCACCTACATCGGCTCCGGCAAGGCGAAGGAGCTGCGCGACATCGTCGCGGCGACCGGCGCCGACACCGTGGTCTGCGACGGTGAGCTCACCCCGGGCCAGCTGATCCACCTGGAAGACGTCGTCAAGGTCAAGGTCGTCGACCGGACGGCCCTGATCCTGGACATCTTCGCCCAGCACGCCAAGTCCCGCGAGGGCAAGGCGCAGGTCTCGCTCGCGCAGATGCAGTACATGCTGCCGCGCCTGCGGGGCTGGGGTCAGTCGCTCTCCCGGCAGATGGGTGGTGGTGGCTCCGGCTCGTCCGGCGGCGGCATGGCCACCCGTGGTCCCGGTGAGACCAAGATCGAGACCGACCGGCGGCGGATCCGCGAGAAGATGGCGAAGCTCCGCCGTGAGATCGCCGACATGAAGAAGGGCCGCGACACCAAGCGCCAGGAGCGCAAGCGCCACCAGGTGCCGTCCGTGGCCATCGCCGGTTACACCAACGCCGGCAAGTCCTCGCTGCTCAACCGGCTCACCGGCGCGGGCGTGCTGGTGGAGAACTCGCTGTTCGCCACCCTCGACCCCACGGTGCGCCGGGCGCAGACCCCGAGCGGCCGGCTCTACACCCTGGCCGACACCGTGGGCTTCGTCCGGCACCTGCCGCACCACCTGGTCGAGGCGTTCCGCTCGACCATGGAGGAGGTCGCCGACGCGGACCTCATCCTGCACGTGGTGGACGGCTCGCACCCCGAGCCGGAGACGCAGCTGGCCGCTGTCCGCGAGGTGATCGTCTCGGTCGAGGCACAGAACGTGCCGGAGATCGTGGTGATCAACAAGGCGGACGCCGCCGACCCGCTCGTGCTGCAGCGCCTGCTGCGCCGCGAGCCGCATGCGATCGTGGTGTCGGCCCGCAGTGGCCTGGGCATCGAGGAGCTGCTGAAGCTCATCGACGACGAGCTGCCGCGCCCGGCGATCGAGGTGCAGGTGCTGGTCCCGTACACCCAGGGCGGCCTGGTCTCCCGGGTGCACGCCGAGGGCGAGCTGCTCTCCACCGAGCACACCGCCGAGGGCACCCTGCTGCACGCGAAGGTGCCGGCCGAGCTGGCCGCCGAGCTGGAGCGCTACGCGGTCGCGCTGAGCTCGCAGAGCTGAGCACCGGCAGCCGACGGGCCCCGGCCTCCCCCTGCGGGAGGCCGGGGCCCGTCGTCGTCCCCGGGGGCCGGGCGCGTCCTACTTGGCGTTCTTGGAGAAGTAGTCGAAGGCCTGCTTCGCCTGGTCCTGGAGCGAGGGGCCGGCCATGTACTCGGACGGGTTGCGGTTGCCGATCGAGTTGACGCTGATCAGGTTCGGCTTGCCGTCCTTGGTGATGAACCAGCCGCCGCCGCTGGACCCGCCGGTCATGGTGCAGCCGATCACGTACATCGGCGGGCGGGCCTGGTCGAAGGAGAGCCTGACCGGCCGGACGGTGGAGTCGCAGTGGTTGAGCTCCATGCCGTCGAACGGCCGCTCGGCCGGGTAGCCGTAGGAGAAGGCCGAGGTGATCTGCTCGCGCGGGGCGTTGAACCAGATCGGGACGGAGCCGCCGACCGTCTCCTCCAGCGACTTGCCGGAGCCGTTCTCGTTGCGGACCCGGATGATCCCGTAGTCGAACTGGGAGTTGGGGCCGACACCGGTCTCCTTCACCCAGGTCGGCGCGACCAGCGCGCGGACCGCCGTCCACCGCCCGTACGGGGAGACCTGCTGCTCGGTGTACTGCCTGCCCCGGCTGGCCTGGCCGTCGCGGTTGTAGCCGGGGACGAAGACGATGTTCTTCAGCCAGCCGCCGCCCTTGCCGTCGTGCAGGCAGTGCGCGGCGGTGTAGACGAGGTTGCTGCGGCCCGGGTTGGCCGGGTCGGAGACCACGGTGCCCGAGCACATCGAGTCGCCCTCGGGCGCGGTCATGAAGATCTTGCCGACCACCGCCGTCGCCGGACTGTACGGGTGCGGCTGCGGCCTGGCCGGGACGGCCGCCGGCGGGTCGTCCCGGACGACCGTGTTCCCCGGGCTCTTGTGCGAGTACTCCGGGGTGGGCCGACCCTTGGCGTTCTCCATCTTGGCGATCGACCAGAAGCCCTGGGCGACCTCGTTGACGAAGGCGTTCTCGCTGACGAAACGGGCCCAGTCGTCGAGCTTCCAGCCGGCGAGGTCCTGGAGGCTGCCGGGCAGTGCGCCCGGCTTGGCGGACGCGGCGGTGGCGGCGGCGGTCGTGGCCGGGGTGGACGCGGCGTCGGCGCTTCCCGCGTCCTCCGGTTCGCAGGCGGTCGCGGTGAGCGCGAGCGCGGCGAGTACGGCGGCGGCCGCCGGCGCGGTGCGGTGCCTGGTCTTCGGCATGGTCATCGGTCCCCGTGTGGTCTTCGGCGCGGAGGCGGCTACTTCTGCTTCCTGGAGATGTAGTCCAGGGCCTGCTTGGCGACCGTCTCCAGGTACGGGCCGCTCAGCGAGGTGTGGTCCTGGGTGCCGATGGAGGTGTTGCTGACCAGGGCGGTCCGGCCGTCCGGCATCGGGGCGAACCAGCCGCCGCCGCTGGAGCCCTGGGTCATGGTGCAGCCGATGGTGAGCATCGCCGGGCGCTTGGCGTCGAAGGAGAGCCGGGTGGGCTTCCCGCCGTCGCACTTGTACAACTCCTGCCCGTCGAAGGGCTTGTAGAGCGGGTAGCCCCAGGCCGAGGCGGAGATCCGGTCGCGCGGGGCGTCGAACCAGACCGGGACGGCCGCGCCGACCGTCTCCTCCAGCGACTTGCCGGTGTCGTTCTGGTTCTGCACCCGCATCACGGCGAAGTCGTACTGGTTGGCGGCGTCACCGGTGCCGCCGCCCTCGACCGTCCACTGCGGCGAGGTCACCACGTCCTTGGCCCACCAGGTGCCCAGCGGTGCCAGCTCCGCGAGCGGGGCCTTCTTGCCGCCGCTGGAGGCACCGGAGTTGTTGTAGGCGGGGACGAAGACGAGGTCCTTGTAGAAGTCGCCGCCCTTGCCGGGGTGCACGCAGTGCCCGGCGGTCCAGACCAGGTTGCTCTTGCCGGGGTGCGCCGGGTCGGCGATCACCGTGGCCGAGCAGTTGCCGCGGCCGCCGTCGGCGCTGAAGAACACCTTGCCGGACGGCTGCTTGGTGTACGGGCGGGTCACCGGCGTGGCCTTGACCGGGGCCGGGTCCGGATCGGTCACCCCGGCGTCGCCGGTCGGCTTCGCGGTGGGCGGGGCCGGGTCGGCCGGCTTGGAGTCGCCCATCTTGTCCGGGTTCCAGAAGTCCTTCACCACCGGGTTGTTGAAGACGTGCTTGGAGGCCCAGTTGTCCCAGTCCTCGAACTTCCACTTCTTCAGGTCGTCCCAGCTCGTGGGCAGGCCCTCCAGCAGGCTGGTCGGGATGCCCGACGGCAGGGTCAGGCCGCCGATCACACCGCCGCCGATCACGCCGCCACCCCCGGCGGTCGTGGCGCTGCCGCTCGCCGGGGCCGGCGGCGGGGCGGCGGTGCCCCCGCCGGAGGGGCCGTCGGGCCCGCAGGCCGTCACGACGAGCAGCGTTCCGGCGGCGAGGGCCGCGGCCATGGCTGACCGGTGGATCGATGGCATGGTGTTCGCTTCCCCCTGCTGGTCCTGTGCGGCGGCGGCCGACCGCCTTGGAGTCTCCCACTGGCCACCAGGACGACGCGGGCCGACCCCCGGGTTGCGACGGCGGCCGGAGGTCACCGATCTGTGACGAACGCCCGGTTGGCTCGTTGGCACGGCAGGTCCTCCCTCCTGAGTGTTGAACTCTCACCGCTCTTCACTCGGACGAGTGAGCAGCCCTTGTGATCACCCCTCGGGGATAGCTAACCCTTACCTGACGCGACGGTGCGAGCGCCCGCCACACCCTCTCCACCACCAGCGCGCGTCCGCACCCCACGCGCCACGAGGAGCAGCCTTGAGCACCGCCGTCACCGGAGCCCCGCCCGAAGCCCCGACGCGCCACCCCGCCCCGGTCCAGCCCGCCGGGGTCCGGCCGGCCGCGGCCCGCCCGGTGCCGCCCGACCCGCTGCTCCATCCGGACCCGGCCGTCGCCGCCGAACAGGCCGGTCTGGAGGCCCTGTTGCGGTGCTGGGCCCGGGAGACCGGGGCGGTACCCGGGACGGACGGGCGGCTGCGCATCGCCGTACTCGGCGGCGCCGCCCGGCTGCTCGCCCCGGTCCGCTACTGGTCGCCGGCCGGCTGGCACCGCTTCGGCCCGGCCACCCTCGCGGTCGGTGAGGGCACCGCCGCCGCCCCGGTGGACGCCGTCACCGCCGCCGCCCTGCTCGCCGCCGCGGCCGCCGACCGCCCCGACCCCGGCCAGGTCGCCGACCTCGCCGCCCGGGTCGCCGACTCGGTGGTCCGCACCGCCGACATCCTGGCCCACCGCCGCACCGCCGCCGCCCCCGGCGGGCCGGAGGGCTCGCAGTTCCTGGCCGCCGAGCAGTCCCTGCTGCTGGGCCACCCGCTGCACCCGACGCCCAAGAGCCGCGACGGCCTCGGGCCCGCGCAGAGCGCCGCGTACTCCCCGGAGCTCCACGGCTCCTTCCGGCTGCACTGGTACGCCGTCGACCGCGACCTGCTCGCGGCCGGTTCGGCGCTGACCGAGAGCGCCGACCGGATCACCGCCCACCTGCTCGGCGACCCGACCCTGGTGCCGCCCGGGACGGCCGCCCTCCCGCTGCACCCCTGGCAGGCCCGCGAGCTCGCCCTGCGCCCGGCCGTCGCGGAACTGCTCGCCGACGGGCGGCTGCGCGACCTCGGCCCGGCCGGTGACCCCTGGTACCCGACCTCCTCGGTGCGCACCGTCTACCGGCCCGGCACGCCCTGGATGCTGAAGCTCTCGCTCGGCCTGCGGATCACCAACTCCCGGCGGGAGAACCTCCGCAAGGAGCTCCACCGGGGCCTGGAGATGCACCGGCTGCTGGAGACCGGACTGGCCGCCGAGTGGCGGGCCGCCCACCCCGGCTTCGACATCGTCCGCGACCCGGCCTGGATCGGCGTCGACCACCCCGCGCTCGGCGACCCCGGCGGGCTGGACACCGTGCTGCGCGCCCAGCCGTTCGCCCCGGGCGACCGCGCCCTCTGCGTGGCCGGGCTGGTCGCCGAACAGCCGCTCGGCACCGGCGACACCGTACCGTCGCGGCTCGGCGACACCCTGCGGGCGCTCGCCGCGCGCTGCGGACGCCCGCTGCCCACGGTGGCCGCCGAATGGTTCCTGCGCTACCTGGACGCCGTCGTCCTGCCGGTGCTCTGGCTGGACGGCCAGGCCGGCATCGCGCTGGAGGCGCACCAGCAGAACAGCCTCGTCCTGCTCGACGCCGACGGGTGGCCGCAGGGCGGCCGCTACCGGGACAACCAGGGCTTCTACTACCGGCAGAGCGCGGCCGACCGGCTCACCGCCCGGCTGCCCGGGCTCGGTGCCCGGAGCGACACCTTCCTGGCCGACGAGGTGATCGACCACCACTTCGCCTACTACCTCGGGATCAACCACGTCCTGGGCCTGATCGGCGCCTTCGGCTCGCAGCGGCTGGCCGACGAGTCGGTGCTGCTGGCCGCCCTGCGCGGCTTCCTGTCCGGACCGCGCGTCGCGGCCACCGGGTCCGCGCTGCCCGCGCTCCTGCTGGACGCCGCCACGCTGCCCTGCAAGGCCAACCTGCTCACCCGGATCAACGGCCTGGACGAGCTGGTCGGACCGGTGGCCACGCAGTCCGTCTACGTCGACATCCCCAACCCGGTGGCCGGCGCGTGAACTCCCGCGCGAGCGGCTCCGACGACGGCTGCGGTACCGGTGAAGGTCTTGAGGACGTTTCCGGTGAGGGCTCCGACGGCGTGTCCGCCGAAGGCCCCGACGGTGTGACCGACCGGGGCCCGATGGCCACCGGCGCGGGGGAGTTCCGGCTCCGCCCGGTCCGGCTGCCCGCCGACCTGGAGCTGCTCGCCGGGTGGATGAACGACCCCGAGACCGCCGCCTTCTGGGAGCTCGCCGGGCCGCCCGCCGTCACCGAACGGCACCTGCGGGCCCAGCTCGACGGCGACGCCCGCAGCCTGCCCCGCCTGGGGCTGCTCGACGGCGCCCCGATGAGCTACTGGGAGATCTACCGCGCCGACCTCGACCCGCTCGCCGCGCACTACCCGGCCCAGCCCCACGACACCGGCGTCCACCTGCTGCTCGGCCCCGCCGACTGCCGGGGGCGGGGCCTGGGCGCGACCCTGCTCGCCGCGCTGGCCGACCGCATCCTGCGGGCGCGGCCGCGCTGCCGGCGGGTGGTCGCCGAGCCCGACGTCCGGAACCTGCGCTCGATCCGTGCCTTCGAGCGGGCCGGCTTCACCCGGGCCGCCGAACTCGACCTGCCCGACAAGCGCGCGGCGCTGATGGTCCGCGACCGCGGTCCGGACCGGCCGGGCCGGGTGCCGCCGGACCGAGCCCCCGCCGCCCGGCCGCCCGCCGCCTGACCGTGCCCCCTCCGCCGCCCGCCCGCCCGCGACCGACCCCGCCGAGGACACCTCCGACTCCATGGACACCCCAGCAGCCCCACCCGCGCCGTACGACCTGCTCGGCGTCGGCATCGGCCCGTTCAACCTCTCGCTCGCCGCGCTGGCCGAACCCGCCCCCGGCCTGCGCACGCTCTTCTGCGACCAGCGCCCGGAGTTCCGCTGGCACCCCGGGATGCTGGTCGACGGGGCCCGGATGCAGGTCCCCTTCCTCGCCGACCTGGTCTCCCTGGTCGACCCGACCAACCGCTGGTCCTTCCTCAACTACCTGCGCGAGCAGGACCGGCTCTTCCCGTTCTACTTCGCCGAGCGCTTCCAGCTGCCCCGCCGGGAGTACGACCACTACTGCCGCTGGGCGGCCGAACGGCTCGGCAACTGCCGCTTCGGCACCGAGGTCACCGCGCTGCACCGGGACGGCGCGCTGTACCGGGCCGAACTCCGCGACACCGCCACCGGCCGGCGCACCGAGGTGCACGCCCGCAACCTCGCGCTCGGCGTCGGCACCCGGCCGGTGCTGCCCGAGGCCTTCACCGCCCTCGACGGCCACCCCCGGGCCTTCCACTCCGCCGACTACCTGGACCGCCGGGCGACCCTGGACGACGCGCGCGACATCACCGTGGTCGGCAGCGGGCAGTCCGGCGCGGAGGTCTTCCTCGACCTGCTGCGCCGGGTGGGGGAGGGCGTCCGGCTGCGCTGGCTCACCCGCACCCGGGCGCTGGCGCCGATGGAGTACTCCAAGCTCGGGCTGGAGCACTTCACGCCCGACTACACCCGCTACTTCCACGGCCTGCCCGGGCCCGTCCGGGACACCCTGGTCGAGTCCCAGTGGCAACTGCACAAGGCCGCCAGCGCCGAGACCCTCGCCGAGATCCACGACCACCTGTACGAGCGGACCATCGGCCGGCCGATCGACGACGCCCCGGTCGAGATCACCCCCGGCACGGCCGTCACGGACGCCCGGCCCGGCCCCTGCGGCGGTCTCGAACTCCGCTGCCGGCACGGTGACTCGGGCGTCGAGCACGTGCTGCGCACCGACGCCGTGGTGCTCGCCACCGGGTACCGCGCCGCCCGCCCGGCCGCCCTGGAGCCGCTCGCCCACCTGATCGACTGGGACACGGCCGGGCGCTACCGGGTCGACCTCGACCACCGGGTCGCGACCCTGCCCGACCTCGTCGGCGGACTGTACGTACAGAACGCCGAGTTGCACACTCATGGCGTCGGCACTCCCGATCTCGGGCTCGGCGCCCACCGGGCCGCCGTGATCCTCAACGCCGTCGCCGGCCGGACGGTCCACCGGCTGCCCGAACGCACCGCCTGGACCGGCTTCGCACCACCCGTCACCCCCCTCACCCCCGTCACCCCCGCCACCCCCGGTGGCTCCACCGGCCCTGCCGCCCCCGCCATGGGCGACGTCCCCGCCACCGCGGACGTCCCCGCCGTTCCGCGACCCCAGGAGTGGACCCGTGCCGCAACCGCCGGCCGCTGAACCCCCGCTGTACCTGCCCCCGCAGCTCACCGCCGGGCACTGGGCGCGGGCCGGCCGCGCGCTGCTGGCCAAGATGCTCGGCGAGTTCGCCTACGAGGAGCTGATCACCCCCGTCCCCGCCGGCCCCGACGGCTACCTGCTCCGGCTGCCCGAGGCCGAGTACCGCTTCACCGCCGGCCGCGGCGCGTACGGCGGCTGGCAGGTCGTCCCGGACTCGGTGCGCTGCTCCCGGCCGGACGGCCTGGACCCGCTGCGCTTCCTCCCCTACGCCCGGCACACCCTCGGGCTGCGCGGCGACACCACCGGCCACCTGATCCGCGAACTCACCGCGACCCTGATCGCCGACGCCCACCAGCTCGCCACCGCGCTCACCGCCGCCGAGCTCGCCGACCTCGGCCACCCCGAGCTGGAGGGCCGGCAGGGCGGCCACCCCTGGATCGTCCCCAACAAGGGCCGGCTCGGCTTCTCCGCCACCGACGCCGCCCGCTGGGCACCGGAGGCGCGCACCCCGCGACCACTGCCCTGGATCGCCGTGCACCGCCGGCTGGCGCAGTACCGCGGCGTTCCCGGCGTCGCCGAGCCCGAGCAGCTGTACGCGCGCGAGCTCGACGACCCCGCCGCCCTGCGCGCCGTCCTCGGCCCGGACGCCGACGACTACCTGCTGCTGCCGGTGCACCCCTGGCAGTGGGACGAGACCGTCGTCCCGCTGTTCGCCCCGTGGATCGCGAGCGGTGAGATCGTCCCGCTGCCCACCGACGGCGACCTGCGGCTGCCCCAGCAGTCCATCCGCTCCTTCTTCAACCGGAGCCGGCCCGACCGCTGCACCGTCAAGCTGCCGCTCGCCATCCTCAACACCCTGGTCTGGCGCGGCCTGCCCACCGAGCGCACGCTGGCCGCGCCCGCCGTGACCGCCTGGATCCACGGGATCCGGCAGGCCGACCCGTTCCTGCGCGACGAGTGCCGGATCGTGCTGCTCGGCGAGATCGCCTCCGTCACCGTCGACCACCCGCTCTACCGGGAGCTGCCGGAGGCGCCCTACCAGTACAAGGAACTGCTCGGCGCGATCTGGCGCGAGCCGCTCGGCCCCTGCCTGGACGGCGGCGAGCGCGCCCGCGCCCTGGCGGCGCTGCTGCAGACCGGCTCCGACGGGCGGGCGCTGGCCGCCGAGCTGATCGCCCGCTCCGGCCTCACCCCCGCCGCGTGGACCGCCCGGCTGTTCGCGGCGATGCTGCCGCCGCTGCTGCACTTCCTCTACCGGTACGGCCTGGTCTTCTCCCCGCACGGGGAGAACGCCATCGTGGTCTTCGACGAGCGGGACGCCCCGGCCCGGCTCGCGGTCAAGGACTTCGTCGACGACGTCAACCTGAGCGACCAGGACCTGCCCGAGCTGCGCGAGCTGCCCGCCGAGGTGGCCGAGGTACTGCTGCGCGAGGACCCGCAGGGCCTCTGCCAGTTCCTCCACTCCGGCCTGTTCATCGGCGTCTACCGCTACCTCGCCCCGCTGCTGGAGGCGCAGACCGGACTGCCCGAGGCCGAGTTCTGGGCCCTGCTGCGGGCCGAGATCCTGCGCTACCAGGAGCGCTTCCCCGAGCTGCGCGAGCGGTTCGAGCTCTTCGACCTGTTCCGCCCGCGGATCGACCGGCTCTGCCTCAACCGGAACCGGCTGCTGCTGGACGGTTACGGGGACCGCCCGCACCGCCCGCACGCGGCCCGGCACGGCACCGTGCCCAACGCGCTGGCCGCCGCGGGAGCCGCGGTGCCGCACGGCCGGCGGGACCGGATTGTCACCCCCGCCCCGTAGGCTGGGTGGGTCATGACGAACGACTCCGAATCCCAGCCCCCCGCCGACGACGAGGCCGACGGGTCGGCCGCCGCCGGCGCGGTCGAGGCCGTCCCGCGGGCCCAGCTCCCCGAGCTGCTGCACGCCGCCGTGGCCGCCGTCGGCGGCGTCGAGCGCCCCGGCCAGGTCAGGATGGCCGAGGCCGTCGCCGACGCCGTCGACAACGGCGAGCACCTGCTGGTGCAGGCCGGCACCGGCACCGGCAAGTCCCTCGCCTACCTGGTGCCGGCCCTCGCCCACGGGGACCGCGTGGTGGTCGCCACGGCCACCCTGGCGCTCCAACGCCAGCTGGTCGAGCGGGACTTGCCGCGGACGGTGGAGGCGCTGCACCCGGTGCTGCGCCGCCGTCCGCTGTTCGCGATGCTCAAGGGCCGCTCCAACTACCTCTGCCTGCACCGGGCCAACGAGGGCACCCCGAGCGAGGAGGGCGAGGGCCTCTTCGATCCGGTGGACGCCCTCGGCGGCCCCACCGGCAAGCTCGGCCAGGACGTCATGCGGCTGCGCGAGTGGGCGGACGAGACGGAGACCGGCGACCGGGACGACATGAGCCCCGGCGTCTCCGACAAGGCCTGGGCCCAGCTCTCGGTCACCTCCAAGGAGTGCCTGGGCGCCACCCGCTGCGCGTACGGGCAGGAGTGCTTCGCCGAGAAGGCGCGGGAGCGCGCCAAGCTGGCGGACGTGGTGGTCACCAACCACGCGATGCTGGCGATCGACGCCCTCGAGGGCGCGCCGGTGCTGCCGGAGCACGAGCTGCTGATCGTCGACGAGGCGCACGAGCTGGTCAACCGGGTCACCGGCGCGGCCACCGCCGAGCTGACCGTCGGCGCGGTCAACCGGGCGGTCAAGCGCGCGGCCAGGCTGGCGAACGAGAAGGCGGTGGACGCCCTCCAGGGGGCCGCGGAGAACTACCACGGCCTGATGGAGACCGCCCAGCCCGGCCGGGTCGAGGAGCTGCCCGAGTACCTGGCGTACGCGGTCACCGCGATCCGGGACGCCAGCCGGCAGGTGATCACCTCGCTCGGCGAGACGCGGGACAAGGCGCTCACCGACGAGGACGCGGTGCGCAAGCAGGCGATGGCCTCCGCCGAGGCGCTGCACGAGACGGCCGAGCGGCTGCTGGCCGACTCCGAGTACGACGTGGTCTGGATCGAGCGCAGCGACCGGTACGGCCTGGGCACCGCCTCGCTGCGGGTCGCCCCGCTGAGCGTCTCCGGGCTGCTGCGGGAGGGCCTCTACAAGGAGCGCTCGGTGGTGTTCACCTCCGCCACGCTGAAGCTCGGCGGGGACTTCACCGGCGTCGCCGCCTCGGTCGGCCTGCCCTCGGAGGCTCGGCTGCCGGACCAGCGCACCGAGGGCGACGCCCCCGAGGCCGCCTTCGGCGAGGACGCGGTGCCGCACTGGCGCGGCATCGACGTCGGCTCGCCGTTCAAGTACCCCAAGCAGGGCATCCTCTACGTCGCCCGGCACCTGGCCGACCCGGGGCGGGACCCGGAGCGCCCCGACATGCTGGACGAACTCGCCGAGCTGATCGGCGCGGCCGGCGGGCGGACGCTCGGCCTGTTCTCCTCGATGCGCGGCGCCCAGGCCGCCGCCGAGGCGATGCGCGAGCGGCTGGACAACCGGATCCTGCTCCAGGGCGAGGACACCCTGGGTGAGCTGATCCGCGAGTTCGCCTCGGACGCGACCACCTGCCTGTTCGGCACGCTCTCGCTCTGGCAGGGCGTGGACGTGCCCGGCTCGGCCTGCCAGCTGGTGGTGATGGACCGGATCCCGTTCCCGCGCCCGGACGACCCGCTGATGAGCGCCCGCCAGCGGGACGTCGAACAGCGCGGCGGGAACGGCTTCATGGCCGTCGCGGCCACCCATGCCGCGCTGCTGATGGCGCAGGGCGCGGGCCGGCTGGTCCGCGCGGCGGACGACCGCGGTGTGGTGGCGGTGCTGGACCCGCGGGTGGAGACCAAGCGGTACGGGAGCTTCTTCCGCTCCTCGATGCCGGAGTTCTGGTACACCACCGATCGCAACCAGGTGCGTCGCTCACTGGCGGCGATCGACGCCTCCGCGGCGCCGGTGCGGCCGGTGGTCAAGCGGGGCTGAGGCGTCGGTCGCCCCGAGAGGCGGCCGACGCCCGGGCACACCGGAGGGGCTCCCCGCACCGTGCGGTGGAGCCCCTTCCCGGTGGGCGCCGTACCGGGCGGCTCAGAGGCGGCGCAGCACGGCGACGACCTTGCCCAGGATGGTCGCGTTGTCACCGTTGATCGGCTCGTACGCCGGGTTGTGCGGCATCAGCCAGATCCGGCCGTCCTCGCGCTTGAGGCGCTTCACGGTCGCCTCGCCGTCGATCATCGCGGCCACGATGTCGCCGTTCTCGGCGACCGGCTGGCGGCGGACGGTCACCCAGTCGCCGTCGCAGATGGCGGCCTCGATCATCGAGTCGCCACGCACGGTCAGCGCGAACAGCTCGCCCTCGCCGACCAGCTGGCGCGGCAGCGGGAAGACATCCTCGACGGTCTGCTCGGCCAGGATCGGGCCGCCGGCGGCGATCCGCCCGACCAGTGGCACGTACGAGGTGGACGGACGCCCGGCCGTCTCGGCGGTGTTGGGGCGGGCCACCTCGACGCCGCGGACCTCGTAGGCGCGCGGGCGGTGCGGATCCCGGCGCAGGAAGCCCTTGCGCTCCAGGGCCATCAGCTGGTGGGCGACCGAGGAGGTGCTGGACAGGCCGACGGCCTGGCCGATCTCCCGCATGGACGGCGGGTAGCCGCGACGCTGGACCGAGTCCCGGATGACCTCGATCACCCGCCGCTGGCGCTCGGTCAGCCCGGCCTCGTCCGTCCGGATGCCGGGGGGGCGGCCGGGCAGCGAGCGCGCGGGGACCGGGTGGCTGTCGTCCAGGACGGCGGCGTGCTCGATCGGCTGGTCGGGAACGCGGCCCGGATGGGAAATGGCCTGGCCGGAGAGGCGGTGTTCTTCGCTACGGTCCATGCTGTCCACACTCTGCTGATTCGTGGTGCGCTGCCCCACCTTGAGCTGGGAGTGTTCCTGCACCGGGATGGTGTTGCTTTCGATCGTGTTCACGGCGGCCCCTCTCGACGGCTGTCCTCTCCCCTTTTCCAGCCCAACGGCACCTCCTATCGAAAGGTTGCGCCAAACACACGTTCGAGTGAATTATTCGGGAGTTGGCTGACTCGATCAAGGCTTTGTTGTACATCGCTTAAATGTTCGACTCGAACGCGACTCCGGCAGTCTAATCGGCGCCGACACGCCAGGGGTGTCGCTTCCCCCCTGGACCCACATGTAGTGGTTACAGTCCTCCCCGGGCCCAGTACTAGTGGTCACGTCGCATGATCCGCTTGGCGGTGCCGGGTCCTCATCGCATAGACTCGACCAGTCCGCACGTCCTGCCCGGGAGGGATCTTCAGGTGCACTGCCCCTTCTGCCGGCACTCCGACAGCCGCGTCGTCGACAGCCGGACCACCGAAGACGGCAGCTCGATCCGCCGTCGCCGGCAGTGCCCGGACTGCGGCCGCCGTTTCACCACGGTGGAGACGGCCGCACTGATGGTCATCAAGCGCAGCGGCGTCACCGAGCCGTTCTCCCGGGAGAAGGTCATCTCCGGAGTCCGCAAGGCCTGTCAGGGCCGCCCGGTCACCGAGGACGCGCTCGCCCAGCTCGGCCAGAAGGTCGAGGAGTGCGTGCGGGCCACCGGCAAGTCCGAGCTGACCACCCACGACGTGGGGCTGGCCATACTCGGACCGCTCAAGGAACTCGACGTCGTCGCCTTCCTGCGCTTCGCCAGCGTCTACCAGGCGTACGACGGACTGGAAGACTTCGAGGCCGCCATCGCGGAGCTCCGCGCCGAGCGGCCCGTCCCCGAGGCGGACGGCGCCTGCGTGCCCGTCGCCGCCGCCGCGCCCTAGGAGGCCGGCTCCGCACCACCGGCCCCTCGGGGCCTTTCGTCCCACACCAGCCACACCAGCCGCACCGGCCCTTCGGGACCGCCAGCACCACACCGGCCCCTTGGGGCTCACAGCACCACATCAGCCACATCAGCCATACCGGCCCCTCGGGGCCGAGGCGTGCCCGGAAACGGCGCACAGAACACCACAAACCGTGCGGGTACAGGCAGGTCGTCGCCTGTCCGCACACCGGAAGACGAACCAGCGGTGCCCGGACTTTTCGGGGCACTTTGGGCGTTTGCCCAGGAGGAGGAGCGAGAAGTGACAGACACCACGAGCGGTTCCGCACGCGGGTCGAAGTCCGACAAGACCGTGACCAAGGGCGCCGGCAAGGCCCCCAAGGGCGGCCTGCGGATCGAGCGCATCCACACCACCCCTGGCGTACACCCCTACGACGAGGTCCGCTGGGAGCGGCGTGACGTCGTCATGACCAACTGGCGCGACGGCTCGATCAACTTCGAGCAGCGCGGCGTGGAGTTCCCCGACTTCTGGTCGGTCAACGCCGTCAACATCGTCACGTCCAAGTACTTCCGCGGCGCCGTGGGCACCCCGCAGCGCGAGTGGAGCCTCAAGCAGATCATCGACCGCGTGGTGCTCACCTACCGCGCCGCCGGCGAGAAGAACGGTTACTTCACCACCCCCGGCGACGCCGAGACCTTCGAGCACGAGCTGACCTACGCCCTCCTCCACCAGGTGTTCAGCTTCAACTCGCCGGTCTGGTTCAACGTCGGCACCAAGCAGCCCCAGCAGGTCAGCGCCTGCTTCATCCTGGCCGTCGACGACTCCATGGAGTCGATCCTCGACTGGTACAAGGAAGAGGGCATGATCTTCAAGGGCGGCTCCGGTGCCGGCCTGAACCTCTCCCGGATCCGCTCCTCCAAGGAACTGCTCTCCTCCGGTGGCAACGCCTCCGGCCCGGTCTCCTTCATGCGCGGCGCCGACGCCTCCGCCGGCACCATCAAGTCCGGCGGCGCCACCCGCCGGGCGGCCAAGATGGTCGTGCTGGACGTCGACCACCCGGACGTCGAGGCCTTCATCGAGACCAAGGTGAAGGAGGAGGAGAAGATCCGCGCCCTGCGCGACGCGGGCTTCGACATGGACCTCGGCGGCGACGACATCGCCTCCGTGCAGTACCAGAACGCCAACAACTCGGTCCGGGTCAACGACGAATTCATGACCGCCGTCGAGAACGGCACCGAATTCGGCCTGCGCGCCCGGATGACCGGCGAGGTCATCGAGACCGTCGACGCGAAGAAGCTCTTCCGCAAGATGGCCGAGGCCGCCTGGGCCTGCGCCGACCCGGGCATCCAGTACGACACCACCATCAACCGCTGGCACACCTGCCCGGAGTCCGGCCGCATCAACGCGTCCAACCCCTGCTCCGAGTACATGCACCTGGACAACTCCAGCTGCAACCTGGCCTCGCTCAACCTGATGAAGTTCCTGCGCGACGACGACTCGTTCGACGCCGAGCGCTTCGCCAAGGTCGTCGAGCTGGTCATCACCGCGATGGACATCTCCATCTGCTTCGCCGACTTCCCGACCGAGAAGATCGGCGAGACCACCCGCGCCTACCGCCAGCTCGGCATCGGCTACGCCAACCTCGGCGCCCTGCTGATGGCCACCGGCCACGCCTACGACAGCGAGGGCGGCCGCGCCCTGGCCGGCGCCATCACCTCGCTGATGACCGGCACCGCCTACCGCCGCGGCGCCGAACTCGCCGGCGTGGTCGGCCCGTACGACGGCTACGCCCGCAACGCGGCCCCGCACCGGCAGGTCATGAAGCAGCACGCGGACGCCTCGGTCGCCGCCGTCGCGGTCGACGAGCTGGACGCCCCGGTCTGGGCCGCCGCCACCGAGACCTGGCAGGACGTGCTGCGCCTCGGCGAGCAGAACGGCTTCCGCAACGCCCAGGCCTCGGTGCTCGCCCCGACCGGCACCATCGGCCTGATGATGGACTGCGACACCACCGGCGTCGAGCCCGACCTGGCACTGGTCAAGTTCAAGAAGCTCGTCGGCGGCGGCTCGATGCAGATCGTCAACGGCACCGTGCCGCGCGCCCTGAAGCGCCTCGGCTACCAGGACGAGCAGATCGAGGCGATCGTCGCCCACATCGCCGAGCACGGCAACGTGGTGGACGCGCCCGGCCTGAAGACCGAGCACTACGAGGTCTTCGACTGCGCGATGGGCGAGCGTTCCATCTCCCCGATGGGGCACGTGCGGATGATGGCGGCGATCCAGCCGTGGATCTCCGGCGCCATCTCCAAGACCGTCAACATGCCCGCCGCGGCGACCGTCGAGGACGTCGAGGAGATCTACTTCGAGGCCTGGAAGATGGGCGTCAAGGCGCTCGCCATCTACCGCGAGAACTCGAAGGTCGGCCAGCCGCTGTCGGCCAAGAAGAAGTCCGGCGACGCGAAGGCCGAGACCGAGGCGGCCCCGGTCGCCGCGGTCGAGAAGATCGTCGAGTACCGCCCGGTCCGCAAGCGCCTGCCCAAGGGCCGCCCGGGCATCACCACCTCCTTCACGGTCGGTGGCGCCGAGGGCTACATGACGGCCAACTCCTACCCGGACGACGGCCTCGGCGAGGTCTTCCTGAAGATGTCCAAGCAGGGCTCGACCCTCGCGGGCATGATGGACGCCTTCTCGATCGCCGTCTCGGTCGGCCTGCAGTACGGCGTGCCGCTGGAGACGTACGTCTCGAAGTTCACCAACATGCGCTTCGAGCCGGCCGGTCTGACCGACGACCCGGACGTGCGGATGGCGCAGTCGATCGTCGACTACATCTTCCGCCGCCTGGCGCTGGACTTCCTGCCGTTCGAGACCCGTTCCGCGCTCGGCATCCACTCCGTCGAGGAGCGCCAGCGCCACCTGGAGACGGGCTCCTACGAGCCGCTGGAGGCCGAGGAGCTGGACACCGAGACCCTGGCGCAGTCCGCGCCGGTGGCCCCGGCGGCTCCGGCCGCCCCGGTGGCCAAGCCCGCACCGGCCGTCGAGGCCCCGCGCAGGGCCCACAACTCGACGGAGCTGATGGAGATCCAGCTCGGCCTCAACGCCGACGCGCCGCTCTGCTTCTCTTGCGGCACCAAGATGCGCCGCGCCGGCAGCTGCTACCTCTGCGAGGGCTGCGGCTCCACCAGCGGCTGCAGCTGATCCGGCCGCCGTGCCGGCCCGGTGCCGGATGACAGCCTGAGCGGCTGAGTTCCGCGAGGCGGGGCGAGGACCTTTCGAGGTCCTCGCCCCGCCTTTTGCGTTGCCCGGACACCGGGGCGGCCCGGTCGGGCGCTCGTTGTTCGCGCGGTGGAGCGCTGCGGATCCCGGGGTAGCTGTCAACCAGGGTTGACACGCGACGGGCGTCAACCTAAGTTGACGATATGAGCGAGAACGGAGAACTCGCGGCGGCCGCGAGCAGTCGGGATCCCGCGGTGGGGCTCCGGGCCGTGCGGGCGCTGCGCGACCTGGCCGATCGCCTGGAGGGCCTGCAGGTCGGGAACGCCCGCGAGCAGGGGTGGTCCTGGCAGGACATCGCGGTCTGTCTCGGGGTGACCAGGCAGGCGGTGCACAAGAAGTACGCCCGGCGGAGTGCCGGGGGTACCGCGAGCGAGAAGGACGGAGGCTGAGCGATGTTCGAACGCTTCACCGACGATGCGCGGCTGGTGGTCGGCCAGGCGGGCCGGGAGGCGGCGCAGCTCCGGCACGGGCAGATCGGCACCGAGCACCTGCTGCTGGCCGTCGTGGCGATGCCGCACGATCCGTCGGCGGCCGTGCTGGTCGAGGCGGGGCTGGACCATGCCGCCGTGCGGCGGGCGGTGCGCCGGCTGCTCGGCGGGGCCGACGACGCGCAGGCGCTGGCGGCGATCGGGGTCGATCTGGACGCCGTCCGGGAGGCCGTCGAGTCGGCGTTCGGGGAGGGGGCGCTGGACGCTCCGGCGGAGGGTGCGGAGGCGAGGCGGCGGGGCTGGTTCCGGGTCGACGCCAAGGGCGGCCGGGTGCCGTTCACGCCTCGGGCGAAGAAGGTGCTGGAGCTGTCGCTGCGCGAGTCGCTCCGGCTGAAGTCCGGCCGCATCGGCGTCGGGCACCTGCTGCTCGGGGTGGTCCGGGAGGGGGAGGGGCTCGGCGCCAGGATCATCGCCGATCACGGGCTGGACTTCGCGGCACTGCGCCGGGCGGTGGATGCCACCTTGAGTTGATCGAGGTGCGACGGTGAGGTCGCCAATCGGTGCACGAGCCGTGAACGAATGATACTGCCCGTCAACTTGCCCATTGAGGGCAGGAGCTGAATGGATATGATCGGCCGAAAGCGTGAACCGATCAGCCGCCCGGAGACGTTTCACTACGTCGGCCGGGCGGTCGCGCGTTCGCCCGCCCCCGCTGTCGGCGTCCGCCCGTCGACGCCCGCCGCTGCCGAGGACCGCATCGATGAGAGAACGCACCAGCCCCGACGGCACGGCGCGCCGACGCCCGGCCCCGCGCACCGCGGCCCTCACCGCGGCGGCCGTACTGCTGGCGGGCGTCGCCGCCCCGGTGGCCGCGGGCCGGGCCCTGTCCGCGCACCAGCCGCTGACCGGGGCCGCGGTCTGCGCGGTCGCGGTGCTCTGGCTGATCGCGGTCGGACTGGCGGCGACCGCCACCGAGCGCGCCCGCCGACTGGCGGAGGAGCTCGCCGTGCAGCGGGAGGAGACCGGGGCGGCGCGCGCGCTGACCGCCGCGGCCGACGCCGCCGGGGCGAGCGCCCGCGAGCGGGCCGCCGCCGCCGACACGGCGCGGGAGGTGGCCCGGACCGCGCAGGCGGACGCCGAGGCCGAGGTGCTGGCCGCGCAGGCCGAGCTGGCCCGGGTGCGGACCGAACTGGAGGCCGAGCGGGCGGAGCGAGCCGCACTGGACCGGCTGGCCGGGTCCGTCCTGCCCGAGGTGGTGAAGAAGCTCCGGGACGGCGCGTCCGTGGACAGCGCGCTCGCGACGCACCGCACGCACCCCCAGTACGCGCTGCTGCGGGCCCTCGCCGAGGAGATCGGCCGGGGCGAGCGGCTGCGGGCCGCCGCCCTCGCGGTCTGCGCGACCGCCGCCGGGCGGGTCCAGGCACTCGCCACGAGCATGCACGCCGAGCTGCGCGAGATGCAGCACCGGCACGACGAGGAGGTCCTCGGCGACCTGCTGCGACTGGACCACTCCACGGCCCAGGCCGGCCGGATGGCCGACAGCATCGCCGTGCTCACCGGCGCCCGCTCGGGCCGGCGCTGGGCCAAGCCGATCGCGGTGGAGTCGGTGCTGCGCGGGGCGCTCGGCCGGATCGGCGCCTACCAGCGGGTCCGGCTGCACAACGCCAGCACGGCGGCCGTGGCCGGGTTCGCCGCCGAGGGCGTGATGCACGCGCTGGCCGAACTGCTGGACAACGCCACCAACTTCTCCGCCCCGCCGGCCGAGGTGCACGTCTACGTCGAGGAGGTGCCGGCCGGGCTGGCGGTCACCGTCGAGGACAGCGGCCTCGGGCTGAGCGAGAGCTGGCTGCGCCGGGCCGAGCGGGCCGTCTCCGCCGAGCCCCTGGACCTCACCACGCTCACCGCGGGGACGCGGCTCGGCCTCGCGGTGGTCGGCGCGCTGGCCCGCAAGTACGGGTTGCAGATCTCCTTCCGGCCGTCGGCGCGCGGTGGAACGGGGGTGGTGATGCTCATCCCGCAGCAGCTGGTGACGCACGCCGCGCCGGCGCCCGCTCCGGTGCCCGCCCCGGCCCGGGCGACGGCGCCCGCGGCGTCGCGCCTGGCGCTCACGCCCGCCGGCCCGCCGGCGCTGCTGCCGGCCAGGCCCGCCGCCGCGCCGTCGTCCGCTCCGGCGACCTCGTCCGCCCCGGCGCCGTCGTCCGGCGCGGTCCCGGTGGAGGTCGCCGACAGCGGTCTGCCGCAGCGCCGCCGCGGGCAGACGCTCGCCGCCACCGGTACCACCACCGCGGCACCGGCTCCGGCCGCCAAGTCCGTCCGTGCCGACGCGGTGAGCGCCGCCGCCCGGTTCGGCGCCTTCCGGCGCGCCGCCCAGCAGGCCGGGAACGGCAGCGCACCGGCCGCGACTCCCGCACCGGCCGCGACTCCCGCACCGGCCACGCCCCCCGCACCGGCCACGCCCCCCGCACCGGCCACGCCCCCCGCAAGGACCACGGACACCACGCCGACCGCACCGACCACGGACACCACGCCCGACGCCTCCCCCGTCACCGAGAAGGACTCCTGATGAGCAGCGTTATCGACCGTGACCTCGACTGGCTGTTGGAGAACCTGCTGACCGCCACCCCCGGCGCCCGGCACGCCCTGGTGCTCTCGGCCGACGGCCTCAGGCTCTGCCACACCGCCGGACTCGGCGCCGATCAGGCCGACCAGCTGGCCGCGATCGCCTCCGGGATGCAGAGCCTGGCGCACGGCGCCTCGATCGAGTTCGGCGACGGCAGCGGCGGCGTGCGGCAGTCGATGACCGAGTTCCACGGCGGCATCCTCTGCATCGTGGCGGCCGGCGAGGGCGCCCACCTCGCCGTGGTCACCGACGACGAGGCGGACGTGGGCGTGGTCGGCCACAACATGCACGGTCTGATCGAGCAGATCGGCGTCCACCTCAGTGCTCCGGCCCGCGACGACGCGGGCATCGGGGCGGATACGGACGCGGTGGTCCAAGAGAGCGCCCGGGTATGAGCGGGCGGCCGGTCCTGCCGGGCCGTGACGACGACCCGGACCGCCTCTACACCATCACCCGCGGCCGCAGCCGTTCCCCGGAGAACGCCTTCGACCTGGTCACCCTGATCGTCGCCGAACGGGAGCCGGACCCGGGCATGCAGTCGGAGCACGCCCGCATCCTGCGGATGTGCGAGGCCCCGACCGCCGTCGTGGAGGTCGCCGCCGAGCTGGCGCTGCCGGTCTCGGCGGTGAAGATCCTCCTCGGGGACCTGCTGGAGTCCGGGGCGGTCACCGCCCGGCACCCCCGGTTCGCCCCCAACAAGGCCCGGCTGCCCGATCTCGACACGCTGAAGCAGGTGTTGCATGGACTCCAACAGCTCTGAGGCCCCCGGGCCCCGGCGCACCCCGCTACGCGGTACCGCCGACAACGCGCTGAAGATCGTCGTGGTCGGCGGGTTCGGCGTCGGCAAGACCACCCTGGTCGGTGCGGTCAGCGAGATCCGTCCGCTGAACACCGAGGAGACCATGACCAGGGCGGGCGAGGGCATCGACGACCCCACGGGCTCCTGGGGCAAGCGCTCCACCACGGTCGCGTTCGACTTCGGCCGGATCACGCTCTCCGCGAGCCAGGTGCTGTACCTGTTCGGCGCGCCCGGGCAGGAGCGCTTCTGGTTCCTCTGGGACCGCCTGTTCAGCGGGGCGCTCGGCGCGGTCGTCCTGGTGGACACCCGGCGGCTGGAGGAGTCCTGGTACGCCATCGACCGGCTCGAACACCACGGCACGCCGTTCATCGTGGCCCGCAACAACTTCGGCGACCCGAGCCACAGCCTGGAGCAGGTGCGCGCGGCGCTCGACCTGCCCGCCGAGGTGCCGCTGGTGGACTGCGACGCGCGCGACCGGGAGTCGAGCAAGCAGGTCCTGATCGAGCTGGTCCGGCACCTGGCCGCCCGGGTGGAGGCCGGCAGCGGTCCGGCCGCCCGTCCGGAGGCCGCCCCGGTCGCCCCGGTTGCCGTGTCCGCTGTCGCTGTCGCCGGCGCCACCCACCCGTCCCCGTACGAGGAGAGCACCCCGTGACCGAGCCCGCCGCCACCCCGCCGCCGGGCTGCCCGGCGCACGCCGGCGCCACCCCGCTGTACGGGCCGCGCTTCCAGACCGACCCGTCCCAGCTGTACCGCGAGCTGCGGGCCGCGCACGGTCCGGTGGCTCCGGTCGAGCTCGCCGGGGGTGTCCCCGCCTGGCTGGTCATCGGCTACCGGGAGCTGCAACTGGTGACCGGCCAGCCGCAGTTGTTCGGCCGGGACTCGACCCGCTGGAACGCCTGGGAGAGCATCCCCGAGGACTGGCCGCTGAAGCCGATGATGGCGCCGGTGCCGTCGATCCTGTACGCCGAGGGCGAGGAGCACGTCCGCCGCTCGCGGGCCGTCACGGACGCGCTGGCCGCCGTCGACCCGTACGAGCTGCGCAAGCACTGCGAGGAGATCGCCGACCGGCTGATCGACGGGTTCGCCGGGCGCGGTGAGGCCGAGCTGGTCGCCGAGTACGCGCACCGGATGCCGCTGCTGGTGCTCTGCCGGCTGCTCGGGCTGAGCGAGGAGCAGGCGCCCGTCCTGATCGACGGGCTGCTGGCGATGCTGGACGGCGGGGCGGACGCCCCGGCCGGCGCGCAGCGGCTGCTCGGCGTGATGCTCGACCTGGTCCGCGAGAAGGCCGAGCGGCCGTCCGACGACCTGGCTTCGCGGATGCTCCTGCACGAGGCGGGCCTGGACCACGACGAGGTGATGCGCGACCTGCGCGTCCTGCTGATCGCCGGCCACCAGCCGTGCTCGTACTGGATCTCCAACGCGCTGCGGCTGATGCTCACCGACGAGCGGTTCGCCGCCTCGCTCTCCGGCGGCCGGCGCAGCATCAACCAGGCCCTGAACGAGGCGCTCTGGGAGGACACCCCGACGCAGATCTTCGCCGGGCGCTGGGCGGTCCGGGACACCCAGCTCGGCGGCCAGCGGATCGCCGCGGGGGACATGCTGCTGCTCGGCTTCGCGGGGGCGAACGCGGACCCGGCGGTGCGGCAGGCCGACGGCAGCCCGGCGGAGGGCAACCGGGCGCACATGAGCTACTCCTACGGCGAGCACGGGTGCCCGTTCCCGGCGCAGGAGGCGGCCGAGGTGATCGCCACCACGGCGATCGAGGTGCTGCTGGACCGCCTGCCGGACCTCCGGCTGGCGGTGGCCGAGCACGCGCTGGTGTGGCGACCGTCGGCGTGGGTGCGCGGGCTGGTGGCACTGCCGGTGTCGTTCACCCCGGGCTACGCGGTCTGACACCCGGGGCCGCGCGGCCCCGGGCCCGCAGCGCCCGCCGGACCCCGCACCCCGGACCCCGGACCCCCGTCGCGGCCCGGCAGCGAGGCGCCGGAACCCGCCGGCAGGACCACCGGACAGGAATCAGGAAGCCAAGGAGAGTTGTGCCGATGACCGCCCCGATAGCCCTCGACCCGCTGGCGCGCGACAACGCCGCCGAGGGCGCGCTGCTGCGCGCCGCCGGCCCGGCGGTGGCGGTGGAGCTGCCCGGCGGCGTCGCCGCCTGGGCGGTGACGCGGCACGCGGCCGCGCGCGACCTGCTGACCGACCCTCGGCTGGTGAAGGACGCCGCGCACTGGGCGGCCTACCAGCGCGGCGACGTGCCGAGGACGTGGCCGCTGATCGGCCTGGCCGTGCCCGGCCCGAGCATGGTGACCACCGACGGCGCCCGGCACCGGCGGCTGCGGACGCTGGTGGCGCAGGCGTTCACGCCGCGCCGGGTGGAGCTGATGCGCCCCCGGGTGCGGGAGATCACCGACGGCCTGCTGGACGTCCTGGCCGCGGGGGAGCGGGTGGTGGACCTCAAGTCGGTCTTCGCCTTCCCGCTGCCGATGACGGTGATCTGTTCGCTGCTGGGCGTCCCGGAGTCCGACCACGCCCTGCTGCGAGGGCTCTACGAGGAGTTCTTCGGCATCCGGCCCAACCCCGACGGCATCCAGGCGACCATCGCCGGGCTGAACGCCTTCGTGAACGAGTTGGTGGCGAAGCGCCGTTCGGAGCCCGGTGACGATCTGGCCAGTGCCCTGCTGGCGGCGGACGCCGAGGGCGGGGCGCTGAGCGACGCGGAGGCGGCGGCCACCCTGCGGGTGATCATCGCGGCGGGCCACGAGACCACGGTGAACCTGATCGGCAACGCCGTCCGGGCGCTGCTCGCCCACCCGGACCAGCTGGAGCTGGTCCGGGCCGGCACGGTGTCCTGGGACGCGGTGGTCGAGGAGTCGCTCCGGTGGACGCCGCCGACCAGCAACTTCCTGTTCCGGTTCGCCGCCGAGTCCATCGAGGTCGGCGAGGTCGTGATCCCGCGCGGCGAACCGGTGCTGATCTCCTACAACGCGATCGGCCGGGATCCCGCCCAGCACGGGGTGACGGCCGAGCTGTTCGACATCACCAGGAACCCGAGTCGTCATCTCTCCTTCGGCCACGGTCCACACGTCTGCCCGGGCTCGCCGCTGGCCCGGCTGGAGGCGGGGGTCGCGCTGCCGGCGCTGTTCGAGCGGTTCCCGGAGCTGTCCCTGGCGGTGCCCGACGAGGACCTGCGGCCGAGCCCCTCGCTAGTGGTCAACTCGCTGCGGGAGCTGCCGGTCCGGCTCTTCTGAGCGCGCCCGGCGCCGGCCGGTTCCCCGTCCGCCCGCCAGGCCGACCCCGACCGGCAGCACGGCGGACACCAGCGCGGTCACCGGCGACAACACGCTCATCGGGCCGATC
>NZ_JBEXYD010000040.1:0-73333 GCF_040630735.1 Kitasatospora sp. NPDC005748
GCCGACAAATCCCAAACAAGACAGCCGAAGCGTCAGTCAGCCGAAGGGTCAGACCCGCCAGCAACATCACCACGAACATCATCACTGTCAGCCGAGCAGTGAACGGGCCATCCAGATGTCGTCCACGTACCGGCCGTCGATCAGGAACTCCTCGGCGAGCGAACCCTCGACCACGAAGCCGCAGGCCTCGTAGAGGCGGCGGGCCGGGGCGTTGTGCCCGAGCACCCGCAGGGTGATCCGACGCGCCCCCTGCTCCGCGGCGGCCGCACAGCCCGCCTCCACCAGCGCCCGGCCGACGCCCCGGCCGCGGGCCCCGGCGGAGACCGCCAGCCCCTGGATCTGCCGCACGTGCCCGTTACTGGCCAGCGGAGTGGGCGGAACCACCCGGATGTAGCCGACGATCCGGCCGCCCAGCAGGGCGAGCAGGAACTGGTCCGGGGTGTGGCGCTCGTCGAACACGGTGTCCCCCTCGGCCGGCTGCGGGGCGACGTCGCTCTGCCAGGACCAGGCGGCCCGGTTGAGCGCGGAGAGTTCCTTCTCGTCCTCGGTCTGCGCGGGACGGATGATCAGATCTTCGGCGTGCATGCGCGCCATGCTAGTCAGCCGCGCCCGGGGTGGATACGGAGTTCCGGCCGCCGGAAACTGCGAGGATGGGCCCATGCGCATCGCGGTCACAGGATCCACGGGATTGATCGGCTCGACACTCGTCCGCTCGCTGCTGGCCGACGGCCACGAGGTGGTCCGGCTGGTCCGGCACCGCTCCAGAACCGGTCCGCGGCCGGACGGGACGACGGCGATCGGCTGGAACCCGCTGCTGGGCCAGGTGGACCGGGCCGGGCTGGCCGGCGTCGAGGCGGTGGTGCACCTGGCGGGCGCCGGGGTCGGCGACCGCCGCTGGACCGACGCGTACAAGCGGGAGATCCGGGAGAGCCGGGTGCTCGGCACCGAGACGCTGGCCGTCGCGATGGCCGAACTCGACAAGCCGCCCCGGGTCTTCGTCAGCGCCTCGGCCGTCGGCTACTACGGCCAGACCGGCGACCGGGTGATCGACGAGGACTCGCCCGCCGGGGACGACTTCCTCGCCGAGGTCTGCGTCGAGTGGGAGGCCTCCGCGCGGCCCGCCGAACGGGCCGGGATCCGGGTGGTCCACCCGCGCACCGGGCTGGTGCTCTCCGCCGCGGGCGGGGCCGGCGGCCGGCTCTTCCCGCTGTTCCGCCTGGGGCTCGGCGGGCGGCTCGGCGACGGCCGGCAGTACTGGAGCTTCATCTCGCTGGCGGACGAGGTCGCCGCACTGCGGTTCCTGATCGACCGCGACGACCTGAGCGGCGCGTTCAACCTCAGCGCGCCGGAGCCGGTCACCAACGCCGAGCTGACGGCGGCGCTCGGCCGGGTGCTGAAGCGGCCGACGCCGTTCCCGGTGCCGGAGGCGGCGCTCAAGACGGTGCTGGGCGAGCTGGCCGTCGAGGTGACCGGCAGCCACCGGGTGGTACCGCGGCGGCTGCTGGAGGCCGGCTTCCGCTTCGAGCACCCGGACGTGGACTCGGCGGTGCAGGCGGCAGTGTAGCGGCGGGGCGGCGGGGCGGCGGTTCCGCGAGTGGCGGAGCTGTCGCGGCGGTGCCGTGCGGTCGCGGCGGTGCCGTCGCCGCGGGGCGGCATGGTGGCGGCCGCTCCGGGCGGCCGCGGGGTGCGCGCGGAGCGGGCGCGTCCGGTAGGGCGCCTGCGGTAGGCCGAGTGGTCCGGGCGCGGATGCCCCGCCCGGGCCGCCCGCGTACGCCCGCTACGGCGTCAGCCCTGGCCGGGGGCATATGCCGAGCGGGGGTCGGGAGGGGCTCCGGGAGGGGGCGCACGGGAGCACGAACCAGGCGCGCCGCACGCCCCTGGTGACGGTGCGCGCCCGTGGAGCCCGAACCGGACCACTTGCGGGCACCGTGTGTGACCGCGCCCCCACCGCATGCTGTCGAACCCTCCCCGGGACCCGGATAGGGCCCGGTGTGCTTGTCTGACGCTCGTACTGACTGGGCATCACACCGTCGGACCGTGTCCCGGCACCCCGCTGCCTGCGTCGGCCGAAGCTCCGGGACCAGGGAGGGAGCACGCCAGTGCCCACATACGACTTCACCCGCCGCACCCGCCGACAGTCCGATCCGGACGTCGTCGTGGTGGGGGCCGGACTCGCGGGCCTGGCCGCCGCCCGCGCGCTCACCGGCTACGGCCTGACCGTCCAGGTCCTGGAGGCCTCGGGCCGGATCGGCGGCCGGATGGCCACCCGCGAGCTGGACGGCTTCCGGCTCGACCACGGCAGCCAGTTGCTGAACACCGCGTACCCCGAGCTGAGCCGGGCGCTCGACCTGGACCGGCTCGGCCTGCACCCGCTCGCGCCCGGCGTGCTCGTGCACAGCGGGGGCCGCCGCTACCGCGCCGGGGACCCGCAGTTGACCGCCGCCCGCCAGGCGGCCTCCCGAGCCCCGCTGGGCAGTCCGCTGGACAAGGCCCGGCTGGGCAGCTGGCTCAGCCGGCTGGCCGCCACCCCGGCCGGCCGACTGCAGGCCCGGCCGGAGACCACCACCGCCCGCGCGCTCGGCGAACGCGGGCTCGCCCCGCGCACCGTCGACGGCTTCCTGCGGCCGCTGCTCGGCGCCCTGCTCAGCGATCCGGCCCTGGGCACCAGCAGCCGGATCGCCGACCTGGTGCTGCGCTGCTACGCGCGCGGCCGCCTCTGTCTGCCCGCCGACGGGATCGCGGCCGTCCCGGCCCAGGTGGCCGCCGCCCTGCCGGCCGACACCCTGCGGCCCGGCGTGCGGGTCACCTCGATCGCGGCCGACGGCGTGGAGACCGCCGGCCACGGCCGGATCGGCGCCCAGGCCGTCGTGGTGGCGACCGACGCACGCTCGGCCGCCGCGCTACTGCCCGGGCTGCGGCTGCCGGACTTCCACCCCGTCACGACCTTCTACCACGCGGCCGACCGGGCGCCGATCGGCGAGGCCGTCCTGCTGCTGGACGGCGACCGGCCGAACGGCCACCCGCCACTGGTCTCGCACTCCCTGGTGCTCAGCGAACTGCACCACTCGTACGCCCCGCCCGGGCAGGCCCTGATCGCCACCACCGTGCTGGGGCGGCGCTCCTTCGACTCCGGCGGGCCCGCCGCGCTCGAACCCGCGGTGCGGGCCCGGCTGGCGGAGCTGTACGGCGTCCCGACGAAGGGCTGGCAGTTCCTGAGCGTGCGCCACGTCCCGGACGCGGTGCCGGCCATGCCGCCGCCGCACAACAACCGCCGCCCGGTGCGCCTGCTGGCCGGGCTGTACGTCTGCGGCGACCACCGGGACACCAGCAGCGTCCAGGGCGCCCTGGTGTCGGGGCGGCGGGCGGCCCTGGCCGTGGCGCGCGACCTCGGGCTGCCGGTCTCCGCCCGGGAGGCGGAGGCGGCGGCGTAACACGCGGCCGCCGGGCTGCCGGGACGGCACGTCACGGCGTGCCAGTATGCCGATATGACCGCTAATCGGACGTTTTCCGTCCAGGACCCCGGGCCCCTCGCCCGGTGAGCGCCGACTGCCGGATCGACCCGCTCGCACTGATCCTGATCCCGGCCGCCGCCGTGGCCGCCCCGCTGCTGGCCGACCGGCTGCTGCGGTGGGTCGCCGTGCCCACGGTGGTGTTCGAGATCGTGCTCGGCGTCCTGATCGGCCCCGACGTCCTGGACTGGGCGCAGGTCGACGGGCTGGTCGACGCGCTCTCCGAGTTCGGCCTGGCGATGCTGATGTTCCTGGCCGGTTACGAGATCGACTTCGCCAAGCTGCGCGGCGGCCCGCTGAAGCGGGCGGGCGCCGCGTGGCTGGTGTCCCTGGTGGTGGCCCTCGGCGTGGGCGCCATGGTCAACCGGGACCCGCTGAACGGCGCCTTCGCCGGGCTCGCGCTCACCACCACCGCGCTCGGCACCATCCTGCCGATCCTGCGCGACTCCGGGGAGTTGCCGACGCCGTTCGGCTCGCTGGTGATGGCCACCGGCGCGGTCGGCGAGTTCGGGCCGATCATCGCGGTCGCGATCCTGCTCAGCGGCAACAGCCCGGCCAGGACCGCCGTCATCCTGGCCGTCTTCGCGGTGATCACGACGGCCGCCGTCGGCTTCGCCCGGCGGCCCCGGCCGGACTGGGTGACCCGGCTGATCCGCCGCACCCTGCGCACCTCCGGCCAGTTCGCGATCCGCACGGTGATCCTGGTGCTGACCGCGATGGTGTCCGCCGCGGTCTGGCTCGACCTGGACATGCTGCTCGGCGCCTTCACCGCCGGGATCATCTCCCATCTGCTGCTGACCGACGTGCCCGAGGCCACGGAGGAGGTCATCGAGGCCAAGCTGGAGGGCATCGGCTTCGGCTTCCTCGTGCCGGTGTTCTTCGTGGTCAGCGGGATGAAGTTCGACCTGGAGGCGCTGCTCCGGGACCCGGGCAGCCTGCTGCTCGTCCCGGTGTTCCTGCTGCTGCTCCTGGCCGTGCGCGGACTGCCGGCGGCCCTCCTCGCCCCGATCGGGCTGGGCCGCCGCGACCGGGCGGCGCTCGGCCTGTACGGCGCGACCGCGCTGCCGCTGGTCGTGGTGATCACCACGATCGAGGTGGACGCCGGGCACCTGCCGTCCTCCACCGCGGCCGCGCTGGTCGGTGCGGGCATGCTCTCCGTCCTGGCCTTCCCGCTGCTCGCCCAGCGGCTGCGCGGGAGCGCCCGCCCACCGGCCGCCGGGGGCGACCGGCAGCGGGTCAACGCCGAGAGCTGGTAGCCGCCGCGCCGGGCCGGCCGCCGGGCCCGGCCGGGCGGCCCCGGCGCGGGCCGTCGTCAGATCACCCCCGCCTGGCGCGCCGTCTCCTCGAAGGCGCGGGCCACCGGACTGCCCCGGTAGGGGGTGAGCCGGCGGTGGAAGTCCCGGACGTACTCCAGCGAACGGGCCGAGCGCATCTCCCCGGCCGCCCGCAGCGCGTCGGTGGCCATGGTGCACGCCTCGTCCAAGTCCCCCATGCCGAGCCGGGCGGTGGCCAGCACCATCCGGCAGAAGATCCGGCTGCGGGCGTAGGCGGGCGAGCGCAGCCGCAGGGACTTCTCGGCGTGCTGCGCCGCCGTCCGCCACTGCTGGAGGTCCCGGTAGCAGTGGGCGAACTCGTCGGAGAGCTGCGCTTCGTCGAAGTAGCGCGCCCAGGAGGGCAGGTCATCGCCGGCCCGGGCGCCGGCCAGGGCCCGCTCGGAGCGGACCAGGGCGGTGGTGCAGGAGCGGACGTCGCCCAGCAGGCCGTGGCCGCGCGCCTCGGCGGCGTGCAGCAGCGACTGCACGGTGGGCGGCACGGCGGTGCCCACGCCCTGCTGGGCGACCCGCGCCAGCTGGACCGCCTCCCGGCCGTGGCCGAGATGGACGGCCTGCTGGCTCATCGTCACCAGGATGTAGCCGCCGAGCGCGCGGTCCCCGGCGGCCTGGGAGAGCCGCAGGGCCTGGACGAAGTAGCGCTGGGCCAGGCCGTGCGCGGCGATGTCGAAGGACGTCCAGCCGGCGAGCCTGGTCAGGTCGGCGACGGCCCCGAAGAGCGCCCGCCCGATCTGCTCGCCGTAGCGGCCGCGCAGCATCGGCTCGGCCTCGCTCTCCAGGTAGCGGACCAGCGCCTGGCGGGCGTGCCCGCCGCCGTAGGCGTGGTCCAGCGCGCGGAAGAGGTCCCCGACGGCGCGGATGGCGGCGATGTCGCCCCGGCCGACGCGCAGCGCGGGCCTCGGCTCGCGGGCCGGGTCGGTGTACGGCGGTTCGACGGCGGTCGGCGGCCGACGGCTCTGGGTCGGCACCCGGCCGAGCGCGGCGGCCGAGGCGGCCGGGGCCGGCGGTGCGCCGGCGCCGCCGCGGGCCGGGCGGGCGGGGGACACTCCGGGCGCCGCAGCGCGCGCCTGGGGTGCGGACGGCCCGCCGGGCCCGGCCGGACCGCCGGGCGCCGGGCCGGCGGCGGTGTCCGGCCGGGGCAGCGTGGAGCCGTCCCGGGCGACCCGCTCGTCGGTGCGGCCGATCAGCCAGTCCCGGCTGGGGACGACCAGGCCGGCCGGGGTGAAGGCGATCCGCCGCAGCTCGGACTGCGGGCCGTTGTCCTTGCGCCACATGCTCGCCACGATGTCCACCGCCTCCTGCGGCGTCTCGGCGAACTCCAGGCCGGCGTAGACCGGGGCGCAGGCGTCCAGGCCGAGGTCCTGGGCGGTGAGGCGGCGGCCGAGCCGGCGGGTGAACACCTCGGCGATCAGCGCCGGGGTGGCCCCGCGCGGCTGCTGGCCGCGGAGCCAGCGGGTGACCGAGGTCTTGTCGTACCGCAGGTCGAGGCCGTGCTCCAGGCCGAGCTGGTCGACCCGGCGGGCCAGGCCGGCGTGCGAGAAGCCGGCCTCCTCGATCAGGGCGGCCAGCTGGCCGTTCTGCGGAGCCGGACCGGTGCTCACCGCGGCCGGTGGCGGGGCGGGCGCGGGAGCGACGGGCGCGTCCGCGGGCGCCGGGGCGCTCCGGTGCGGTGCGGTCGTGACCTGCGCGGGCAGCCGCATATCGTCGGCGGCCGGGGCCTCGGGGGCGTCCGGAAGGGCCCGGCCGACCGGACCTCGGTGCTGGTCGAGCGGGTCGAGCGGTCCGTACGCCGGGCTGTCGGTTGCAGGCCGTTGGGGCATAGTCAGTCAACACCTCTCGGACGCCGTACCGGCTCCACCAGCACTTCGGCTGCCTGTGGCGGCGCCCCCTGTCGGGAATCGGCGTGAATGTAGCGAGCATTCGGGCGCTATGGGCGGTTCTGACCGAGCAATCCTCCGAACGGGTGAAGCATCGGCGCCCATTGTGGGGAAGCCCGAGCGGCACGGGTTTGGCCCGGGGCGGCTGAACCACCGATCGGCCCTCATAGCGGTGACCACCACAGGGCGCCCGGCCGCTGTGGTACGCCATCACATGGGAGCCGGGCCGCCGGCTTCCTACCGTTCTCGGCCATGGACACCACTTCAGCCCGCCCGCTCGAAGGCCGTACGGCCCTGGTCACCGGGGCCGCCTCGGGCATCGGCCGGGCCTGCGCCGAAGCCTTCGCGGAGGCCGGCGCCCGGGTCTACGTCGTCGACCTCGCGGCCGCCCCGGCCCGGGAGCTCGCCGGGCGGATCGGCGGCGTGGCGCACGTCGCCGACCTCGCCGACCCGGAGGCGGTGGAGGCGCTGCCGGACGACGCCGACATCGTGGTCAACAACGCCGGCCTCCAGCACGTCGCGCCCGTCCACGAGTTCCCGATCGAGCGCTTCACCCTGATCCAGCGGGTGATGGTCGAGGCCCCGTTCCGCATCCTGCGCCGCACCCTGCCCCACATGTACGCGCGGGGCTGGGGGCGGGTGGTCAACATCTCCTCCGTGCACGGCCTGCGGGCCAGCGCCTTCAAGTCGGGCTACGTGACGGCGAAGCACGCCCTGGAGGGTCTGAGCAAGACGGTCGCGCTGGAGGGCGCGCCCCACGGCGTCACCAGCAACTGCGTCAACCCGGGGTACGTGCGCACCCCGCTGGTGGAGCGGCAGATCGCCGACCAGGCGCTCGCGCACGGCATCCGCGAGGACGAGGTGGTGGAGCAGATCATGCTCGACCGGCCCGCCGTCAAGCGGCTGATCGAACCTGACGAGGTGGCGCAGCTGGCCCTCTGGCTCTGCTCCGCGCACGCCTCCTACATCACCGGCGCCAGCCTCCCCGTCGACGGCGGCTGGACGGCCCGCTGATGCCCCCGCACCCCACTCCCCCCTTCGAGGTGACCCCGCCCATGGCCAGTTCCCCCGCCGTCGCGAGACCAGGCTCCCCCCTCTGGAAGGTGGTCGGTGCCAGCCTCATCGGCACCACCATCGAGTGGTACGACTACTTCCTCTACGGCACGGCCGCGGCGCTCGTGTTCGGCAAGGTGTTCTTCCCGGCGAGCGATCCGCTGACCGGGACCCTGCTCGCCTTCCTCACCTACGCGATCGGCTTCGCCGCCCGGCCGCTGGGCGCGCTGGTCTTCGGGCACTTCGGCGACCGGGTCGGCCGCAAGCGGCTGCTGGTGGTGAGCCTGCTGCTGATGGGCGGCTCGACCACGCTGATCGGCCTGCTGCCGACGTACCACCAGATCGGCGCCGCCGCGCCGGTGCTGCTGACCGTGCTGCGGCTGGTGCAGGGCTTCGCGCTCGGCGGCGAGTGGGGCGGCGCGGTCCTGCTGGTCTCCGAGCACGGGGACGCGCGCAGGCGCGGCTTCTGGGCGTCCTGGCCGCAGGGCGGCGCCCCGGCGGGCAACCTGCTGGCGGCGGGCGTGCTGTCGCTGCTCACCACCGTGCAGTCGGACGCCACCTTCCTGTCCTGGGGCTGGCGGGTGCCGTTCCTGCTGTCGGCGCTGCTGGTGGCGGTCGGCATGTGGATCAGGCTGGCGGTGGACGAGTCGCCGCTGTTCCAGCAGGCGCTGGCGGCCGCCGAGGCCCGGAAGGCGGCCGGCCGGGCGGTGGAGCAGCCCCCGCTGGTGGCGGTGTTGCGCCACCACTGGCGGGAGGTGCTGGTGGCGATGGGCGCCCGGATGGCGGAGAACATCTCGTACTACGTGATGACCACCTTCGTGCTGGCCTACGCGGTGACCCAGGTGCACCTGCCGAAGCAGACCGCGCTGAACGCGGTGCTGATCGCCTCGGCGATCCAGTTCGCGCTGATCCCGGTGTTCGGGGCGCTCTCCGACCGGGTCGGGCGCAAGCCGGTGTACCTGGTGGGCGCGGTGGGCGTCGGGGTCTGGGCGTTCGTCTTCTTCGGGCTGGTGGACACCCGCTCGTTCGGCTCGCTGCTGCTGGCGGTGACCGTCGGGCTGGTCTTCCACAGCGCGATGTACGCGCCGCAGGCGGCCTTCTTCTCCGAGATGTTCGCGACCCGGATGCGCTACTCGGGCGCCTCCATCGGCGCCCAGTTCGCCTCGGTGGCGGCCGGCGCCCCGGCTCCGCTGATCGCGACGGCGCTGCTGAAGGACTACGGCAGCTCGACGCCGATCGCGGTGTACGTCGCCGTCGCGGCGGTGATCACCGTCCTCGCGGTGCTCTGCGCCCGGGAGACCCGCGGCCGCGACCTGACCGAGGCCGACCCGGAGGCCGGTGCGCAGGCCGGTGCGCAGGACCGGGTGGCGGGTGCGCCGGAGAGCGCCGCCGTCACCAAGACCGCGCGGGCCTGACGGACCGGTGGCCGGCGCCCACGACACCGTGCGCGCCGGTCACCCGCGCCGGCCACCCGCACCGGCCACCCGCGCCCGCCGGGCCGAGCGGCTACGATCGCGCTTCCGTCCCTGGGGTAGCGACCCACTGCCGATTGGCGGCCGTACCGTGAACGACCCCCGTCCCGAGACCGGCGCGGCACCCGCGCTACGGCGGTTGCTCGACCTCCTGGCCTCCGGGGCCGCCACCGAGGACTTCGCCGAGGTCCTGGCCGACGCTCGCCGCCGGGGGGCGCCGGCCGCCGTGCTGAGCGCGATCGACGACGCCACCTGGCAGGCGCTGCGGGTGCACCGGACGCTGCGTCAGCACCGCCGCCGCGAGGCCGAGCTGACGGCGCTCTTCGACACCGCCGGGGACCTCGCCGCCTCCCGGGACCTGGACACCGTGCTCCAGGCGATCGTCCGCCGGGCCCGGCTGCTGCTCGGCACCGACACCGCCTATCTGACCCTCCCGGACGAGGCCGCCGGCGACACCTACATGCGGGTCACCGACGGCTCCGTCTCGGTGCTCTTCCAGACCCTGCGGCTGAGCCTGGGCGACGGCCTCGGCGGCCTGGTCGCCCAGACCGCCCGCCCGTACGCCACCCCCGACTACCGGACCGACGAGCGGTTCCACCACACCGGCACGATCGACGCCGGCGTGCTGGACGAGGGCCTGGTGGCGATCATCGGAGTGCCGCTGCTGCTCGGCGGGCGGGTGATCGGGGTGCTGTTCGCCGCGGACCGCGCCCCGCGCGCCTTCTCCCCCGACGAGGTCGCGCTGCTCTGCTCGCTGGCCGCGCACGCCGCGATCGCGCTCGACACCGCCAAGTCGCTCGCCGACACCCGGGCCGCGCTGGCCGGGCTGAACAGCGCCAACGAACTGATCCGGGCCCACTCCGCCGCCGTCCAGCGGGCCGAGCAGGGCCACGACCGGCTCACCGACCTGGTGCTGCGCGGCGCCGAGGTACCGGACGTCGCCGCCGAGGTCGCCGCCCTGCTGGGCGGCGAGGTGGCGGTCCTGGACACCGAGGGCGACCCGCTGGCCGGCCGGGCCGGACCCGCCGAGGGGCTGGCCGGGGCCGTCGCCGCCTCCCGCGCCGAGGGCCGGTCGGTGCGGCACGGCGAGGACTGGGTCTGCGCCGTGCTGGCCGGCCAGGAGCCGCTGGGCACCCTCGTGCTGCGCGGGCGGCCGGGCCTGGAGGACGCCGACCGGCGGCTGTTCGAACGGGCCGCCGTGGTCACCGCGCTGCTCCTGCTGCTGCGCCGCTCGGTGGCCGAGACCGAGAACCGGGTGCGCGGCGAGCTGCTGGCCGACCTGCTGACCGCCCCCGACCGCGACCCGGCCGGCCTGACCGCGCGCGGGCGCCGGCTCGGCGTGGACCTCGGCCGCCCGCACCTGGTGCTGGTGGCGGAGCCGGCCGGCGCCCCCGGCGCCGCGGCGACCGACCGCGGCCGGCTGGCGGGCGCGGCGGGGCGCTACCTGTTCGGCTCGCGAGGCATCAGCGCGGAGCACGGCGAGGCCGTGGTCCTGCTGCTCCCGGAGGACGCGCCGACGGGCCCCGCGGGTACGGCGGGCCCGGCGTCCGCCCAGCAGGCGGCCGAGCTGGCCGCCGAGCGGCTGGCCCGGCTGGCCGGCTTCCCGGTCACCGTGGGCGTCGGCCGTCCCGCCGCCGGGCCGGTCGCGCTGGCCTCCTCGTACGCCGAGGGCCTGCGCTGCGTCCGGGCCCTGCGGGTGCTCGGCCGGGCCGGGGACGGCGCCTCGGCCCGCGACCTGGGCTTCCTCGGCGTGCTGCTCGGCGACGGCCACGACGTCGACGGCTTCGTCGGCGCGACCCTCGGCCCGCTACTGGAGTACGACGCCCGGCGCGGCACCGAACTGGTCCGCACCCTGCGCGCCTACTTCGACTGCGGCGGCAGCCTGACCCGGGCCAAGGACGAGCTGCACGTGCACGTGAACACCGTGGTGCAGCGGCTGGACCGGGTCGAGGCGCTGCTGGGCCCGGACTGGAACCGTCCCGAGCGCGCGCTGGAGCTCCAGCTGGCGCTGCGCCTCCAACTGCTCGCCGGCGCCTGAGCCGGGGTGCTCCCGGGGCCTTCCCGGGGGCGCTCCCGGGGGTCGCTGCGGGCGGTTCGGGTTGGTCGTCCACCGCATTCGGGCACCTGAACGACCGGCCGGGGCTCGGGCGTACAGTGGCGAGGTTGGTCTCGAACGCCGGGCAAGGAGCAGCAGTGGCCACAGAGCGCGACGAGGTGGGCGCATGAGCGGGAACGTACGGTTCGTGCGCCTGGGCACCGGCGAAGGTGCCGTCCCCTACCAGGAGGCCTGGGAGGAGCAGCAGCGGCTGCACGCCCTGCGGGTCGCGGACGAGATCCCCGACACCGTGCTGCTGCTGGAGCACCCCCCGGTGTACACCATGGGCCGCCGCACCAACCCGGCCGACCTGCCGCTGGACGGCACGCCGGTGGTCGAGGTCAACCGGGGCGGCGAGATCACCTGGCACGGCCCCGGCCAGCTGGTCGGCTACCCGATCGTGAAGCTCCCCGAGCCGATGGACGTCGTCGCCTACGTGCGCCGGCTGGAGGAGGCCCTGATCCGGGCCTGCGGCGAGTTCGGCGTGGAGACCACCCGGATCGAGGGCCGCAGCGGGGTCTGGGTGCTCGGCGCGAGCATCCCGGACGCGGTGGTCGACCCGGCGCAGGTGGTGGACATCGGCAAGCTCACCCTGCGGATGGGCCTGCCACTGGGCATCGACCCGCGGCTGGCCGGTCCCGAGTACGCGCCGTCCAACGCCGGGCAGCGCGGCGACGACCGCAAGCTCGCCGCGATCGGCGTCCGCGTCTCGCGCGGGGTGACGATGCACGGCTTCGCGCTGAACTGCAATCCGGACATGACCTGGTTCGACCGGATCGTGCCCTGTGGCATCCGGGACGCGGGCGTGGCCTCGCTCTCCGGTGAGCTGGGCCGCGACTTCGAAGTCGGCGAGGCGCTGTCCGTGGTCGAGAAGCGCCTGGCGGAGGTGTTCGCCGAGCTGCCGGAACCGGCACTCGGCCGCTGAGCCCGCCCCCGGGGGCCGACCGACCTCGCCACCCGGGAATCTACCGGCCGGTAGCACTGTTGCCCTGCGTTTGCGGGCCACGGGCCCGGCGAAGGCCGTACAAGCACAGGCGTACCCTGGGGGTACCCCGTCTAGTTCTAGGAGTCGCACGTGTCCGCTGTCGCACCCGACGGCAGGAAGCTGCTCCGCCTGGAGGTCCGCAACAGCGAGACCCCCATCGAGCGGAAGCCCGAGTGGATCAAGACCCGCGCGAAGATGGGGCCGGAGTACAACGCCCTCCAGTCGCTGGTGAAGAAGGAGGGGCTGCACACGGTCTGCCAGGAGGCCGGCTGCCCCAACATCTTCGAGTGCTGGGAGGACCGCGAGGCGACCTTCCTCATCGGCGGTGACCAGTGCACCCGCCGCTGCGACTTCTGCCAGATCGACACCGGCAAGCCCGCCGACTTCGACCGTGACGAGCCGCGCCGCGTCGCCGAGTCCATCGTGACCATGGACCTCAACTACGCCACCATCACCGGCGTCGCCCGCGACGACCTGGCGGACGGCGGCTCCTGGCTGTACGCCGAGACGGTGCGCCAGGTGCACGCGCTGACCGCCGGCCGCGAGAGCGGCCGCACCGGCGTCGAGCTGCTGATCCCCGACTTCAACGCCGTCCCGGAGCAGCTGGCCGAGGTCTTCTCGTCCCGCCCCGAGGTGCTGGCGCACAACGTCGAGACGGTGCCGCGGATCTTCAAGCGGATCCGCCCGGCGTTCCGCTACGAGCGCTCGCTGGACGTCATCACCCAGGCCCGCGCGGCCGGGCTGGTGACCAAGTCCAACCTGATCCTGGGCATGGGCGAGACCCGCGAGGAGGTCAGCCAGGCGCTGGCCGACCTGGTCGGCGCCGGCTGCGAGCTGATCACCATCACCCAGTACCTGCGCCCGTCGCTGCGCCACCACCCGGTCGAGCGCTGGGTGAAGCCGCACGAGTTCGTCGAGCTGCAGCAGGAGGCCGAGGAGCTCGGCTTCGCCGGGGTCATGTCCGGCCCGCTGGTGCGGTCCTCGTACCGCGCCGGGCGGCTGTACCGGCAGGCGCTGGAGCACCGCGAGCGGACCGCGGCGGTCTGACCGCGTCCGGTCGTGTTCCGGCCGCGGGGCCGCGGTCCGGTCCGGCCGCCGTCCGGTGTGAGCCATCTGAGGGGCGGAGCTACGGCTCCGCCCCTTCGGGTTCACCGGGCTTTGACTGACGGGTCACGGGCTGGTAACACGGAGTGGTGAGGATGGAAGCGTTCGAATCATTTCCGCCACACGATCCACCCTGTGATCCACCACGAGATCCGCGACGAGATCCGCGACAGGATCCGCCACGAGAGGAGCTGTTCGACATGCAGGTCGGCATCCGGTCGGTGGGCACCGCGCTGCGGCTGGCCGAGAGCGTGCTGCTCGCGGGCGGGCAGCGACAGGCCCGGCGCAACGCCTGGGCCGCGGTCTGCGAGAACCGCCGCTACGCGGCGGACCGCGAGCGCGACACGGTGCCGGGAGGCCCCGTGGCGGAGTCCGCGCGCCGTTAGGGCCCCTCCGGCGCCGCCCCCGCGCGACCACTGTGCGCGACCGTCCCGGGGCACCCGGGTCACGGTTCGGTGCGAACGGGTACCCGGGCTTGGTTATCCCGTACCGACGGCACGTACCATGAGCGTTATGGCGAGGGAAACATCCGAGAACCCCGGGCGACTGAAGCAGATCCGCCTGGCATACACCATGACCAAGAAGGTCGACACCAAGATCGGCCTGATCATCGCCGGCGTCGGCCTGCTGACCTTCGGCGTGTTCCTCGCCATCGGCTTCGCGATCGACCACCCGATCTATCTGGGCATCCTGGGCTTCATCGTGGCTTTCCTGGCCATGGCGATCGTCTTCGGGCGCCGGGCCGAGCGCGCGGCGTTCGGGCAGATGGAAGGGCAGCCGGGGGCCGTGGCGGCGGTGCTGAACAACATCAAGCGAGGCTGGAGCGCGAGCTCCACCCCGGTGGCGGTCACCCGTAACCAGGACGCGGTCTACCGCGCCGTGGGCCGGGCCGGCATCGCGCTGATCGGCGAGGGCAACCCGAACCGGGTCCGCCAGCTGCTGGCGTCCGAGAAGAAGAAGATGGCCCGGGTCGTCGGCGACGTGCCGGTGCACGACATCGTGGTGGGCACCGGCGAGGGCGAGGTCCCGCTCAAGAAGCTGCAGGTCCACCTGATGCGACTGCCCCGCGCGATCACGCCCGCCCAGGTCACCGAGACCAACGACCGCCTCCGCGCGCTGGGCGACCTGCTCTCCAAGGCGCCGATCCCCAAGGGCCCGATGCCCAAGGGCGCCCGGATGCCCAAGGGCGGCCAGGTCCGCTGACCCCCTCCCCCATCGACGCGAACGGCCCCGCCGCGGAATCTCCGCTGCGGGGCCGTTCGTCGTTCCGGGGGGGGTGCCGTGGGGCGGCGCCCGCTAGATGCGGACCTCGACCGTGCCGACCGCCTTGTCGTGCAGGCCGCGGGTGTCGCGGTCCCACACCAGGGCCGGCACCACCAGGCAGAGCAGCAGGGTGCGCAGCAGCACCTGCGGGATGGTCGCGCGGCGGCCGTCCAGGCGGACCACCCGCAGGCCGAACAGCCGCTTGCCGACGGTCGTGCCCGTGGTGGCGAGCAGCAGCACGGTGACGGCGAAGAACAGCGGGGTGGTCCACAGGTTCGCCGAGGCCGGCGAGCCCTTGCCCAGCAGCCCGTAGGCGACCAGGGCGATCAGCCAGCCGTCGACGAACAGCGCGCCCAGGCGCCGGCCCGGGCCGCCGATCGAGCCGGTGCCCTCCTTGGGCAGTCCGAGGCGCTCACCGCGGTGGCCGAAGTCGGCACCCATCTTCTCGGCGGCCGCCTTCGGGCCGTCGATCCACGATCCCAACGCTTCTCTGGTGTCCACGAATCCACACTAACCGGGCGGACGGCGCGGCTCGGCACCGGCTCCCCCGGAGGGTGAATCGCGTCTCCCGGAGCTTCCCAAGTGGTCCAGACCACTCGTGGGGCGCGATCCGGGCCGGCGAAGCGTTTTGCCCCGGAGCGTACGACTTTGCCGCCCGCCCGGGGGCGGCGGTTAACATTCAGGAAACGAGCGGGTCACCGGTCGGAAACGGCCTGTTCCTAGGGTGAGCCCCATTCGCACGCCGAGGAGGATGGATGTTCAACAACGCCGCCGAAGTGAAGCAGTTCATTCAGGACAACGATGTGAAGTTCATCGACGTCCGGTTCTGCGATCTCCCGGGCGTCATGCAGCACTTCTCCGTGCCCGCGGCGACCTTCGACCCGTCCGAGACCCTGATGTTCGACGGCTCGTCGATCCGCGGCTTCCAGGCCATCCACGAGTCCGACATGGCACTCGTCCCGGACCTGGCCACGGCCCGCCTCGACCCCTTCCGCAGGGACAAGCACCTCAACATCAACTTCTTCATCCAGGACCCGGTCACCGGCGAGGCGTACAGCCGTGACCCGCGCAACGTCGCGAAGAAGGCCGAGGCGTACCTCGCCTCCTCCGGCATCGCCGACACCGCGTTCTTCGGCCCCGAGGCCGAGTTCTACGTCTTCGACTCGGTGCGCTTCGACACCAGCGCCAACGCGTCGTACTACCACATCGACTCCGAGGCCGGCGCCTGGAACAGCGGCTCCGCCGAAGGCGACGTGCGCGGCTACAAGGTCAAGTACAAGGGCGGCTACTTCCCGATCCCGCCCGTCGACCACTTCGCCGACCTGCGCGCCGAGATGTCGCTGGAACTGGCCGCGGCCGGGCTGGAGGTCGAGCGCCAGCACCACGAGGTCGGCACGGCCGGCCAGGCGGAGATCAACTACAAGTTCAACACGCTGCTGCACGCCGCCGACGACCTGATGCTGTTCAAGTACATCATCAAGAACGTCGCGTGGCGCAACGGCAAGACCGCCACCTTCATGCCGAAGCCGATCTTCGGCGACAACGGCTCGGGCATGCACGTCCACCAGTCGCTGTGGACGGAGGGCTCGCCGCTCTTCTACGACGAGCAGGGCTACGCCGGCCTGTCCGACACCGCCCGCTACTACATCGGCGGCCTGCTGAAGCACGCCCCCTCGCTGCTCGCCTTCACCAACCCGTCGGTGAACTCCTACCACCGGCTGGTGCCCGGCTTCGAGGCCCCGGTCAACCTGGTCTACTCGCAGCGCAACCGCTCGGCGGCGATCCGGATCCCGATCACCGGCTCCAACGCCAAGGCCAAGCGCATCGAGTTCCGCGCGCCGGACCCGTCGTCCAACCCCTACCTCGCGTTCGCCGCGATGCTGATGGCCGGCCTCGACGGCATCAAGAACAAGATCGAGCCGCTGCAGCCGGTCGACAAGGACCTGTACGAGCTGGCGCCCGAGGAGCACGCCAACGTGCCGCAGGTGCCGTCCTCGCTCCCGGCCGTCCTGGAGGCCCTGGAGGCCGACCACGAGTACCTGCTCGCGGGCAACGTCTTCACGCCCGACCTGATCGAGACCTGGATCGACTTCAAGCGCACCAACGAGATCGCCCCGATCGCCCTCCGCCCCCACCCCCACGAGTTCGAGCTGTACTACGACCTCTAGAAGGCCCTCGCCGCACGGCGGTTCGGCCTCGCACCGTGCCCTGGGGGTCAGCGTTTCGCTGACCCCCAGGGCACGGTGCGTTCCGGGCTCGGCGGGGTCAGCGGATGGTGACGGGGAGGGTGTCGAAGCCGCGGAGGACGAGGCGGTCGCGGCGGGTGGGGACGCCTCCGGGGGCGAGTCGCTGGAAGCGGTCGAGGAGCGCCGGCACGGCGAGCTCGGCCTCCAGCCGGGCCAGCTGGGAGCCGAGGCAGAAGTGCGCGCCGCCGCCGAAGCTGAGCGGCTGGCTGTCCGTCCGGGTGGGGTCGAAGAGTTCCGGGCGGTGGTAGCGGGCCGGGTCGTGGTTGGCCGCGGCCAGCAGGACCAGCACCACCGTGCCGGGCGGCGTCGGCACACCGGCCACGTCGAGCCCGGCGGCCAGCGCGATCCGGGTGGTGAGCTGGACCGGCGAGTCGTGGCGCAGCACCTCGTCGGTGAACCGCGCCGGGGCGAGCGCGCCGGTGCGCAGCCCCGCCATCGCGCGCGGGTGCCGGAAGAGCAGCGAGAGCCCGTTGCCGAGCAGGTTGGTGGTGGTCTCGAAGCCGGCCACCAGCAGCAGCACCAGGTTGGCCAGCAGCTCGCGGCCGGAGATCCGCTCCGGGGCCTCCACGGCGATCCGGGCGAGGTCGCTGACCAGGTCGTCCTGGGGACGGGCCAGGCGCTCGGCGGCGAGCGCGGTGAAGTAACCGGACAGCTCGTCGGCGGCGGCGTCGGCGACGGCCAGCTCGGCGAGGTCCTGGACCAGCTCCAGGGCGACGGTCAGGTCTCCCGCGAGAGCGCGGAACCGGTAGCGGTCCGGCTCCGGGACGCCGAGGAGTTCGCAGATGACCTCGACCGGCAGCCGGAACGCGAATGCGTCCATGAAGTCGACCGGCGAGCCGTCCGCGCCCTGCTCCGCCATCGCGTCCAGCAGCCGGCCGACCGCGGCCTCGACGGCCGGCCGCAGCGCCGCCACCCGGCGGGCGTTGAAGGCCGAGGCGATCAGCGAGCGGACCCGGGCGTGGTCGGGCGCGTTGCGCTGCAGGATCGAGCGGCCGAGCAGGGTCACCGACGAGTGCCGAGCCACCTCGGCGTTCGCCTCCGCCAGCAGCTCGATGTCCTCCAGCCCGAAGCCGGGGTCGCGCAGCACCCGGTTGGCCGCGGCGTGGCCGGCCACCAGGACCGTGCCGGGCCCGGCGGGCACGGCGGGGCCCAGCTCGTGCAGCCGCGCGTACAGCGGGTACGGGTCCGCCATGCCCCTGTCGGCCGTCAGCCGCTCGATGATCGACGCGCCGTCCACCCGGTGCTCCCCTCCCGCGATCCGCTGCCGAGACCGCGTTGCCGGGGCCTCGCTGCCGGTTCGTAAACCGCCGGTGGACGCACGGTAGTTCCCGGGAGCCCGGGTTCACCCGGCCGGGGACCGGCAGTCGGTACCCTGGCGGCATGGAGATCTGGATCAACCCCCGCTGCGGGAAGTGCCGCACGGCACTCGGCGCACTGGAAGCCGCCGGCGCCAAGTACACCGTGCGGCGCTACCTGGAGGACCCGCCGACCGCCGCGGAGCTGGAGCAGGTCCTGGAGCGGCTGTCGCTGGAGCCGTGGGACATCACCCGGCTCGACGAGCAGGCGGCCCAGGACCTGGGCATGAAGCGCTGGACCAGGGAGCCGGAGGACCGGGCGCGCTGGATCGCGGCGATGGCCCAGCACCCGATCCTGATCCAGCGCCCGATCATCACCGCGGAGGACGGCCACGCCGTCGTGGCCCGCACGCCGGAGGTCCTCAAGTCGGTCCTGCCGTAGGGCCCGCGAGCGGACGGTGCCGCCACGACCGGGCGGCCGGCGCCGGTCAGTGCCGCTCGATCCGCCGCACCGGCTCTCCCGGCCGCCAGGACGCGATCCACAGGTGGTCGTCGCCCACGGTGGTGTGCACCGCCTGCTCCAGCTCCAGTCGGAAGGCCTGGAACGGGCCGGGCGGCGGCTCCGGCAGGTCAGCCGCGTAGGCGGCCAGCTCGGTCTCGTCGGTGATCTCGACGGCCCGGCCGGAGAGCTTGGAGTCACCGCCCGCCAGGGTCTCGTCGCTCGGGGTGCTGTGCAGCGCGAAGCGGGGATCGCGCTGGAGGTCGCGCGCCTTCCGCGCGCCCCGCATCGACCCGAGCGTCAGGTCCGCCCCGAGGAAGTCCACCTCGATGCCGCTCACCCGGGGCGAGCCGTCCGCGCGCAGCGTCGCCAGGACGTGGTGCTTGTTCGCCTCGAAACGGGCCCGCACGGCGAGGGCCAGCTCCGGTGCCTCGCGCTCGAAATCCTGCCAGGTAGCCATGGCCTCCAGTCTGGCACCGGGCACCGACCGTGCCCGGGAGGCGCTGTCGAAGGCGCGGTCGGTGCCCGGTGCCAGACTGGACGGGTGACCACCACGACCACGTACATCGCGTTCCTGCGGGCCCTCAACGTCGGTGGCCGGACGGTGAAGATGGAGCGGCTGCGCGCCCTCTTCGCCGAGCTGGGCCTCGACGACGTGCGGTCGTACATCCAGAGCGGCAACGTCTTCTTCCGCACCGCGGAGCCGGACCGGGCCGCGCTCACCCGGCGCATCGAGGAGCACCTGGCCGAGGCGCTCGGCTACCCCGTCCCGACGATGCTGCGCACCGTGGACGAGGTGGCGGCGCTGCTCGACGCCGAGCCGTTCGCGGGCATCGAGGCCACCCCGGAGATCCGTCTGGTGGTCAACTTCCTCTCCGAGCCGCTGCCGGCGGACTTCCCGGTCCCCTACACCTCGCCCAAGGGCGACTACGAGGTGATCGGCGCCGACGCCGGCGCCGCGTACGTGGTGATCCACCTGCGGGACGGCAAGTGGCGGACCGGCAGCAAGCTCTTCGGCGCGTCCTACCGGGGCTCGGCCACGGCCCGCTTCCTGCACACCACCGTCAAGATCCTGGCCGCCGCCAGGAAGGCCTGACCCCGGGCCGGCGGCCGGCCGGCTGGACGGGCCGGCGGACGGGCCGGGTGGACGGCCGGGTGGACGGACCGGCGGACGGGCCGGCGGCCGCCGGTCCGACCGGCGCGCCCGGCAATCTGGACAGGCACGGGCGGGTGACCCGACAATCGGGCCATGACGTCTCCTGAGATCCGGACGCACGTGGTCCGGCCGTCCGAGGCCGAGCGCGACCAGGCGCTCGGGGTGCTGCGGGAGGGCGCGGGCAGCGGCCGGCTGTCCCACGACACCTTCCTCGGCCGGATGGAACTCGTCCTGCACGCCGGCAGTCGGGCCGAGCTCGACCGGGCGATGGCCGACCTGCCGACCGGCAATCCGTTCGGCCGCTTCGTCCTGCGGACGGTGGGTCAGCTCTCGGCCTTCGGCGTGCGGTTGCGCGGGGCCTGGCGGATCGAGCGGCTGCCCGGATTGAGCCTGCCGCACCCCGCCGCAAGGCAGTTGACGATCGGCCGGGTGCCGGGCTCGGGGCTGCGGCTGCACGACGCCTCGGTGTCGCGCCACCACGCCGAACTGCGGCGGGAGGGCGAGGACTGGGTGCTGTACGACCTCGGCTCGACCAACGGCACGCACGTGAACGGGCTGCGGGTCGCGGGCGGCGTCCGCGTCCGCCCGGGCGACCAGGTCCGGTTCGGGAACCTGGAGTTCCGGCTCGCCTCGGGCTGAACGGGCGCCGGGGCCCGGCGCACCCGCCGCCGTCAGTGCGGGAACTGCCGGGGCGGGCGCCGAACCGGCAGGGTGTCGCGGAACTCCTCGATCACGCTGCTAATCTGGCGGGTCAGCACGGTCCGCTCGATCAGGTGCAGGTAGCGGTGCTCGGCGGCCAGGGCCTCGACGGTGACGCCGAAGTACAGCGTCATCAGGGGATTGACGAAGAGCGGGCTGCCCTTGGTGCGGTCGGTGAACCGGACGTCGCCGAACTCGCCGCGCAGGGCGGCCGCCACCGAACCGTTGACGATGCTGGGGTACTCGGGGAACGCGGCCCTCGCGTACTCGACGGCGTCCAGGTAGAGCGCGCCCTCCCGGCTGTCGCGCGGGATCGAGAACGCCCCGAGGTAGCCGCCGGCCCGCTCCAGCGCGGCGAGGTTCTCCAGCACCAGCGCGTGGTTGACGCCGTGGAAGGCGTCGATGCCGAAACCCAGGCAGGCGACCAGGCGTTCGGGGACCTCCGTCAGCCCGGCGACCGCGCCGAGGCTGGCCATGTCCTCCTCCGGCGTGCCCAGGCCGGCCTCGTCGCCGCGCATCAGGATGTCGGTGCCGCCCCGTCGACCAACAGCAAGGCGTCGACGGCGAGATGGGCGGTGAGCGCCCGGTAGGCGTCGCGCAGCGGCCGCACCCCGACCTTCGGGAACGCCCACACCGTGTCGGGCATGCCCTGCCGGTGCAGCCAGCGGGCCAGCGTCCGCTCGGGGAAGTAGCCGTCGGGGGCCGCGGTGTCGGGGCGGATCCGGGCGACGTCGGGCTCCAGCCAGACCTCGGCGGGGAGGCCGTGGAGGTGGCTGAAGGAGAGGTTGGCCAGGTGCACCTCCTTGCCGGCCGCGCGCAGCGCGAGTGCCAGCGGCAGGCCCGCGTACACGTCGAATCCACCGCCGGCGCCGGCGATCAGGATGCGGTCGGCCGCCAGCAGACGGGTGATCAGAGGCGGTTCGAGAAGGGAGGGCACCGGGGGACGGTAGCACCGGGGGCGGCCGGCGGGACTGTCGGTGGTCGGTGCGAGGATGCGGGCATGAACCAGGAGACCGAGCTCAGCTTCGAGGTACGGCGCGAGGCGGAGGAGCGTGCCCGCGAGTTGATCCGCTGCGGGTTCCAGGAGCCGGACGAGATAGCCGAGTCCCTGGTCGACGAGTTCGAGGACCAGGGGCTGGAGCCGGAGGACGCCGAGGAGATCGTCGCCCCGCTCTGGCAGGAGCGGCTGGCCGAGCAGGCTTCGTGGCCGGAGACCACGGACGTGGACCGGCTGGAGGAGGCCTTCGACGCGCTGGAGGAGCAGGGCATCGTCGCGGCGATGGACTTCACCTGCTGTGCGAACTGCGGCTACGCGGAGATCGGCGGCGAGGCGGACGAGGATTCGCGCGGCTTCGTCTTCTTCCACCAGCAGGACACCGAGGGGGCGGCCGCCGGGCGTGGACTGATGCTGCGCTACGGCGGGTTCCGGGCCGACGGCGGGAGCGCCGAGTCGGCGGAGCTCAGGACGGTGGAGATCGGCCGCGCGGTGGTCGCGGCGCTGGAGGCGGCCGGCCTGCCGGTGGAGTGGGACGGCTCACCGGAGAAGGCGATCTGGGTGACTCCGCTGACCTGGCTCAACCGCCTGCCCGAGTAGCGGGCCCCGGTCGTGGCTCGGTACCGGCCCGCGGCGGCACCCTCCCCCGGCCGCCCCGGACCAGCCCGCCCCCGACGGCACCACAGTCAACTCCTACGGGAACATGGGGAGTTGAGACGCCCGACGCGGGCCCGGCGCCGATCATCGCACACCGTCGCGGCATAGGCGCTGGGCATATGCCACGCGCGTAGATCGAGGGCCCGCGAAAGGCCCGCCGCTCACTCGGCGGAGCCGTCCAGGGCCTCCGCCGGGCCCCAGAGCAGGCCGGTGCAGCGCTGGTAGGTCGCGTGCCAGTGCGGCCAGTTGCGCGCCACATCGTCGTCGCACTGGGCCAGTAGGGACTCGACCACCGCCGGCTCGACGCCGTCCAGCAGCCAGGCGAGCGCGTCGGCGGTACCGGGGCCGTCGGCGGAACGCAGCAGGTCCAGCAGCTCCGGCAGGCTTCCCACCCGCGAGGACCGCGCAAAGACCCGCTCCATCCGCGGCAGCAGTTGGCGCTCCTCGATCCGCAGGTGGGTCTCCAGCCGGGCCGCCAGGTCGTCCATGGCGTAGGCGACCGGCCAGGTGCTGCCCGCGTCCCGGCTGGCGATCCGGACCAGGGTGGTGACCCGGGTGAAGGAGTGGTCCAGGTTGTGGTGGTCGCTCTCCAGCCAGTTGAGCAGCAGGCGCAGCTCGGGCGCGAAGCGGCGGACCAACGGCCAGACCCGGATGTCCTGCTGCTCGTGGTGGCAGGTCAGCATCGCGGTGACGAAGGTCCAGTGCCGCAGGAGCGCCTCGCCCTTCTCGTCCTCGCCGGGCTGGAGCAGCCGCAGGGCGTTGGGCAGTCGGGCGAGGTCGCGACGGAGGGCATTGTGCACCAGCCGCAGCCCCGCGAACCGGATGGCCTGCGGCTCCTCGTCGGCGGCCCGCTGACACTGGGAGCCCGCCTGGGCGGGCACGGAGGGGGACGCTAGGGACAGCAGACGGCTCGGCATGGCACTCTCTTCACGACTTGGCACGGCGGGCTTGCACGGCATGGCACGACCGGTCCTCCCGGACCGGTTCCGTGGCTGGCGGCACTGGCGGAATGCGGTCCCACCACAGTGGCCGTAGTCGATCAGAGGCGAATCAATGTCCGATTGACGCGCAGGTCAGCGGCCTGCCGCGGACTTGGCGGCAGCCGTCCGCGCCGTCGGCGACGGGCGCGCCGACGGGGACGGGCGCGCCGACGGGGACGAAGACGGAGTCGGGCCCCGACCCGCCGTCCGGCGGCCCGCGCCGGGGCGGCGCCACCGGACGCGTCCACGGCGGCGCCTCCCCGGCCGGGTCAGTCGCTCTGCGGCCCGGCGAGGTTCCTGGTCAGCCACTGCAGCGTGTCCGGGATCATCTTCTTGAAGTCGCTGGTGAGGTGCTTGCCGCCGGCCTGCTCGTAGTACTCGACCGAGAGCGGCGGTGCGGCCTTGGCGACCCACGCCTTGACCAGCTTCATCTCGAACGGGTTGGCGCCGCCCGCGGTGGCGAGCAGCTTCACCTCGGCCTTGCCCTGGGTGACCAGCAGATCGGGGCTGTTGGCCTGCCGCTCCGCCTCGTGGCCCTTCCAGAGCGGCGAGTCCGGGTTGAAGTAGCCGTCGATCGGGACGGCGGCCTTGAACTTGTCCGGGTGCTGCAGCGCCAGCTTGGCACTGCAGAACGCACCCGTGGAGGCACCCATCAGGCCCCAGCCGTCGCGGCCCTTCACCGTCCGGAAGTTGGCGCGGACGAAGTCCGGGATGTCCTCGGCCATCCAGGTGCCCATCTTGGGCTGGCCCGGGATGTCGGCGCACTCCAGGGCCTTGGCCTCGTTGGAGTCGAGGTTCTGCACCGGCATGATCATGATGAACGGGTGCGCCTTGCCGGCCTTCGCCAGATCGGCGTCGATCTCCTGGATCGGCAGCTGGTTGTCGGTCCAGGTGTTGTATCCCGCGCTCTGGCCGCCCGCGTAGAGGGTGAGCACGGGGAAGCCGGTCCGGGCGTACTTCGGGTCGTTGTACTGGGGCGGCAGCCAGACCCAGACCTTGCCGGAGACGCCCGACTTGGGCCCGTTCAAAGTGGTCATCAGGATCTGTCCGGCCGCGGTGTCCCGGGCCTTGCCGAAGCTCGCCTCCGGGCCGGTGGGCATGAGGACCTTGCCGGCCGGGTTCGGAGCCGTCGTCGTCGGGGTGCCGGGGGCGCCCGTCGGGCTGCCGGGTGCGGGGGTGCCGCTCGCCGTACCGGCGCCGCCCTTGGCGCTGCTCGCCTTGGCGGCGTCCCCCTTGCCGCCGGCATCCGTACTGCCGCACGCCGCCAGCGAGGCGGCCAGGGCGAAGGCGGCGGCGCCGGTCAGGGCGGCACGGACACGGGTGGACTGCGGCTGCACGGTGAGGACTCTCCGACCGATGTCACGCCCGGCCCCTCGGGAGCCGGCCGGCGGCCCCCGGGTGGGGCCGGACAGACCCGGGGTGCGACGTCACGCCGGTCCCCGGGGCGGCGGCGCGCCGCCCCTCGCGGGAGCGCGCCGTCCTGCGATCTTATGACGTGGACCCGGGCGGCCCGGTTGCGCTGCGGCCTGCGCCGATTCAAGGTTTGTCCCCGATCGGGTCAAGCCCCGCAGGCGCCCCCGCCATCCGGCGGGTGGCCCGCCCCGCCGGGTGGCGGGGGGCTCCCCCGGGTCCCCCACAACCGACGGCGCGCCGGACGGGAGGGGGCCGGACTTTGGGACCTTCCACCAGTGACTCGGGGCGGCGGATCGGGAACGATCGCACCTGCCGTCGACCGACGGGCCGCCCGAAGACCCTCCGAGGAGTACCGCCATGCCACAGCAGATCGCCGTCGTCACCGGAGCCGGCAGCGGGGTGGGGCGCGCCGTGGCCGTGGAGCTGGCCGCCGCCGGGTGGCTACCCGTGCTCGCCGGACGGCGGGAGGAGCCGCTGCGCGGGACGGCCGAACTCTGCGCGGCGGCCGGACCGGGCGGCGGGGCGGCCGTCGTGGTGCCGACCGACGTCACCGACCCGGCGGCGGTGGACGTGCTCTTCGCGGCGGCCGCCGAGCCGTTCGGCCGGGTCGACCTGCTGTTCAACAACGCCGGGACGTTCGGCGCGCCCGCCGCGGTGGACGAGCTGGACATCGCCGAATGGCGGGCGGTGGTCGACCTCAACCTGACCGGCGCCTTCCTCTGCGCCCGGGCAGCGTTCCGGCAGATGAAGGCCCAGGACCCGCGGGGCGGCCGGATCATCAACAACGGCTCGATCTCCGCGCACGTGCCGAGGCCGCACTCGATCGCGTACACCGCGACGAAGCACGCCGTCACCGGGCTGACCAAGTCGCTGTCGCTGGACGGGCGTCCGTACCGGATCGCCTGCGGGCAGATCGACATCGGCAACGCGGCGACCGAGATGACGGCGGCGATGAGCACCGGCGTGCGGCAGGCGGACGGGCGGATCGCGGTGGAGCCGACCATGGACGTCGCGGACGTGGCCCGCACGGTGCGGCACATGGCGGAGCTGCCGCTGGAGGCCAATGTGCAGTTCGCCACGGTGATGGCGACCGCGATGCCGTACATCGGACGCGGCTGACCCGGGCCGCGGGGGCACCCGGCCGACGCGGGCCGCGGGGCACCCGGCGCTACTCGTCGTGGGAGTGGCGGTAGCGCCGTCGGCCGCCGGTCTCGTCCAGCCGGTAGACGCTGGTGGTCGGCCAGTACTCGCCGGCCTCCGCGGCGGGCAGTTCGGCCCGCAGCACCATCCGCAGCGAGGGCGGCGGAGCCGCGGCGTGGACCCGCTTGCGGTGACCGTCCCAGCGGCCGCCGCACAGTTCGACGTCCAGGACGGCGGGGGTGGTTCTCATCCCGTGATGCTGACAGCGTTCACCCGTACCGGGGCGGCGAAGCGGCGGGATCCACTCGCCCGGGGTAGTTGCCGGGCGGCGCGCTGACGGCCGCCCGGGGAGGGTGGCACGCTGACGGCCGCCGCCCTCCCCGACGCAGGGCGGAGGGTGGCGGCCGTCGGCGCGGGTCAGCCGCGCCAGGTGTCGTTCAGGACCAGGCCGCCGGAGGCCGGCACCGTCGCCGTGCGGTTGGCGCCGGACTCCCAGGTCACGGCCCCGGAGGCGTCCTTGCGGACGTACTTGTACTCGAAGGACGTGCCCGCCGGCATCGTCACGTCCAGCTTCCAGACCGGGTACGCGGCCGAGGAGAGCGGCAGCGCCCGGGCCGGGTCCCAGCCTCCGAGTGCGGCCGTGCCGCCGACCACGAAGATGTTCTGCCCGGGCACGGTGCTCGCGTTGACCGCGAAGGAGGCGCCGCCGCTCACCGGCGTCCCGCCGCCGGAACCGCTGGAACCGCCCGAGCTGCCCGCGCCGCCGGGAGCGCCCACGTACAGCGCCACCGCGTCGCCCGCGCCGACGGTCGCGGTGAAGCGGCCGTCCGGGCCGACGGTGTAGGACGGGCCGCCGCAGCCACCCGCCGCCGGGTCGCCGTGCTGGACGTCGCAGTAGGAGCCGGCCGGCAGCGAGGTCTGGAAGGTCTGGGTGACCGGCCCGCTCTCGCGGTTGATCGCCACGAAGCCCTTGCCGCCGCGCCCGAAGGCGATCGCGTTGTTGCCGTTGGACCACCAGTTGGTGATCCCGGTGCCCGCCACCGCGTTGCGGAAGCCCACCATGTTGGCGACCTGCCGCCAGGCGTGGGTGCAGTTCCAGCCGTCGCTGTAGCAGGCGTTGACGGTGCCGCCGTTGGGCGGGCCGTCGTCGTGGCCGGAGAAGGCGTAGCCGGAGTAGACGTTGGGCGAGCCGTAGGGGTCGGCCAGCATGAAGACGTTGGCCAGGGTGTAGGCGGAGCCGTCCTTGTAGGTCAGCGTGGAGCCGTTGCGCTCGGTGTCCCAGTTGTCGACGAAGGTCCGGGCCTTGTCGCCCGGCAGCAGACCGGAGCCCCAGGAGGCGAGGTCGGCGATCCGGCCGCCCTGGAAGGCGCTCTTCAGCCAGGTGCCGGAGCGGAACTCGTCGACGTCGCCGGTGCCGGTGTACTCGGTGGGCTGGATCGGCTCGCCCGCGCCGTAGATGACCTCCTGCACCCAGTACGCGTTGGGGTTGGCGGTCTTCGCCTTGATCGCGGCGAGGTCGGCGGCGGCGATGTGCTTGGCCGCGTCGATCCGGTAGCCGTCGACGCCGAGCGAGGCCAGGTCGTTCAGGTAGCCGGCGATGGTCTGCTGGACGTAGGAGCTGCCGGTGTTCAGGTCGGAGAGGTTGACCAGTTCGCAGTTCTGCACGTTCGAGCGGTCGGCGTAGTTGCTGATCGCGGTGCGGCAGGAGTGGAAGTCCTGGTCCTGGTAGTACCCGGGGTAGGTGTACTTGCTGTAGTTGGTTCCACCGGTGCCGGTCCCGGAGCCGGCCGACATGTGGTTGATCACCGAGTCGGCGATCACCTTGACGCCCGCCGCGTGGCAGGTGTCGATCATGCTCTTGAAGGACGCCCGGTCGCCGAGGCGCCCGGCTATCCGGTAGCTCACCGGCTGGTAGGACGTCCACCACTGGCCGCCCTGGATGTGTTCCTGGGGCGGCGAGACCTCGACGAAGCCGTAGCCCTTCGGGCCGAGGGTGTCGGTGCAGGCCTTGGCGACGGAGTCGAAGCGCCACTCGAAGAGGGTGGCCGTGACGTCCTTGCCGTTGCCGGGTGGGGCGGCCTGGGCGGTGGGGGCCGCGCCGAAGGCGGCGGTGAGCGAGAGCGCGAGCGCCGCGGAGGCGGCGAGCGCGCCGGCCGTCCGGGCAGGCCGGCGGACGGGGGCGGTGGTGACCACGATGTCTCCTGGGGGCTGGGGTGGGGCAGCCTGGGGTACCGCGCGTGAAAGGTTGCTGAAACTTGCAGGAAACTTGCAGCGCTGAACCTAAGGTCACACTGAGAGCCCGTCAAGACCTTGGGAACAACGTTCCCGCAGCCCGGGAAACCTCGTATACGACCTTCCACTCGTCGCGCGGCGCGGCGATGCCCCCGCGCGGTCTCGCACGGGGGCATCGCCGTAGTGTCTCCAGGGCAGCTCAGGGCCACTCAGCGCCGCTCAGGACGGCGGGGCGGGCCTCAGACGGCGTCCGGCCCGCGCTCGCCGGTGCGGACCCGGACGACGGTCTCCACCGGCACCGCCCAGACCTTGCCGTCGCCGATCTTCCCGGTCCGGGCGGCCCGGACGATCTCCTCGATCACCTGGTCCGCGTCGGCGTCCTCGACCACCACCTCGATCCGGGCCTTGGGGACCAGGTCGATCCGGTACTCGGCACCCCGGTAGACCTCGGTGTGCCCGTGCTGGCGCCCGTACCCACTGGCCTCGGTGACGGTCAGTCCGTGCACCCCGATGGCCTGCAGGGCGTTCTTGACCTCGTCCAGCTTGAACGGCTTGACGATCGCGGTGATCAGCTTCATGCGGAGGGGGTCCTGTCGGAGGAGTGCGTGAGCACGGTGGTGGCATGGGCGGTCGTACCGTGGCCCAGGACGCCGTGATCGTACGCGGTCTCGGCGTGCACGGCGAGGTCCAGGCCGGTGAGTTCGTGCTCCTCGTCGGCACGGAAGCCCAGCACCCGGTCGACCGCCCGCCCGATCCCGTACGTCATGGCGAACGCGTAGACGGCGACGGCGGCCACCGCGGCCAGCTGCTTGCCGAGTTGGCCGAGGCCGCCGCCGTGCAGCAGCCCGACCGGGCCGCCGGTCATCGCGGCGCTGGCGAAGAGGCCGATCAGCGCGGTGCCGATGACCCCGGCGACGAAGTGCACACCCACCACGTCCAGCGAGTCGTCGAAGCCGAAGCGGAACTTCCAGCTGACCGCGTACGAGCAGACCACGCCCGCCGCCAGCCCGACCACCAGCGCACCGAGCAGGTCGACGCTCCCGCAGGAGGGGGTGATGGCGACCAGGCCGGCCACCGCGCCGGAAGCGGCGCCCAGGGTGGTGGCGTGGCCGTCCCGGCGCTTCTCGACCAGCAGCCAGCCGAGCAGCCCGGTGCAGCCGGCCGCCTGGGTGTTGAGCAGCGCGGACGCGGCCAGGCCGTTGGCGCCCAGCGCCGAGCCCGCGTTGAAGCCGAACCAGCCGAACCAGAGCAGGCCCGCGCCGAGCAGCACCAGGGGCAGGTTGTGCGGGCGCATCGCCTCCTTGCGGAAGCCGATCCGGGGGCCGAGCAGCAGGGCCAGGGCCAGTCCGCTGGCCCCGCAGTTGACCTCGACCACCGTGCCGCCGGCGAAGTCGAGCGCGCCGAGCTTCGACAGGATCCACCCGCCGGGCGCGAACACCCAGTGCGCCACCGGGACGTAGACCAGCAGCGTCCAGACCGCGGTGAAGGCGACCCAGGAACCGAACCGCGCGCGGTCCGCGATGGCGCCGCTGATCAGCGCGGCGGTGATGATCGCGAAGGTCAGCTGGAAGGTGGCGAACAGCACGGTGGGGACGTGGCCGGTGAGCGAGGAGGGGGTGATTCCAGCCATCCCGAGGTGGTCCAGGCCGCCGATCAGCCCCCAGCCGCCGACGTCCGGGCCGAACGCGAGCGAGTAGCCGGCCAGCAGCCAGACCACGGTGACCACGGCGATGGAGACGAAGCTCATCATGATCATGTTGAGCACGCTCTTGGTGCGGACCATGCCGCCGTAGAACAGCGCCAGGCCGGGGGTCATCAGCAGGACGAGTGCGGTACTGGCCAGCAGCCAGGCGGTGTCTCCGGTGTCGAGGCCGGGCGACGGGTCAGCCAGGAACATAGGGGCGTGCCTTCCCACGGGCCCGCGCCAGGGAGGAGCGCGGGTCGGTTGGGAGAGTGTCGCGAGGGCGGATTTCTGGTTGCGGACGGACACGTTTCGCCCGTGTTTCGTGTTGCCCGGCGGTTGCCCCGCGGTTGCCGGTCCGTTTCCGGAAGCTCACGCCCCGTGCCCGCCGGGCGGGCCCCCGGACGGGCCGCCCGCCGCACCCACGACGCAGGGCCCGGCAGCCGTGGCTGCCGGGCCCTGCTCCCTGTCCTACTTGGTTCTACTGACCGCCGGAGCGGGTCAGCTGGTGGCGATCGAGGTGTCGTCGATCACGAAGCTGGTCTGCAGCGAGGCGTCCTCGGTGCCGGCGAACTTCAGGGTGACCGTCTGGCCCGCGTAGGACGAGAGGTCGAAGGTGCGGAGCTGGTAGCCCGCGGCGGCGTCCACGTTCGAGTAGGTCTTCAGCGCGGTGCCGTTGACCGTGACCGCCAGCTTGTCGTACACCGTCGAGCCGGTCTCGGCCGTGTCGATGTGCAGGTAGAAGCTGAGCGAGGCCTTGCAGCCGGCCGGGATGGTCACCGTCTGCGAGAGGTTGTCCGAGTGGGCGGAGCCGTAGCCGTTCAGCCAGGCCTTCCAGGTACCGCCGTGCGCGGCCTGCGAGGCGCTGTTGTCCACGACACCGCTGGAGGCGGTCCACGGGGCGGCGCTGCCGGTCTCGAAGCCGGCGTTGCCGAGCAGCTGCGCCGGGGTGCAGCTGCCGCCGCCGCCGGAGACGGTCCAGGTGAAGCTGGTGGAACCGGTCTTGTTGGCGGCGTCCTTCGCGGTCACGGTCACGTTGTACGTGCCCGCGGTCGTGGCGGTGCCGGTGATCTTGCCGCTGGAGCTGATCGACAGGCCGGTCGGCAGGCCGGTGGCCGTGAAGGTCAGCGGGGCGGTGCCGCCGGTGGCGGCGATCTGCAGGTTGACCGAGCCGTTCAGCGCGGTGCTCTGGTTGCCCGGGCTGGTGACGGTGACGCCACCCGGGTTCGGAGCGGTGCCCACGTTGACGCCCGCCCAGGCGGTGCTGACCGCGTTGAGCTCGGCGCTGCCGGCGCCGTACAGGTCGGTGGCCGCCTTCTCCGTCGCGGTGCGCGCCGCGGCGTAGTTGGTGGTGGAGGTCATGTAGGTGGTCAGCGCGCGGTACCAGACCGCCGCCGCCTTGTCCCGGCCGATGCCGCTGACGGCGATGTTGCCCTGGGTCGGCGAGTTGTAGCTGACGCCGTTGATCACCTTCGCGCCGCTGCCCTCGGACAGCAGGTAGAAGAAGTGGTTGGCGACACCGGACGAGTAGTGGACGTCCTTGTTGCCGACCGTGGAGGACCAGTAGTCGGCCGAGCCGCCGTCCTTGGAGGGCTTGTCCATGTAGCGCAGCGGGGTGCCGTCCCCGTTGATGTTGATCAACTCACCGATCAGGTAGTCGGGGTTGTCGGTCGGGATGTTGGCGTAGAACTCCACCATGGTGCCGAAGATGTCCGAGGTGGCCTCGTTCAGGCCGCCGGACTCACCCGAGTAGTTCAGGTTGGCGGTGGCCGCGGTGACGCCGTGGCTCATCTCGTGGCCCGCGACGTCGAGCTCGGTGAGCGGGTGGGTGTTGCTGTCACCGTCGCCGTAGGTCATGCAGAAGCAGGAGTCGTCCCAGAAGGCGTTCACGTAGTTGTTGCCGTAGTGGACGCGGCTGTAGGCGCCGACACCGTCGTTGCGGATGCCGTTGCGGCCGAAGGTGTTCTTGTAGTAGTCCCAGGTGGCCGCGACGCCGTAGTGGGCGTCGACCGCGGCCGACTCGCTGTTGGCGACGGTGCCGTCGCCCCAGCTGTCGGTCGACTTGGTGTACAGGGTGCCGGTGCCCGAGGTCCCGTGGTTCAGGTTCGTGGTGTACATCCCACCGCGAGCCCCGTCCTTCATCTGGTACGAGGAGCCCGACTGGGTCGTACCGATGGTGACGTTGCCGACGAAGACGCCCTTGCCGGTGCCGGTCTGGATGCCCTCGAACTTCTGGATGACCTGGCCGGAGGTCGCGTCGGTGACCACGTGCAGCTTGCTCGGGGTGCCGTCGGCCTCGGTGGAGGAGACGACCGTCTCCCACGCGAGGCGCGGGCTGTTGTCGGCGGCCCAGACCACCAGGCGGGGCGCGGACTCCAGCGCGGCGCCCGACTCGGCGGCCAGCGCGGCGGACTGCGCGGCCGGCGCGGCCAGCTTCGGCGTGGTGCTCACGCCGGTCAGCGGGGCGGTGCTGGCGCGGTCCACGCCCTTGGTCGCACCCGTGGCGCTCTGGTGCACGACCAGGTCGCCGCCGAGAACCGGAAGGCCGTTCAGCGTGCGCTCGTACCGCAGGTGGCGAGTACCGTCGGCGTCCTGGGAGACGTCCTTGGTGACCAGCTTCTCCTCGCTGCCCAGGCCCAGGGTCTGGGCGAGGGCGGCGGTCTGCCCGGTCGCCGAGGCGATCAGCTGGGCACGGCTCGCCTGCTGGGCGGCGACCGCGGCCGGCGCGTCCGGGGTGGCGGCCTGCGCGATGACGGGGATGCCGGTCACCAGAAGCGCGGTGGAGGCGGCCATGACAACCGCTGCCTTCCGAGCCTGGGTGTAACGGGACATGCGGACTCCTTTTCCGACCGACGCGGGGTGCGCGTGCGGTGGAGAGAACCTGGCCGCAGGGTTGCGGCGCAGTGGGGGCCCCCGCCGCCGGGTGCGCGGCGCGGGTGCGGTTGCGGAGCAAAGACCGAGCAGTTGCTGGCAGGAAGAGGCGCTGAACCTGACCTGGGACAGCCGCACCGGGGGGTGGGGCCCCCTCGTCTGCAGCCGGGGGAATCGTGGCAGTAAACGAGCCGTGAATGACAGATGCATGCCACTGATTGGCCGATTAGCTACCGGGACCGTTCATCCGTCGGACCCCCGTCCGTGTTACAGGCGCGGGAACTACCGACGACGGTTTTCATCGCCACCCGGAAGGTTCGATCACTTCCGGCGGGCACTGACCAGCGCTCAGGGCCCGCTCGGCGTCCGCATGGTGGACCGTGCTGCCGGGCGGATCCGTCACCTCACCTTTCCGGCCGTGCCAACGACGGTTTTCGGCCACCCGCGTGCCGGGCAGCGGCGGGAAATACCACGGCCCCGCGCCGCCCGAGGGCGGTGCGGGGCCGGGTACGGCGGAGCGTCAGTTCTGGACGAAGACCGCCACGGTGCGGCCCGGCACGGTGAAGGTGCCGGTGGCGGCGGCGAAACCGGACTGCCGGACCACCGGATCGGCCCCGCCCGCCTGGACCGGGTGCAGCGCCTGCGCCGTCCCCTTCAGGGCGGCCACGGTCTGGCTCTGCGCGGTGGGCGTGGCGTTGAACACCACGGTGATGCCCTTCTGCGCCCCGGCCAGCCCGGTGCCGTCCAGGTGCAGCGTGATCACCCCGGGCGTCTCGCCGGGCGTGCCGGAGAGCGGGTAGGAGAGCCGCTGCTGGACGGCGGCCAGGGTGGGCAGCGAGAACAGCGGCGAGCCCTGCTTGATCCGCAGGAACTGCTGGTACTGCGCGGTGGTCGCCCGGATGTCGGCGGCCCCCATCGCCAGCTTCGGATCGGCCAGCAGCGACTTGGCGGCCGGCCACATCTGCTTGTTGTCGGCCGCCGTCGGCACGCCGCGGCCCCAGCCGTTGCCCTGCGCCGGGTCCCACTGGATCGCGTTGAACCAGTCGCCCGAGTCGTAGGAGTTGGCGTCCAGCGACTTGGAACGCAGCAGGTCGGTGCCGGCCTGGACGAAGCCCGGCCCCTGGGTGAGCGCGGTCAGCGAGAGCGCGAGCGCCTGCATCCGGGCCCGGTCGGCGGGCGCGGTGGTGGCGGGCAGCTTGTAGGCCAGCGCGTCGAACAGGTCGGTGTTGTCGTGCGCGTCCACGTACTCCACCGCCTCGCCCGGCACGGCCGCGTACCCGGTCGGGGCGCCGTTGTAGTCGACGCCCGCGCCCGTGACGGCCCGGCCCGCGCTGTCGGTGAACGCGTAGCCGGCCAGGTTGCCGGTGAGCGCCACCTTGAGCTGGTCCATCTGCTTGAGCAGCCGGTCCTTCTGCTCCTGCGGCGTGCCGTTGGCCGGCGAACCGTTGGGGTCGGAGTACAGGCCCGAGGCGAAGCCCTGCTGCGGGGCCGAGGAGAGCTGGAAGTTGCCGCCGCGCGCCGCGTCCCGGATCCGGTCGTCGAAGGTGGCGATGCCGGTGCCGGCCATGTTCAGCTGGGTGGCCTGCGCGAAGCGGGCGTCATTGGCCACGACGCCGAAGTTCCAGCCCTCGCCGTAGAGGAAGACGTTCTTCCCGTCGACGCCGTCCGAATCCGGTGTCATCCTGCGCAGTGCGGCCTGCACGTCCAGCATGGTGGACCTGGGATCCAGGCCCATCAGGTCGAAGCGGAAGCCGTCGACCTTGTACTCACGCGCCCAGGTGGTCACCGAGTCCACCACCAGGCGGTTCATCATGGCGTGCTCGGGCGCGGTGTCGGCGCAGCAACTGTCGGTCGTCACCTTGCCGTTGGCGTCGAGCCGCTGGTAGTAGCCGGGGACGACCCGGTCCAGCACCGAGTGCTCGGCCTGGCCGGCGGCGGCGGTGTGGTTGTAGACCACGTCCAGCACCACGCGCAGCCCGGCCTGGTGGATCGCCTGCACCATCTGCCGGAACTGCACCGTCCGGGCGGTGCCCTCCGGGTCGGTGGCGTACGAGCCCTCCGGCACGTTGTAGTGCAGCGGGTCGTAGCCCCAGTTGTAGGCGTCCTCGGCGGCGACGGCCGCCACGCACTCCTGCTGCCGCTCGCTGTCCGCCGCCAGGGCCTTGAGGTCGCAGGCCGGCAGCTTCTGCTGGGCCCGGTTCTCCCGGATGGTGGCGATGTCGAAGGTCGGCAGCAGGTGCACGGTGGTGACGCCGGCCTGGGCCAGCTCCCGCAGGTGCCGCATGCCGGCCGACTGGGACTCGGTGAAGGCCAGGTAGGTGCCGCGCTCGGCGGCCGGCACCGTGCCGTCCTCGACCGAGAAGTCCCGGACGTGCAGCTCCTGGATCTGCTGCTGCGCCGGCGGGACGGCCTTCGGGACGGTGTGGTCGTCCCAGCCCTTGGGCTTCAGCGCCTTGGCGGCGAGGTCGGCGACCAGGCTCCGCCCGGAGTCGGCGGACAGCGCCACCGAGTACGGGTCGGTGACGGTGTTGACCACCAGCTGCTGGACGGACGGCGCCCAGACCTTCACCTGGTACAGGTAGTACTTGCCGTCCAACTCGGCCTTGTCACGGACGAGTTCCCAGACACCGGTCTCGTCGTCCAGCTTCAGCGGGACGGTCTTCGGGGTGCCGCCGGCCGGTCCGTCGAAGAGCTGGACGGAGACCTCCCGCGCGGTCGGCGCCCAGACCGACAGCGCCACCTTGCCGTTGTAGTAGGCCGGTCCGAAGTCCACCCGGCCGGTGCGGCGGGCGTACAGGTCGTCCAGCACGCCGGGGGTCTGCACCCCGGTCGCGGCCAGCGCGGCGCCGCTGGGCAGGTGCTCGGTGAAGAGCAGCTGGCTGCGGAGCGCGGCGGGCACCCGGGCCGCGTCGCGGGCGTCCACGGTGAAGGCCCGGTAGCCGGCCAGGTGCGGGAAGGCGGCCTTCTGGGCGTCGGTCAGCCCGGCGGCGGGGGTCAGCCGGATCCACTGCCCGGCCTTGCTCAGCACGCCCTTCTCGGCGCGGATGCCGCCCTCGGGGTCGTACACCAGTTGGGCGCTGGTGCCGCCGGCCAGTGCGGCGTCGTTGGCGCCGTACCCGGCGGGCACCACGACCGTGCGGGCGTCGATCCACTGGGCCTTGGCGGAGCCGGGGTCCAGCTGCGAGGCGGCGGCGGCGTTCTGCGGGAGCAGGTAGCCCTCCCGGCCGCCCAGGATCCAGACCTCGTGGCCGTTGGCGGCGAGGTCCAGCGACTGGTCGGTCGGCAGGTCCTTGTCGTTGCCCCGGTGCAGGACGTAGCTGAGGCTGGTGGCTCCGGGAGCCAGCGGCACCTCGAAGACGGCGCCGAAGGCGTCTCGGCGGACCGGCAGCAGCGGGTTGCCCCAGTCGGTCGGGGTGGCGGCGCCGGTCCAGTCGTGCAGGCCCCAGCCGGTGTAGTCGCCGTCGGCCCGGTTGTAGTGGATGACGGCGGTGCCGGCGGGCTGGGTGTTGGCGGGCCCGGGGTTCGCCGTCCGGACGGTCGGGTCACCCTCCTTGAGCCAGACCTCGCCGGTCGCGCCGACGTCGAGGTGGCGGTCGGTGTCGACGTCCTTGACGCCGTCCTTCTCGACGACGAAGCCGACGTCCGAGGCCCCCTCCTTCAGCTTCACGTAGGCGAAGGCGCCGTAGGCGTCCCGGCCGGTGAAGCCGTGCCCGGCGGGCCAGGGGGTGGCCTCGCCGTCCGCGAGGTCGCCCCAGGCGTAGAGGTTCCAGCCGTCGTAGTCGCCGTCCTCGCGCTGGTAGTGCACGACGGCGTACGGGCGGGCGGTGGCGCTGGGCGCCGGGGCGGGGACGGGGGTGCCGGTGGTGAAGCTGCCGGTGGCCGAGCGCAGGTGGCCACTGGAGTCCTGGACCACGGCCTTGTAGCGGACCACCGTGCCGGGCTGCACGGCGCCGAGGTCCTGGGTGACCCGGTACGTCCCGTTGTCGGCGGTGCCGAGGGTCCGCCAGGGCGCGTCGCCGATCTGCGCGGCGAAGGTGACCCGGTCGAAGCCGCCGCCGTCGACGTCCGCGCCGACGGTGACGGTGCCGGTGGAGCCGTCGGCCGGGGTCCGCAGCGCGAGCGTCGGCGCGGCCGCGACCGGCGCCAGCTTCCCGGCGGCCTTGAACACCACCGAGGAGAGCGCGGGCACGGTGACGGTGACCGCGCGGTCCGCGCCACTGGTCAGGCGCTCCCCCGCGGCCGGGTAGATCCGGTCGAAGCCCTGGCCGGCCGAGAAGGTGTCCAGGGCGACGGTCTTCGCCTCGGCCGCGTTGTTGACCGCGACCAGGTACTCGACCTGCTGCCCGGCGTCGATCCGGGAGAAGGCGTAGACGCCCGCGCCGTCGGCGGCGTACCGCTCGATCTGGGCGCCGTCGGCGAGGGCCGGGTGGTCCCGGCGCAGCGCGGCCAGCCCGGCGATGCCCCGGTAGAGCTCGCCGTCGCGCCCGTAGCGGTCGGCGGAGCCGGAGGGGCCGCCGAGCACCCGGTCCGTGTTGTAGGAGGGGGTCCGCGAGGCGAAGAGGTCCTGCCGGGCGTCCTTGTCGCCGCCGGCGCCGGTGAAGCCCTGCTCGTCGCCGTAGTAGACGACCGGCTGGCCCCGGGTGAGGAACTGCAGCTCGGAGGCGAGCCGGTCCTTCTTCAGCAGGGTGGCGTCGTCGGCGCCCGGGTTGTCGCCGAGCAGGAAGGACCCGAAGCGGCCCATGTCGTGGTTGCCGAGGAAGGTCGGCAGCTCGTAGGCGTCGGTGTCGGCGGAGGTGTAGCGGTAGTCCTGCCCGTACACGTCGGCGAGGCCGCGGGCCGAGCCGCCCTGCGAGACGTAGGAGCGGGCGGCGCTCTGGAACGGGAAGTCCAGGGTGGCCTGGAGCCGGCCCTTGGTGACGTACGGCGAGGTGACCGCCGGGTCGCTGGAGAGGATCTCGCCGAACATGAAGAACTTCTTGTTGCCCTGCTTGGCGGCGAAGTCCTTGAGCGCGGGCGCCCACTGCTGCCAGAAGGCCATGTTGACGTGCTTGACGGTGTCGATCCGGAAGCCGTCCACGCCGGCGTCCTTGACCCACTGCTGGTAGACCTTCTCGAAGCCCTGGACCACCTTGGGGTTCTGGGTGTCGAGGTCGTCCAGGCCGGAGAAGTCGCCCTCGGTGGCGGACTCGCCGACGAAGGTCGAGTCGCCCCGGTTGTGGTAGAGCGCGGGGTCGTTGAGCCAGGCCGGGGCCTTGGCGGCGGTGTCGGCGGGCTTGCGGAAGACCGGGCTGTAGGGGAACGAGTCCTTGGTCAGCTTCGGCCAGGCGGCCGGGGAGCCGGCGCCCGCGTCGGCGACGGCGGTCTCGTCGACCGGCCGGCCGTCGGCGTCCAGCACCGGGTAGGCCCCGGTGGAGCGGTAGCCGTACTGCTGCTGCGCGTAGTCGATGACGTCGGCGGTGTGGTTGGTGATGACGTCGAAGAAGACCTTGATGCCCTTGGCGTGCGCCTTGGCTATCAGCTCCTTGAGCTGGTCGTTGGTGCCGAAGTGCGGGTCGACCTGGGTGAAGTCGGTGATCCAGTAGCCGTGGTAACCGGCCGAGGCCTGGTCGCCGGCGCCCTGGACGGGCTTGTTCTTGAAGATCGGGGCCATCCAGATCGCGGTGGTGCCGAGGTCCTGGATGTAGTCGAGCCGCTGGAGCAGGCCCGCGAGGTCGCCCCCGTGGTAGAAGCCCTTGTCGGCCGGGTCGAGGCCGTGGTCCAGCCGGCTGCCGGTGATGCCCCCGGTGTCGTTGCCCGGGTCGCCGTTGGCGAAACGGTCCGGCAGGACGAAGTAGAACTGCTCGCGGGAGAGGTCGTGCCGCCCGGCGGTGGCGGCCAGCGCGGCGTCCGAGGGCGGGCCGGGCGGGACCGCGGCGAAGGCCGCGGGAGCCGCGCCGCCCAGGGTGGCGGCGGTCAGCGCGGCGGCCAGCAGCACGGCCGTGCGGCCGGGTCTGCGGATCGGGGTGGTGCTCCGTCGGCGTGTGCGGCGGGGCGGGACATCGGCCACTGAGGGCTCCCTTGCGGGGGTAAGGGTGTCGAGTTGCCAGGACGCTAGCGGTCTGCAATCTGTTTCAGCAAGATGCAGAAAGGGTTTCGGTCCCGGAAATTTCGGCCCCCGGCGTGCCGCTGCCCGCCCCCGATTGCGCCACCCGGGGCACTCGGCGTGAGAATAGGACGTATGCCCGTCCCGCCGGTTCGTACCAGATCCCACAGCACCCCCTACCCCGGTGGGAGCAGTCCCCTAGCCCTCAAGGGGGACAGTCGGTGAAGAATCCACTTCCAGAGGATGAGCAGACGGCTACGGGACGTCTGGCAGACTTCTCGTCCATGGGGGAACCGACCGAGATCCAGCAGACCGGCGCCGAGCGCGCCGCGGCGGCGGCGCACGGTGGCAGTTCCGCAGCGGGCCCGGCCGGCTCCGGCCGGGTGCCCGACGGAGCCACCCGCGTCGCCCAGTCCCGCGCGGCCGCGCTGCGCGGCCGCATCCGTGACCAGCGCCGTTCACCGGCGCGACCGCGGATCTGGTTCGAGCTGGCGCTGATCGGGATCAGCTACTGGGTCTACTCCCTCGTCCGCAACGCCGTCCCGGAACAGGAAGCGATAGCCCAGAAGCACGCGGGCTGGATCTGGGACTTCGAGCAGAGCCTCGGCGTGGCCGTCGAGCGCTCGGTCAACCACGCGGTCGACAAGTTCTCGTGGCTGATCGTCGGGATGAACTACTACTACGCGACGCTGCACTTCATCATCACCATCGGCGTCCTGGTCTGGCTCTACCGGCGCCACCCGGGCCGCTACGCCGCGGCCCGCACGGTGCTGTTCGTCACCACCGGCATCGCCCTGGTCGGCTTCTACTTCTTCCCCCTCGCCCCGCCCCGGCTGATGACGGACGGCGGCTTCATCGACACCCTGAAGGTCCACAACACCTGGGGTTCGATGGCCTCCGGGCCCGCCACGCACGTCTCCAACCAGTACGCGGCGATGCCCTCGATGCACATCGGCTGGTCGCTCTGGTGCGGCCTGGCCATCTTCTTCCTGGCCCGCGCGGCCTGGGTCCGCGCGCTCGGCCTGCTCTACCCGGTGGCCACCCTGGTGGTGATCGTCTCGACCGCCAACCACTTCTGGATGGACGCCGTCGGCGGCGTCGCCTGCCTCACGGTCGGCTTCGTCGTGGCCCGGCTGATCTACCACGTCTGGGTCTACCGCCTGCCGAAGGTCCCGGCCCGGGGGGCGGCGGACGAGCCGATCACGGTGCCCGAGCAGTGGAGCGAGCCCGCGGTGAGCGCCGGACGGCGCTGAGACCGGTACGGCGAAGGGCCCGCGGAGTTTTCCGCGGGCCCTTCGCCGTACCCCGGGCCTTGCCCTTGCCCAGGGCCCCTTCGCCGGACCTCCGGTGGCCGGGGCGCAGCGATCCTCCGGTGGCCGGGGCGCAGCCGGTCGGGGATCAGCCGTAGAACAGCCGCTCCACCACCGCCCGGGCCCGCCGGGTGGTGCGCCGGTAGTCGTCCACCAGCTCGCCGCTGTGCCCGGCGCCGTACCCGAGGTAGCGGGCCACCGCGGCCAGCTCCCGGGCCTCCCCGGGGAAGCTGTCCCCGGGCCGGCCGCGGACCAGCATCACCGCGGAGCGCACCCGGGAGGCCAGCACCCAGGCGGCGTCCAGCACCGCCGCGTCCTCCGCCCCGACCAGCCCGGCCTCGGCGGCGGCGGCCAGCGCGGGCCTGGTCCGGGTGGTCCGCAGCGCCGGCAGCTCGTGCCCGTGCTGGAGCTGGAGGAGCTGGACGGTCCACTCCACGTCGGCCAGTCCGCCCCGGCCGATCTTGGTGTGGGTGGTCGGGTCGGCGCCGCGCGGCAGCCGCTCGGCCTCGATCCGGGCCTTGATCCGGCGGATCTCCACCACGTCCCGCTCCGGCACCCCGGAGCCCGGGTAGCGCAGCGGGTCGATCAGCTGCCGGAACCGCTCCCCCAGCTCCGCGTCCCCCGCCACCGGGTCGGCGCGCAGCAGTGCCTGGCTCTCCCAGGCGTGCGACCAGCGCCGGTAGTACGCCGCGTAGGAGGCGAGGGTGCGCACCAGCGGGCCGTTGCGGCCCTCCGGGCGCAGATCGGCGTCGACCACCAGCGGCGGCTCGGTGGACGGCCCGGAGAGCAGCGTGCGCAGCTCGTGGCAGACCGCCTGGGCGGCCCGGGCGGCGTCCTGGTCGAGCGAACCGAGCAGCGGCTCGTGGACGAAGAGGACGTCCGCGTCGGAGCCGTAGCCGAGTTCGTGTCCGCCGAACCGGCCCATCGCGATCACCGCGATCCGGGTCGGCAGCTCCCCGTGCCGGGCCTCCCAGCCCGCCGTGCAGGCGCGCAGCGCGCCCTGGAGGGTGGCCGCGTTGAGCGCGGTGAGCGCCTCGCCCGCGACGTCCAGGGCCTCGGCCGGGTCGTCACCGAGCCGCCCGAGGACATCGGCGGCGGCGGTCCGGAACAGCTCCCGGCGCCGCACCGAACGGGCGGCGGCGACGGCCGCGGGGGCGGAGTCGGCGCGGCCGACGGCGGCCAGTATCTCCTGCTCCAGGGCGGGCCGGCCGCGCGGCGCCAGGCCCTGCGGGTCGCCCAGCATGGCGACCGCCTCGGGGGCCCGCAGCAGCAGGTCGGGGGCGAGCCGGCCGGCCGAGAGGACCCGGGCCAGCTGCTCGGCGGCGGCGCTCTCGTCGCGCAGCAGCCGCAGGTACCAGGGGGTGCGGCCGAGCGCGTCGGAGACCTGGCGGAAGTTGAGCAGCCCGGCGTCCGGGTCGGCCGAGTCGGCGAACCAGCCCAGCAGCACCGGCAGCAGGGTCCGCTGGATGGCGGCCTTGCGGCTGACGCCGGAGGCCAGCGCGGTCAGGTGGCGCAGCGCGGCGGCCGGGTCGGCGTAGCCGAGCGCCTCCAGCCGGGCCCGGGCGGCGTCCGGGCTCAGCCCGGTCGCACCGGTCGGCAGCTCGGCGACGGCGTCCAGCAGCGGCCGGTAGAACAGCTTCTCGTGCAGCCGGCGGACCTCGACGGCGTGCCGCTTCCACTCCCGCTGGAGGGCGGCGACCGGGTCGGCCCGGGTGTCGTCGTTGATCAGCGGGGCGAGCGAGCGGGCCAGCCGGCGCTGGTCCTCCTCGCCGGTGGGCATCAGATGGGTGCGGCGCAGCCGGTGCAGCTGGATCCGGTGCTCCAGCGAGCGCAGGAAGCGGTAGGCGGTGTCCAGCGAGGCGGCGTCGGCCCGGCCCACGTACCCGCCCCGGGAGAGCGCGCCGAGTGCCTCCAGGGTGTTGCCGCTGCGCAGTGCCGGGTCGGTGCGGCCGTGCACCAGCTGGAGCAGCTGGACGGAGAACTCGACGTCGCGCAGGCCGCCCGGGCCCAGCTTGAGCTGGCGGTCGAGCTCGGTGACGGGGATCGAGTCGATCACCCGGCGGCGCATCTGCTGCACGTCGGTGACGAAGTTCTCCCGGGCGGCTGCCTGCCAGACCATCGGTTCCAGCGCCGCCAGGTAGGCGGCCCCGAGCTCGGCGTCCCCGGCGACCGGACGGGCCTTGAGCAGCGCCTGGAACTCCCAGGTCTTGGCCCAGCGCTGGTAGTAGGCCTGGTGGCTGGCCAGGGTGCGGACCAGCGGGCCGTTGCGGCCCTCGGGGCGCAGGTTGGCGTCCACCGGCCAGATGGTGCCCTCGCCGGTGGTGTCCGCGCAGAGCCGGGTGAGCGCGGCGGCCAGCCGGGTGGCGGCCTTGACCGCCTCCTGCTCCTCGACGCCCTCCCGCGGTTCGGCGACGAAGATGACGTCCACGTCGGAGACGTAGTTGAGTTCGCGCCCGCCGCACTTGCCCATGCCGATGACGGCGAGGCGGCAGGCGCCGGCGGCCTCCGGGTCCTCCTCGGCGGCGATCTCCAGGGCGGTCTGCAGGGTGGCGCCGGCCAGGTCGGCCAGTTCGGCGGCGGTCTGCGCGAGGTCGGTGGTGCCGGTGAGGTCGCGGGCGGCGATGGCCAGCAGGCAGCGGCGGTAGGCGATCCGCAGCGCGTCCGCCGGGCTGACGGCGGCGTCCGCCCGCAGGCCCTCGCGCAGCGCGCGCCGGAAGTCCTCCGGGCCGGGGTGCATGTCGCGCAGTTCGAAGGTGACCAGGACGTGCCAGTCGTGCGGGTGCCGGGCCAGGTGGTCGGCGAGCGCGGTGGACGCGCCGAGCACGCCGAGCAGCCGGTCGCGCAGCGGCTTGGAGGTGGTGAGGGTGTCGCGCAGGGTGTGCCGCTCGGTCTCGTCGGCGCCCTCCAGCAGCCGGGCCAGGCCGAGCAGGGCGAGGTCCGGGTCGGCCGTGGCGCCGAGCGCGTCCAGCAGCACCGGGTCGTCGGCCAGTCCCTCCAGACCGGGCCCGGCGAGCAGCCGGACGGCCTGCGCCGGGTCGGTGAACCCGCGCCGGACCAGCCTGATCTCCGGCCGGCTCACCCGGCTCCCGGCCCGCTGCTCCTCCATGACCCCTCCATCCGCCCGTTCAGCAGGTTACGCGCCCGCACGGCGCCGCGCCGGGCGCGACCGCGGACCGGTCCCGCCCGGCCACGACCGGGAGCCTCACGGTCGCCCGGCGGACGGGCCCCGCCGCCGAGCGCCTTCACCGGCGCCGGTCGCCCCCGGCGCCGGCAGCCCTCCGGCCGGCAGCACGGACACCGCCGTCCTCTCCTCCTTCGAGGCGGACGGCGGCATCGGCTTCCTGTACGTCGAACGGGTGAAGGCCGGACGCAGAGCGCCGGGCGGCCGCTCACGGCGCACCGCCCTGTCGCCCGCAACGCCCGACCGGGTGCCCCGCCGGACGGTCACGCTGTCCGGCCCCGGCGCACTGTCCGGCAGCCCGCGGGGACGGACCCGATCATGCGCGCCGTCGGCCGAGCCGCATCGCCGCCACACCCGCCGCGAGGAAAGCGGCCGAGAGGCCGATCAGGATCGGCGTCCCCCGGGAGCCCGTCTCGGCCAGCTCCCCGTGGGGGTGTTCGGCCGGGTGGTGCTCGCCCGCACCGTGCTGGCCGGACGCGTACCCCCCGCCCGAACCGTAGTGCCCGCCCCCGCCGTGCCCGGTCTGCTCGCCGTGCTCGCCGTGCTCTCCGTGCTCGCCGCCGCCGTGGTGAGCCGACTTGCCCGGCGCCTGGCCCTTGGCGACGAGGGTCGCCTTGTTCAGGTTGTGCGAGGCCTGGTGGTTGGACTGGCTCTGCTGGTTGGAGAGGTTGTTGGCCTGCGAGGCCGACTGGTTGTTCTGCGCCGAGTTCTGCGCGCTGTTCTGCGCGCTGTTCTGCGCGCTGTTCTGCGCGGAGTTGTTCGAGTTGCTGGCGGCGCTGTTGTTCGCACTGTTGTTGAGGTTGTTCGTGACGACGTTCTGCACGTTGACGGTCACCTGGACGTGCTGGTCCTGACCCTGGTTCTGCGAGCCGCTCTGGCTCTGCCCCTGGTCCTGACCCTGGGCCTGGCCCTGCCCCTGACCCTGCTCGTTGCTCTGGCCCTGGCCCTGGCCCTGGCCCTGCCCCTGGCCCTGACCCTGGCCCTGACCCTCGTGGCCACCGTGGCCCTCGTGGCCGCCATGACCCTCGTGCTCCCCGTGCTCCCCGTGCTCCCCGTGCTCCCCGTGCTCTCCGTGCTCGCAGTCGCAGCCGGCGGGCCCGTGGTCGCCGGGGTGGCCCGGCGCGTTCTCGTCGCAGTGCTCGCCGCCACCGGCTGACGAGCCCTCGGAGCGCACGAGTTCCGACGACTGGGCCGTCGGAGCTCGTTCGCCCTCGGCCCGCCGAGCCGCGTCGCCCTGCTCGACGGCGTCGCCCTCGGCCACCTCCGAGAGGTCGGCGTCCGAGGCCTCGCCGGCCTCGCTGTCCTCACCGTCGCCGTCGTCCGCCCGGTGGGCCGGGCGAAGCCCCGGTGCGGAGTAGACGGTGCTTCGCCCGTCGAAGGTCCAGGTGCTGGTGGTGGAGCCGCTGTCCTCCTCGGCCAGACGCAGGAGGTTGTCGACCCATGCGCCCTGGGCCTCGACCGATTCGGCGGCTGCGCCGTGGTCGACGACGGGCGAGGCGTAGGCCGTGCCGCCGGCGCCCAGGGCGAGGGCGGCCGAGGCCAGTCCGGACAGGACCACGGTGGTGATTCGAGTACGCATGACACTCCAGGATGATCCGCAAAACGGATCTTCTGAATACGCCCCCGCGTCACCTGGTCACGGCTCGCACCGCTGCAGGGTAACCGCATTGGCCCAACGAATTAGCGTGCGCGGGGGACCCCTGCCCGGACGCCCGCACCGCCCGCTCCCGCCGGAGACCGGCGGGAGCGGGCGGACCCGCAGAACGGAACGGGCCTGCTCCGACCGGAGCAGGCCCACTCGCGCGGTTGACGGCCTGTCAGAGCACCTGGAGGTTCTTCCGCAGTTCGAAGGGGGTCACCTCGGAGCGGTACTCCTCCCACTCCTGGCGCTTGTTGCGGAGGAAGAAGTCGAACACGTGCTCGCCGAGGGTCTCGGCGACCAGCTCGCTGCGCTGCATCAGGTCGATGGCCTCACCGAGGTTCTGCGGCATCGGCTGGATGCCGAGGGCGCGGCGCTCCGCGTCGGTGAGCGCCCAGACGTCGTCGTCCGCGCCGGGCGGGAGTTCGAGGCCCTCCTCGATGCCCTTCAGGCCGGCCGCGAGGGTGACGGCGTAGGCGAGGTAGGGGTTGCAGCCGGTGTCCAGCGAGCGGACCTCGATCCGGGTGGAACCCTGCTTGCCGGGCTTGTACATCGGGACACGGATCAGGGCCGAGCGGTTGTTGTGGCCCCAGCAGATGTACGACGGCGCCTCGCCGCCGGCGCCCGCGGTGCGCTGCGAGCCGCCCCAGATCCGCTTGTAGGAGTTGACCCACTGGTTGGTGACGGCGGCCGTCTCGGCGGCGTACTTGAGCAGTCCGGCGATGAAGGAGCGGCCGACCTTGGAGAGCTGGTACTCCGCGCCGGACTCGTGGAACGCGTTGCGGTCCCCCTCGAAGAGCGAGAGGTGGGTGTGCATCCCCGAGCCGGGGTGGTCGGAGAACGGCTTCGGCATGAAGCTGGCGTGCACGCCCTGCTCCAGCGCGACCTCCTTCATGACCAGACGGAAGGTCATGATGTTGTCGGCGGTGGAGAGCGCGTCGGCGTAGCGCAGGTCGATCTCCTGCTGCCCGGGCGCGCCCTCGTGGTGGGAGAACTCCACCGAGATGCCCATCGACTCCAGCATCGTGATCGCCTGGCGGCGGAAGTCGTGCCCCACCCCGCGCGGGGTGTGGTCGAAGTAGCCGGACTGGTCGGCGGGGATCGGCGCGGTGCCGTCGCCGGGCAGGTTCTTCAGCAGGAAGAACTCGATCTCGGGGTGGGTGTAGAAGGTGAACCCGAGCTCGGAGGCCTTCTCCAGGGTGCGCTTGAGCACGAACCGCGGGTCGGCGAAGGACGGGGAGCCGTCCGGCATCAGGATGTCGCAGAACATCCGGGCCGTCCCGGGCGTCTCCGAGCGCCAGGGCAGGATCTGGAAGGTGGTCGGGTCCGGCTTGGCGATCATGTCGGACTCGTAGACGCGGGCGAAGCCCTCGATCGCCGACCCGTCGAAGCCGATGCCCTCCTCGAAGGCCTGCTCCAGCTCCGCCGGCGCCACCGCGACCGACTTCAGGAACCCGAGCACGTCGGTGAACCACAGTCGGACGAAACGGATGTCACGCTCTTCGAGCGTCCGGAGCACGAACTCCTGCTGCTTGCCCATGGGGACAGTCTCACCTCTGCTCTTTACGTTCGTGTTACGCCCGGAAACCACCCGAAAGCGACTGTCCCCATCATGGCGGATCGCGGCCGCCGAGGGCAGTGGCAACCCTCGGACGCGACATCGCGTCAGATCGACGATTAGACTCGCGGCATGCCCCATCTCCGTCTCGCCCTGTGCCAGACCGACCCCTGGGTCGGTGATCTCGACCGCAACGCGGACGAGGTGGTACGCCGGACGGCCCAGGCCGTCGAGGCCGGTGTCCGGCTGATCGCCTTCCCCGAGATGGCCCTGACCGGGTACCCGGTGGAGGACCTCGCCCTGCGCCGCTCCTTCGTCGAGGCCTCCCGGTCCGCGCTGGTCGCCCTGGCCGCGCGGCTGGCCGGCGAGGGGCTGGGCGAGGTGCCGGTCGTGGTCGGCTACCTGGGCCGGTCCGACCAGGCCTCGCCGCGGTTCGGCCGCCCGGCCGGGTCGCCGCAGAACTGCGCCGCGGTGCTGCACCGCGGCGGGGTGGTCACCCGGTTCGCCAAGCACCACCTGCCGAACTACGGGGTGTTCGACGAGTACCGCTGGTTCGTCCCCGGCGACCAGCTGCCGGTGCTGCGGCTGCACGGGGTGGACGTGGCGCTCGCGATCTGCGAGGACATCTGGCAGGACGGCGGCCGGGTGAGCGCCGCCCGCGAGGCCGGGGCCGGCCTGCTGCTGGTGCTCAACGGCTCGCCCTACGAGCGGAACAAGGACGACGCCCGGCTGGAACTGGTCCGGCGGCGCGCCGCCGAGGCGGGCTGCGCGCTGGCCTACGTCAACATGGTCGGCGGCCAGGACGAGCTGGTCTTCGACGGCGACTCGATCGTGGTCGGCGCGGACGGCGGGGTGCTGGGCCGCTCGCCGCAGTTCGCGGAGCACCTGCTCGTCCTCGACCTCGACCTGCCGGCCGCGAGCAGCGACCACACCGACGGGCTGCTGCTCGCCGACGGCCTGCGCCTGGTCCGCCGCGAACTGGGTGGCGAGCCGCTGCCCGCGCCCGCCGCGCCGCTCCGGGCCGAGGTGGCGCCCAGGATCTCGGACGAGGCCGAGATCTGGGCCGCGCTGGTCTCCGGCACCGAGGCGTACGTGCGCAAGAACGGCTTCCGCTCGGTGCTGCTCGGCCTCTCCGGTGGCATCGACTCCGCGCTGGTGGCGGCCATCGCGGTGGACGCGCTGGGGGCCGGGAACGTGCACTGCGTCTCGATGCCGAGCCGGTACTCCTCCCAGCACTCCCGGGACGACGCCGCCGAGCTGGCCCGCCGGACCGGGCTGCACTTGCGGACGGTGTCGATCGCCCCGATGGTCGACGCCTACCTGGCGGCCACCGAGCTGACCGGCCTGGCCGAGGAGAACCTGCAGTCCCGACTGCGCGGCACGCTGCTGATGGCGATCTCCAACCAGGAGGGCCACTTGGTGCTCGCGCCGGGCAACAAGAGCGAGCTGGCGGTCGGCTACTCCACGCTGTACGGCGACTCGGTCGGCGCGTTCGGTCCGATCAAGGACGTCTACAAGTCGCTGGTCCTCCGGCTCGCCCGCTGGCGCAACGAGGAGGCCGCGCGGCGCGGCGAACCGGCGCCGATCCCGGAGCACACCATCGACAAGCCGCCGTCCGCCGAGCTGCGGCCGGACCAGGTGGACACCGACTCGCTGCCCGACTACGACCTGCTGGACACCGTGCTCAGCCGCTACATCGAGGGCGACGAGGGCCGGGACTCGATCGTGGCGGCGGGCTTCGACCCGGCGGTGGTCGACCGGGTGGTGCGGCTGGTCGACACCGCCGAGTACAAGCGCCGGCAGTACCCGCCGGGCCCGAAGATCTCCGCCAAGGGCTTCGGCCGGGACCGCCGGCTGCCGATCACCAACCGCTGGCGCCGGGGCTGATCACCGGCCGGCCGGCGCCGGGGCTGATCACCGGCCGGCCGGCGATCAGCTCCGGTCCCGGCCGCCGGTGGTCACCCCTGGTAGCGGTAGGTGGCCGCGATCGCGAGGTGGTCGCTGCCGTCGTGGCCCAGGGTGCGGGAGTCGGTGGGCTTCAGACCGCCCTTGCTCATGATCTGGTCGATCCGGGCCATCGGGAAGGACGCCGGCCAGCTGAAGCCGAAGCCGTCACCGGCCGCGCCCTGGGCCGAGCGCATCTGCGAGGTGACCGGCGCCAGGCTGCGGTCGTTCATGGTGCCGTTGAGGTCACCGAGCAACAGCACCTTCTTCAGCGACTCGGCCTCGATCGCGTCACCCAGGGCCTGGGCACTGGCGTCCCGCTGGTTGACGGTGAAGCCGCCCTCGGCCTTCAGCCGGACGGACGGCAGGTGCGCGACGTACACCGCGACCGGGCCCTGCGGGGTGCCGACCTGGGCGCGGAAGGCCCTGGTCCAGCCCATCTTGATGTCCACCACCGAGACGCCGCTGATCGGGTACTTCGACCAGAGCCCGACCGTGCCCTCCACCGCGTGGTACGGGTAGCTGTCGGCCAGCCCGGTCTCGTAGGCGCGCAGCGGCCGGCCGGCCAGCTCCTGGAGCGCGACGATCTGGGCGCCCGAGTCCTTGAGCAGCTGCACCGTGCGCTGCGGATCGGTGTTGGCGGCGGCCACGTTGTGGCTGACCACCGTCCAGTCCCCGGCGCCGCCGCTCTTGTCGCTGAGCAGCCCGCCGAACATGTTGAACCAGATCACCACCGGCAGCAGCAGCGCGATCAGCGCGGTGGCGGAGCGGCGCAGCAGGGCCGGCACCAGCAGGACGGGTACGGCCAGGCCGACCCAGGGCAGGAAGGTCTCCAGCAGGCTGCCGAGATTGCCGACGGTGTTGGGCACCTCGGCGTGGAAGGCCAGCAGGGCGGCGGCGAGCAGGGCGAGGGCGGCGAGGAGCAGGCCGCGCCGCCAGGGGTTGCTGCCCCGGGCGTCCCGGCCCCAGCCGCGCAGGCCGAGGAACCCGGCGCCGGAACCGGACCGGCCGGCACCCCCCGGACCACCGGGCCCGGGACCCCCGAGGCCGGGGCCGGGGCCGGGGCCGCCGAGGTCACCGGCGCCATCGGGGCTACCGGCGCCGTCCGGGCCGGTGCCGGTGCCGGTGCCGGTGCTCCCGACGGTGGCCGGGGCCCCGCCTCCCGCCGCCGGTGCCGTCCGGTCCGTCCAGTCCGCCTGCGCCATCCCGTGGCTCCCGTTCGTTCGTGCCGTCTGCCGGTCCGACGCGCGACCCCGCCGGAGGGCGGGCACGGTGCCGGACTGGTGCCGGTTTGATCGGATTCCCGGCTCAGCCTATGCCGGGACAGACGCGGGCTCCGGGGAGCGGGTTCCGGCGTGGCCCGGTTTGGTGAGCCAGGCCACGCCGGGGAGCCGCACGGAGGCCCCCGGGCAGGTCGGTCGCGGCAGGCCGGTCGCGACGGAGCGCGGCGGGGCGGGGCGGGACGGGTCAGTCGCGGGCGGCCGGGCCGGCCAGGCCCTGGAGCAGCGCGTCGATCATCGTGGTGGCGAGCTCGGGATCGTCGAGGTCGGACTCCTCCCACAGGATGCTGCGGGTGAGGATCGGACCGATCAGCAGGTCGGCGAGGAGTTCCTCGCCGAGGTCGCCCCGGAGCACGCCCTCGGCGACGCCCCGGCGGATCAGGTCGCGCGCCATCGCCCGGCGCGGCCCGATCACCCGTTCCCGGTAGGCCGCGTGCAGCTCGGGCCAGCTGTGCATCTGGCTGAGCGCGGCCTTGAGCACCCAGCGGGAGCGCTTGGCGAGGCCGCGGATGCGCATGTACTCGACCATCGCGATCAGGTCGTCCCGGACGGCGCCGCCGGTGCTCTCCGGGACGGGCGCCTCCAGCCGGCTGACCATGTCGACCAGCAGGGCCTCCTTGTTGGGCCAGCGCCGGTAGATGGTGGCCTTGCCGACGCCGGCGGCGGTGGCGATGCCCTCGATGGTCAGCTCAGCCAGACTGCTGCCGGCCGCCATGAGCTCCTCGACGGCGGTGAAAATGGCCTGCTCGGCCGCCTCGCTGCGCGGGCGGCCCCGCCGCGGGCTCGTGCAGTCCGGCGCGACCGTGGTGTCCGTCTTCATCCCCGCTGGTCTCCCTCGATGGTCGCGGGCGCGCGGCGCCGTTCCAGTACCGATTGTCGTCCGCACTCCGGCCCGGTGGAAGCCGCCGTACGCACATGGCCCCGGCCGCCCGGACGGGTCCGGGCGGCCAGGGGCCCATTCTCGCTCAGCTCGGCCGCAGCTCAGCCGGGGTCCGGCCGGCCGCGGCCGGTCAGGCGTCGGCCGCTTCGGTCTCCCGCACGGGGCCGGCCGCCTTCGCCGGGGCGGGTGCGCCCCCCGGCGCGCCGCCGGGGCCGCCCGCCGTGATCCGGCCGGGGAGCAGGAACCAGGCGAGCAGTGCGCCGATCGCGGTGACTCCGGCCGAGAGGCCGGCCACCACGTGCATGGCGTCGATGAAGGAGGCGTTCGCCGGGCCGATCAGCTCGGCGCCCTGCGGCCCGAGCCGGCCGGCCACGGCCATGGTGGCCTCCAGGGACTCACCGGCCTTCTCCCGCAGCGCGCCGGCCGGCAGCTTGTCCAGCTGGTCGGACATCCCGTTGCGGTAGACGGTGGAGAGCACCGCGCCGAGCACGGCCACCCCGAGCGAGCCGCCGACCTGGCGGAAGGTGTTGTTGATCGCCGAACCGGCACCGGCCTTCTCGCGCGGCAGCGAGCCCATGATCGCGACGGTGACCGGCGGCATCACGTGCGCCATGCCGCTGCCCATCAGCAGGCCGAGGACCACCAGCACCCAGATCGGCGTGTCGACGTCGAGCAGCAGGTAGCCGAGGAAGCCGATCGCGATCAGGGCCATGCCGCCGGCGCAGGTGGCGCGGACGCCGAAGCGGTCCACCACCAGCCGGGCCCGCGGCGCGAACAGCAGCTGGGCGGCGGCCAGCGGCAGCATCAGCATGCCGGCCTGCAGGGCGCTGTAGCCGCGCACGCTCTGGGTGTAGAAGACGCCGAAGAAGGAGACGCCCATCAGCGCGAAGAAGACCACGCCGACGACGACCACGGAGGCGCTGAACACCTTGTTGCGGAACCAGCTGATGTCCAGCGCGGGGTACGCGGTGCGGCGCTCGAACCAGACGAAGGCGACCAGCGCGACCACGCCGACCAGCACCGGCCCCCAGGCCTCCGGGGAGGTGAAGTCGGCCAGCTCGCCGCCCTTGATGATGCCGAAGATCAGCGCGACCAGGCCGATGATCGAGAGCAGCACGCCGATCGGGTCGAGCCGGCCCGGGTTCGGGTCCTTGGACTCGGGCACCAGCAGCACCATCGCGATCACGGCGACCACCACGATCGGGACGTTGATCAGGAAGACCGAGCCCCACCAGAAGTGCTCGATCAGCAGGCCGCCGGTGATCGGGCCGATCGCGATGGCCAGGCCGACCGCGCCGGCCCAGATGCCGATCGCCTTGGGCTGCTCGGCGCGCTCGAAGACGTTCATGATGATGGCGAGCGTGGCGGGCATCGCCAGCGCGCCGCCGACCCCCATCAGCGCGCGGTAGCCGATGAGTTCACCCGGCGAGGCGGCCATCGCGGAGAGCAGCGAGGCGATCCCGAAGACCACCATGCCGGCCAGCAGGGCGCGCTTGCGGCCGAACCGGTCACCGAGCAGGCCCGCCGTGAACAGCAGCCCGGCGAAGACCAGGGTGTACGAGTTGATCGACCATTCCAGGTCGCTCTGGCTGGCGCCGAGCCCGGTGGGCGCGGGTGACGCGATGGTCTTCATCGCGACGTTCAGGATCGAGTTGTCGAGGACGACGACGAGGAGGGCGAGCACCAGGGTGCACAGGATCGCCCAGCGTCGGCGGTGGATGGCTTCCGGCACCCGAGGTGGCGCGGCTGCGGTGGTCATTGCGGTCTTCCCGTCCGTGGTGGCGTGTCACTGGCGGGCATTTGCGAGTCGTGTGCGTCTCGTAACCCCCGCGATCACCCTAGCGCGACTTTCGATACGAGACGAATCCGTTTCGTAAAGCTCGGGCAAAGGCTCGGCGCCGGGCCGGCGCGGCGAGCCGCACCGGGCCGGCCGCGTCGGTCGGCCGGGCCGGGTGCCGCACCGGGCGCCCGGCCGGTGTGCCCTAGATCGCAGCGCGGTCCGGGCACGCCTCTTTGCGCCCGCGCCGGGGCGTGCAAGCATGGAGGGGATCCGGGGACGCCACACGGCGCCACGAGACGACAACCCTTCAGGAGCCTGTTCGATGAACGCTTCTTCGCCTTCGCCTGCCCAGAACCAGGCGTCGACCGCGACCCTCTACGGCGGGGTCACCAACCGCCGCGTCACCGTCCGCGACCTCGCCGCCGCCAAGCAGCGCGGCGAGAAGTGGTCGATGCTCACCGCCTACGACGCGCTCACCGCGGGCGTCTTCGACGAGGCCGGCACCCCCGTCCTGCTGGTCGGCGACTCGGCGGCCAACTGCCACCTCGGCTACGAGACCACCGTGCCGGTGACCATGGATCAGATGGTGATGCTCTCCGCCGCCGTCGTCCGCGGCACCAAGCGCGCCATGATCGTCGCCGACCTGCCCTTCGGCTCCTACCAGGAGTCCCCCGCGCAGGCCATGCACAACGCCGTCCGGCTGATGAAGGACGCCGGGGTCGGCGCGGTCAAGCTGGAGGGCGGCGAGCGCAGCGCCCGTTCGATCGAGCTGCTGGTCGAGGCCGGCATCCCGGTGATGGCCCACATCGGCCTCACCCCGCAGTCCGTGCACGCCTTCGGCGGCTACCCCGTCCAGGGCCGGGGCGACGAGGCGGCGCACCGGATGCTGCGCGACGCCAAGGCCGTCCAGCAGGCCGGCGCCTTCGCCGTCGTCCTGGAGGCCGTCCCCGCCGAGCTGGCCGCCCAGGTCACCGAGCAGCTGGCGATCCCGACCGTCGGCATCGGCGCCGGGGTGGACACCGACGCGCAGGTGCTGGTCTGGACGGACATGGCCGGCATGACGGCGGGCCGGGTCCCGAAGTTCGTCAAGCAGTACGCCGACCTGCGGGCCGTCCTCGGCGAGGCCGCCCGCGAGTTCGCCGCCGACGTGCAGTCCGGCGCCTTCCCGGCCCCGGAGCACACCTTCCACTGACCCGGGGCACACCCTCCACTGACCGGCCGGTACGGGCCCCGCTCCGCTCGGAGCGGGGCCCCACCCGTGCTCGGGACGCCGCACCGGGAGCGCCGCGACAGCGGGATGACAGCGGGCCGCCCGGGCCCGGGCACACCGTGACAGCAGACTGTCAGTGGGGTCGGACAGTCTGGGGGGCATGACACGAATCGCCACTGCCCCGAACGACCGGGGGCCCGCCGCGGGCAATGCCGTAGAGGTGCGCGGCATCGTCAAGCACTACGGCGCGACCAAGGCACTCGACGGTGTCGACCTCACCGTCCGCGAGGGCACCGTGCTCGGCGTGCTCGGCCCGAACGGCGCCGGCAAGACCACGCTCGTCCGGGTCCTCTCCACGCTGATCAAGCCGGACGCCGGCACGGCCTTCGTCGGCGGCTACGACGTGCTGCGCCAGCCCAAGCAACTGCGCCGCACGATAGGCCTGACCGGCCAGTACGCCTCCGTCGACGAGATGCTCTCCGGCTACGAGAACCTCTACCTGATCGGCCGGCTGCTGGACCTCTCCCGCAAGGACGCCAAGGCCCGCGCCACCGAGCTGCTGGAGCGCTTCTCGCTCACCGAGGCCGCCAAGCGCGTCGCCAAGACCTACTCCGGCGGCATGCGCCGCCGCCTCGACCTGGCCGCCAGCATGATCGGCCGGCCCCGGGTCCTCTACTTGGACGAGCCCACCACCGGCCTGGACCCGCGCACCCGCAACGAGGTCTGGGACGAGGTGCAGCGGATGGTCGGCGAGGGCACCACCGTGCTGCTCACCACCCAGTACATGGAGGAGGCCGAGCAGCTCGCGAACGAGCTGACCGTGATCGACCGCGGCCGGGTGATCGCCTCCGGCGGGGTGGCCGAGCTCAAGGCCCAGGTCGGCGGCCAGACCCTGCAGGTCCGCCCGGCGCACCCGGGCGAGCTCTCCGAGATGGCCCGCTGCCTGCGCGAGAGCGGCATCGCCGGGGCCACCGTCTCGGCCGACACCGGCCTGCTGTCGGTCCCGATCACCGACGAGGCGCAGCTGACCGCCGTGGTCGGGGTGCTCGGGACCCGCGGTTTCGCCATCGCCGGCATCGACACCCTGGTCCCCAGCCTGGACGAGGTCTTCCTCACCATCACCGGCAAGCCCGCGACCGTCGCGGCCGCCGCCCCGAGCCTCGCCAAGGAGCCCGTCGCATGACCACCGCAACGCTCGCCCCCGCCCGGGTGGAGGACACCCGGATCGGCCTGGCCGGCACCTTCCGGCACATCGGGGCGCTGACCCGCCGCAACCTGATGCGGATCAAGGCGGACCCGGAGTCGATGTTCGACGCGGTGCTGATGCCGATCATCTTCACCGTGCTCTTCGTCTACGTCTTCGGCGGGGCGATCTCCGGCGGCCAGGACGCGTACAAGCAGTACATGATCCCCGGTCTGCTCGGGCAGACCGGCCTCACCCTGGCGATGGCCGTCGGCACCGGTCTGAACAGCGACTTCCAGACCGGGGTGATGGACCGCTTCCGCACCCTGCCGATCGGACGCTCCGCCGTCCTGCTCTCCAAGATCGCCGCCGAGACCTGCCGGGCGCTGGTCTCCTTCGCCATCCTGATCGGCTTCGCGCTGATCCTCGGCTTCGAGGTGAAGACCGGACCGCTGGAGGCGCTGGCCGCGGTCGGCCTCTCGCTGGTCTTCGGCATGTCGATCGTCTGGATCTCGATGCTGCTCGGCATGGCGATGAAGAGCGCCCAGGCCGTCCAGGGAGTGTCCATGCTCGTCCTGATGCCGATGCAGTTCGGCAGCTCGATCTTCGCGCCGACCGACACCATGCCGGGCTGGCTGCAGTCCTTCACCAAGGTGAACCCGCTCTCGGCGCTCGCCGACGCCTGCCGCGCGCTGCTCAACGGCGAGGGCGCGGTGGCCCACCCGGTGCTCATCGTGCTCGGCTGGTCGATCGGCATCACCGCGGTCTTCGCGCCGCTCGCGGTGGCCCGGTTCCGCAAGCGGACCTGAGGGCCCGCACCACCTGGTCCGCCGGCCGGCCGACCCCTGGGACGGGGGGTCAGCCGGCCGGCCAGTCGATCATCCGCTCCAGCAGCGCGTTCGCCTCGGCGATCGAGCGGCAGGCGCCCAGCGCGCGGGCCTCGGCGAAGGCGTCCTCACCCAGCCGGGCCCGCAGGCCCGCCTCGGTCCGCTCGCTCTCCACCCGCTCCAGGTAGCCGCCCTTGGGCCCGGTCAGACCGACGTGCGCGCCGAGCAGGACCGCCGCCCGGCGGGCCGCCTCGTCGTCGTCGTCCCGCTCGGCGTACGCCCACAGGACACCGACCGCCGGGAGCACCATCATCACGGACATCTGCTCCGCGAAACCGCTCGTGGTGTCCGTCAGCTCGCGCAGCAACCGCCGCCCCTCCCGCAGGAGTTCCATCCCGCGGTCCGGGTCCCCGGAACGGGCCACCATCCAGCCCCGGGTGACCGTCAGCAGCCCGCCGACCAGGCCGGGGGCGAAGCCGCCCACCTTGGTCCCGCTCAGCTGGTCCAGCTCGCGCAGCGCGGCGTCGAACTCACCGCGCTGGGCGTGCACCGCGCAGAGCATCAGGTGCCCGAAGAGCAGCGCGCCGTTGGCCGCGTGGCTCTCGCCCGGCTCGACCGAGGCCAGGGCCTCCCGGATGTGCCGCTCGCCGGCGTCGAGGTCGATGCCGAGCATCGCACCGCCGAGCTGTACCTGCAGCATCGGCACCTCCTGCGGGGCGCCCAGCAGTTCGGCCAGCTCGATGGCGCGCTCGTACGCGACGACGGCCTCCTCGGACCGGCCCTCGTTGGACATCGACTCGCCGCGGGCCGCGTAGGCCTGGGACATCCCCCACCGGTCGCCGCAGCGCCGGAACAGCTCCAGCGACTCCTCGCCGTCGCGCAGGGACTGCTCCATCCCGCCGGGCCAGTCGTTCATCATCTTGGCCCGGATCTGCAGGATGAACGCCAGGTCGTTGTCGCTGCCGTGCACGCGGCAGCCGTCCACCGCGTCGTTCAGCAGGTCGCGCAGCAGCTCCAGCTTGCCGGCCAGGAACGCCCCGAACACCCGCATCAGGCCCGGGAACCGGTAGGCCTGCGGGAGGTCCGGGGTGTACGCGTCGAGCAGGTTCCGGGAGAGCCGCAGCGCCTCCGGGTCGCCGAGCACCTCCAGGTTGCCCTCGAAGAGCCCGACCAGCCGGTACATCACCACCTCGCGGCGGGCCTCCTCGGCCACCCTCGGCGGCAGCGGCATGCCGTACTCCAGCACCGGCCGCTCCAGCGGCCGCAGCGGCAGGGTGGCCGGGTCGAAGGGGTCCGGGCCGAGCGCGGCCACCGCCTCGTACCACTCCCGGGCCTCCAGCCCGAAGCCGCGCAGCGACCAGTACCAGCTCATGCCGAGCACGAGGACCAGTGCCTCGTGCTCGTCGCCGCGGTCGACCGCCCGCCGCAGCGCCGCCCGGATGTTCTCCTGCTCCCGCTCCAGCACCGCCAGCCAGGTCAGCTGCTCCGGTCCGTGCAGGCGCAGTTCGGCGGTCCGGACCAGCTCGCGGAAGTGCTCGACGTGCCGGCGCCCGGTCTCGCTCCGCTCGGCCGCCTCGGCCAGCCGCTCGGTGGCGTACTCGTGGATGGTCTCCAGCATCCGGTAGCGGGGCAGGCCCTCGCCGCCCAGGTCGGCCACCAGCAGCGACTTGTCGACCAGCGAGAGCAGGGCGTCCGCGACCTCCTCGCGGGGCACCTCGGCCTCGTCGGCGCAGATCGCCTCGGCGTCCTCCAGCCGCCAGCCGCCGGCGAAGACCGAGAGCCGGCGCAGCACCGCCCGCTCCTGCTTGCCCAGCAGGTCCCAGCTCCAGTCGACCACCGCGCGCAGGGTCTGCTGACGGGGCAGCAGGGTGCGGCTGCCGCCGGTGAGCAGCGCGAAGCGGCCGTCCAGCCGATCGGCGATCTGGCGGGCCGTCATCACCCGCAGCCGGGCGGCGGCCAGTTCGATGGCGAGCGGCAGGCCGTCCAGCCGGCGGCAGATCTCGGCACAGGCGGCCGGATCGCTCTGCGGGTCGAAGCCCGGGCGGGCGGCGGCGGCGCGCTCGACGAGCAGCCGCAGCGCGACCGGGTCGGGCAGCGGCTCGACCGGCAGGACGCTCTCCCCGGGGACACCGAGCGGTTCGCGGCTGGTGGCGAGGACGGTGAGGCCGGGGCACTCGGCGAGCAGCTGGTCGGTGAGGTCGGCGGCGGCCTGGATCAGGTGCTCGCAGTTGTCCAGCACGAGCAGCATCCGGCGGTGGCCGCAGTACTCGACCAGCCGGCGGAGCGGATCCTCCGCGCGGCTCTCCAGCGCCTCGGCGACCAGGCTGCCGGTGTGCAGCAGCGTCTCGCGCAGCCCGAGCGCGGAGACCACCGCGGCCGGGACGGCGAGCGGGCTCTCCAGCGGGGCGAGTTCGGCCAGCCAGACGCCGTCCGGCCAGTGGCCGGCGGCCTGCTCGACGCGGCCGGCCTCGATCGAGAGCCTGGTCTTGCCGGAGCCGCCGGGGCCGGTCAGGGTGACCAACCGGCTGCCGGCCAGGGCGGTGCGCAGTGCGCCGAGGTCGTCCTCCCGGCCGACGAAGCTGGTGAGCCGGCCGCGCAGATTGCCCGCGCCGCGGGTCGGCGCCGCCGGCGGTGCCTGCTCGGGAGCCGGCGGCGGCCCGGACGGCCTTGGCGCCCCGACCGGGGCCAGCAGATCGGCGTGCAGGTCCTGGAGGCGGCGGCCCGGATCGGCCCCGAGCTCGTCCGCCAGCGCGTGCCTGGTCCGCTCGTAGTGACGCAGCGCCTCGGCGGTGCGCCCGCTCTCGTGCAGGGACCGGATCATCAGGTACTGCAGGGGCTCGTCCAGCGGCTGCCGCTCGCAGAGTTCGGCGAGTTCGGCGGTGAGTTCGGCGGCCCGGCCGAGGCCGAGGTCGGCGGTGATCCGGTGCCGACGGGCCTCGTCCCGCTGGGCCTCCAGCCGGGTGGCGGGGCCGCCGCGGTCGGGGAGGTCGGCGAGGGCCGGTCCGCGCCAGAGCGCCAGGGCGGCGCGCAGCCGCTCGGCGGCCAGCGCGTGGTCGGCCTCCTCCAGTGCCCGGCGGCCCTCGCCGGCCAGCCGCTGGAAGTCGCCGAGGTCCGTCCGTGGCTCGGTCAGCCAGTAGCCGGCCGGGCCGGAGCCGACCTGGTCGCGGCCGACGGTGCGGCGCAGCCGACCGACCAGGGTCTGCAGCGCGGCGGAGGAGTCCTGCGGTGGCTCGGTGTCCCACACCTCGTCCACCAGGAGGTCGGCCGGCACCGGCCGTCCCTGCCGCAGGACCAGCGCGGCGAGCAGCGCCCGCAGCCGGGCACCGCCGAGCGGGACCGGCGTGCCGTCGTCGTGGTGGGCGGTGGTGGTACCGAGGATGCCGTAGTGCACCCGCCCATTCTGGTCGATGAAGGGTCGTGCCACGCACGCATTTCCGGGCCGGCCCCGGAGACCGGAACCGGGACCGCTGCTCCGGACGTTCACCGGGGACGGCTTGTCCGGCAACGGGCCCGCCGGGCATGATCGGTCCCCTGCCCGCACCCCAGACCCCCGGAGCGACCACGTCATGACCTTCGCCGCAACGCAGCGCTCGCGCCGCGAGGACCGACGGATCAGCCCGGTGTTCTGGGCCATGCTGGCCACCCTCGCGACCTCCGGCTGGGCGGTCTACGCGGGCTACGGCAACGCCCGGTTCGGGATCTTCCTGTTCGTGGTGGCGGGCTGGATGGTCTCGCTCTGCCTGCACGAGTACGCGCACGCCCGCACCGCCCTGCACGGCGGCGACATCACCGTCGGTGCCAAGGGCTACCTCACGCTCAACCCGCTCAAGTACGCGAACGCGCTGCTCAGCTTCGTGCTGCCGATCGTCTTCGTGCTGCTCGGCGGCATCGGCCTGCCCGGCGGGGCGGTCTGGATCGAGCGGCACCGGATCAACGGGCGGCTCAAGCACAGCCTGATCTCGGCGGCCGGCCCGCTGGTGAACCTGGCCGCCGCGGTGCTGATCCTGGTCCCGGTGGGCGCCGGCTGGCTGGACGGCACCGAGGTGCACGCGGTCTGGAACGGCTACGAGCTGAGCGTGTCGCCGCTGGCGCTGGCCCTGGGCTTCCTCGGCATGCTGCAGCTCAGCGCGACCCTGCTGAACCTGCTGCCGGTGCCGGGTCTGGACGGCTACGGGATCATCGAGCCCTGGCTGTCCCACAAGGCCCGCCGGGCGGTCGAGCCGTTCGCCCCGTACGGGATGCTGGCGATCTTCGCGCTGCTCTGGCAGCCCGAGGTGAACCACTACTTCTTCGAGGCCGTCTACGGCGTGATGGACCTGCTCGGCGTCGACCGGCTGTACGCCCAGGTCGGCCACGACCTGTTCACCTTCTGGAAGAACTAGCCGGCCGGCTTCAGGAGGCCGCGGCGCGCTCGGCCGCGGCCTTCGCCAGCTTCGCCCGGCGCAGGTTCAGCCAGAGGACGTTGCTGGCCACGCCGGCCAGCGGGATCCAGACCAGGCCCACCCAGTCGCCCCGCACCAGGGAGACCACGGCTGCGGCCAGCGCGAGGACGACGACGATCGAGGCGAAGAGGGACGTGCGGGGCATGGCGGGGGGCTCCTAGGGCCGGGTGACGGACGGCCCCCATTCTCGCCGATCTCACCCCCGGGCCGGGCCCGGGGGTGAGATCGGCGCGCCCCGGCGCCGGTCAGACGTCGGTGATCCGCAGGCCCGCGTGGGCCTTGTAGCGGCGGTTGACCGAGATCAGGTTGGCGACCAGGGACTCCACCTGGTGGGCGTTGCGCAGTCGGCCGGCGAAGATGCCGCGCATCCCGGGGATCCGGGCGGCCAGCGCCTGGACCAGGTCGGTGGCGGCCCGCTCGTCGCCCAGCACCATCACGTCGGTGTCGATCCGCTCGACCGACTCGTCCTGGAGCAGCACCGCCGAGAGGTGGTGGAAGGCGGCGGTGACCCGGGAGTCCGGCAGCAGCGCGGCGGCCTGCTGGGCGGCACTGCCCTCCTCCGGCACCAGCGCGTACGCGCCCTGCTTGTCGAAGCCGAGCGGGTTGACGCAGTCCACCACGATCTTCCCGGCCAGCTCTTCGCGGAGGGCGGTGAGGGTGGCGGCGTGCCCGTCCCAGGGCACCGCGACGATCACGATGTCGCTCTCGCGCGCGGTGGTCGCGTTGTCGGCGCCGCGCACGCCGAGGCCGAGTTCGGCCGCCGAGGCCTCGGCGCGGGCCGCGTCGCGGGAGCCGATGATCACCTGCTGGCCGGCCTTGGCGAGCCGGTGGGCGAGCCCCCGCCCCTGGTCGCCGGTGCCACCGAGGACACCGACCACCAGCTGCGAGACGTCCGGCAGCTCGTGGGCCGGGTTTGTCGCTGAATCGAGGGAAGTCATGGGCCGATCCTGCCAAACGCCCGGCCCGCCGCGACATTCTGTGGCCCATGGACAAGGTGAGAGTTTCGGCACTCCGCGAGCGCCTGACCGGCACGGGCTGGCTGGAGGCGGTCGGCGGCTTCGCCGGCTCGCTGCGCCACGCCGTCTCCCGGCGCGGGGCGGGCGCGCTGCTGCTGGTCGGCACCGAGGAGTACGAGCCCTGGCACCTGGCCGCCCATCTGGACGACGAGGCGGCCTGGTCCGACGTCCCCCGGCTGGCGCCGACCCTGCTGCGGCACCGGGTGCCCGCTCGGGCGCCGGCCCATCTGGCGCACGGCCTGCGGCGGCTGACCGAGGCCGGGCGCGGGGCGACGGTGCTGGTGGTGGCGCCCACGGCGGCCGGGGCGCCGCTGCTCGAACGGGTCCACGACGCGCGACGGGGCGGGGCGACCGTGCTCGCCCTGGACGGCCCCGCCGAGCGGGGCGAGCTGGCGGGGCTGGCGCACGAGCGGCTGGCGGTCGGCACCGGCGAGGAGGAGCCGTTCGACCTCGCGCAGCACCTGGTCAGCGCCGCTGCCGGGCAGGCGCCGGCCCGGCGCGGCGCGCTCGGCCGGCTGGCGGCGCTGGCCGGGCGGCTCGGCTCGGGGCCGGGGCTCAGCCGCTGGTAGCGGCGGGCGGGGGCAGACGGCACCCGAAGCGGTGGGACGGGCGAAAATCCGTTGCGGCCCCGAGGGGGCGGCGCCGAGGATGGTCGTTCGTGAACGACGCCGAACCACCTCCGTCCGGGCGAGTCCGGACACTGCTGACCTCCCTGCGCCCCGACCTGGCACCCTGGCACTCCTCCCGGGACTTCCGGCTGCTCTGGCTCTCGGGCTGCATCACCAGCCTCGGCAGCTTCCTCACCTACGTCGCCGTGCCGATGCAGATCAAGGACCTCACCGGCTCCTCCTTCGCGGTCGGCCTGGTCGGCGCCTTCGAGCTGGTGCCGCTGATCGTCTTCGGCCTCTGGGGCGGCGCCCTGGCCGACGCGCTGGACCGGCGCAAGCTGGTGCTGTTCTCGGAGGCCGGGCTCGGCCTGCTCACCGGTCTGCTGCTGATCAACGCGCTGCTGCCGACACCGGTGCTCTGGCCGGTCTACCTGGTGGCCGCCCTGGTCGCCGCGACCGACGGCCTGCAGCGCCCGGCCCTGGACTCGCTGACCCCGCGGATCGTTCCGCACGACCAGCTGACCGCCGCTTTCGCGCTCAACTCGCTCTACCGCAACGCCGGTTCGGTGGCCGGCCCGGCGCTGGCCGGGATCATCGTGGCCTTCGCCGGGGTCCAGACCGCCTACGCGCTGGACGTGCTCACCTTCGGCGCCTCGCTGCTGCTGCTCGCCCGGATCCGCGCGGTGCCGCCGCCCACCGGCGCCGAGAAGCCGTCCGTGCGGGCCGTCCTGACCGGGGTCCGCTACGCCTGGAGCCGCAAGGACCTGCTGGGCACCTACGCGATCGACGTCTGCGCGATGCTGTTCGCCTTCCCGGTGGCGATCTTCCCCTTCCTGGCCTCGGAGCTGGGCGCCGACTGGGCGCTCGGCCCGATGTACGCGGCCTCGGCGGTGGGCGCGCTGGCGGTCTCGGCGACCAGCGGCTGGACGTCCCGGGTCCACCGGCACGGCCGGCTGCTGGTGGTGGCCGCGCTCGGCTGGGGCGCGGCGATGGCCCTGGCCGGTCTCTGCGGCGCCGTCTGGCCGGTGCTGCTCTGCCTCGCCCTGGCCGGCGGGGCCGACCAGATCAGCGGGATCGCCCGCTCGACCATGTGGAACCAGTCCATCCCCGACGAGGTGCGCGGCCGGATGGCCGGTGTCGAGCTGCTCAGCTACTCGGTCGGCCCGCAGCTCGGCCAGGTCCGGGCGGGCGGGATGGCCGGTCTGGTCGGCGTCCGGGCCTCGGTCTGGGCCGGCGGTGTGGCCTGCGTGGTCGGCGTGCTGGCGCTCGCCGCCGCGCTGCCCCGGCTGCTCTCGTACGACGACCGCACCGACCCGCACGCGGCGGCGGTGCGCGCCGAGCACGCGAAGGCCGAGGAGGCACGGGCCCGGGCGGCGGTCTGACCGGCCCGGTCCGGTGCCACGCTCCGAGAAAGTAAGTGACACGGGTGGCTTGAGACTATTACGCTGGACTCCGTTGACGTCCGGCGAGCGGAGGGTGGCCATGCTGGAGACCACGGCGGAGAACGTCGTACGGAGCTGGGTGGACGGCTGGGTCGTGTCGCGGTCGGCCGCGCCGCCGATCGTGGAGCCCTGGGGCTACACCGTCGACGTCGGCCTCACCGACCACGTGACCCGGCACGTCCTGGACGCCACCGGCGACGCCGTACGGGAGGCCGACGTCCGCAAGGTCGCCGGCGCGGTGCGCGCCCGGGGGACGTGGCTCAAGGTCTTCGCGGAGCCCGCCGTCATCGCCCCCTGGCTCGGACCCGACTGGTGGGTCGACGACGAGCCGGCCTACCTGATGACCGTCCGGCTGGCCCCCGCCCCCGGGCTCACCGCCCCCGCGGGCTACCACCTGCGCACCTGGGCCCGCGGCGAGGTCGTCCGCGCCCTGGTCACCGCCGAGGACGGCGCACTGGCGGCCCGCGGCCAGATCGGCGTCTGCGGCGCGACCGCCGTCGCGGACCAGATCGAGACCTCCGCCGAGCACCGCCGCAAGGGCCTCGGCTCGCTGGTCATGCGGACGCTGGCGGGCGCGGCGCACGACCGGGGCGCCCAGACCGGGGTGCTGGCCGGGACGCCGGACGGGCGCGCGCTGTACCGCACGCTGGGCTGGCGGGTGCTCGCCCCGCTGACCAGCGCCAAGTACGTCGGCCCGCAGGGCGCCTGACACGGCGCCGCCCCTGACCCGCCGCGGTGGCGGGCCAGGGGCGGGGCAGCGCCGGTCGCGGGGTCAGCCCTCGGTCGGCCGTCCGTCGAAGCGCTCGTCGTCGTTCTTCCACTCCCGGTTGCGCTCCTCGGCGGTCTCCAGCGCGTGGGCCGCCTCCTCACGGCTGGCGTACGGGCCGAGACGGTCCTTGGCGGGGCACTCCGGCCCCTCCTCCACCTTGGCGTGCTTGATGCAGTAGAACCACTCGCCCGGCAGTCCGGTCGGCTTGCGGTGGAATCCCAGGGGCATGGCGCTCACTCCCGTTCGATGGACCTGTCGTCACTGATCATCGCGCGCGGCCGCCCGTCCCGCACACCCCCGGAGGGCCGGGGACCGGCGGATAGACTCGCGACCATGGCTCTCGTACCCGGCATCCAGTCCCCCACCCGCAAGGTCCCGGCGCACATCGCTCGCCCCGAGTACGTCGGACGGCCCGCGCCGGCGCCGTACACCGGGCCCGAGGTGCAGACCGCCGAGACCATCGAGAAGATGCGGATCGCGAGCCGGATCGCCGCCCGGGCGATGGCGGAGGCCGCCAAGCTGATCGCGCCGGGCGTCACCACCGACGCGCTGGACGCCGTCGCCCACACCTACATGTGCGACCACGGGGCCTACCCGTCCGACCTCGGCTACCGGGGCTTCCCCAAGTCGATCTGCACCTCGATCAACGAGGTGATCTGCCACGGCATCCCCGACTCGACCGTGCTGCAGGACGGGGACATCGTCAACATCGACGCCACCGCGTACATCCACGGGGTGCACGGCGACCTCAACGCCACCTACCTCTGCGGCGACGTGGACGAGGAGTCCCGGCTGCTGGTGGAGCGCACCCGGGAGTCGCTCGCCCGGGCGATCAAGGCGGTCAAGCCCGGCCGGCAGATCAACGTGATCGGCCGGGTCATCGAGTCCTACGCGAAGCGCTTCGACTACGGCGTGGTGCGGGACTTCACCGGGCACGGCATCAACACGTCGTTCCACTCCGGCCTGATCGTCCCGCACTACGACAGCGAGCGGGCCACCGAGGTGATCAAGCCGGGGATGACCTTCACCATCGAGCCGATGCTGACCCTGGGCACCTACGACTACGAGATCTGGGCCGACGGCTGGACGGTCGTCACCAAGGACCGCAAGCGGACCGCCCAGTTCGAGCACACGCTGGTCGTCACCGCCGACGGCGCCGAGGTCCTCACCCTGCCGTAGCCCGCTCCCCCGGGTGGGCGCGCTAGCCGATCAGCCACTGCTCCTCGGCGACCGCGCCCACCTCGGTGCAGGCGTCGGTGAGCACGTCCAGGACGCGCAGCGGATCCGGCAGCGGCTGCTCGGGCCCGCGGAGCCAGCGCACCTGCGAGCCGTCCGGCAGCGCGGCCGGCGGCAGCAGGGTGTACGAGCCGCGGCAGTGCCAGCGCAGACCGGGGTGCTCGGACATGGTGTCCGGCGTGGAGTCCAGCGCGCTCGGCCACCACTCGTCCTCGTCCACCGGGGTGCCCCTGGTGGCGGTGAAGAAGAGGTAGCGGTCCTCGCCGACGGCGGCCACCGGACCCTCGACACCCTGCGCCGCGAGCCGCTCCAGCGCCAGCCGGCCGGCCTCGGCCGGGACGTCCAGGACGTCGTGGGCGCGGCCGGTGGCGGTGATGAAGTTGGCCAGTGGGTCCCGCGAGAGCCAGCGGGCGACCTGCTCCGGCTCGGTGGTCGCCTGGCTCTGCCAGGCGAAGGAGACCGGGTGCTGCGCGGGGGCCGGACAGGCCACCCGGTCGCAGGAACAGCGGTAGCCGGCCGGATGGGCGGCGGGTGCGAGCGGGAAGCCGGCGCGCACGGCGCCCAGCAGCTGATCCAGTCTGGCGGCGGGGCTGTCCGCGTCGGCCGACCGGGCCCGCTGACGTTCACGCTTCTGCCACCAGGTCGTCCACCTGCTGCCGGCTTCCATCGGGCCCCTTCCGCGCATTGCCGTGCCTGGTGTGACACAGCATTCGACGTACCACTCCGACGCAACGCACAGCGCCCCCCGCTGCTTCCCGGGACGGTGCTCGGCCCTGCTGTCCGCGCCCCGTCGGCCGGAGCCGGGGTTGCCGGACGGCCGACGCCCGGGTCACGGCACGGAGTCGCGGCAGTGCGGAGACTGCGGCTCGGCGGCCCGGCGGGCACACCGCTGTGCGCCTCACCCGGCCCGTACGGGGCCCGCTGACCCGGGTGAACCCCGAGGGCGTAACAGGAAGGATAAGGGTGCGCGGGCCCTTCGGATGACCGGGGGCGGTGCCTCTCCGGTCACACTCCCGGCACCCGGCCCTCACAGTGCCTCCCCGCGCCGCCGTACCGCCCCGCCCGCGGTCGGCCACCGGTCGCCCGCCGGTCCGCCGCGGCGGGGTGAGACCCTGGGGGGGTGAAGAGCGCGGACACCGAATTCGTCGGCGGCCCCCTGGACGGCCGGATCCTCCCGATCCCGTTGGGGCCGATGTACGGCGTGCCCAAGACCTACAAGGTGCCGGTCCCCGCGCACGGGCAGACTCCCGCGCGCACACTGGTGTACGTCCGGGTCAAGGAGCAGCGGGGCCTCCGCTGGTTCTGGCGCTACGAGTACGACGAGACGGCCACCGCCCGCACCTCCGGGTGACGGCCGCTCCCCCCGGGAGGACGGCGATGGCGAAGACCGTACGGACCCGCACCCGGCGCCGGCCGCAGGCCGTGACGCAGCACAACCGGCAGGTCGCGGTGGTCACCGCCGCCCTGCTGGTGGTGGTCAGCCTCTACAGCGCGGCGCTCGGGCCGAACGCCTGGCTCTGGTTCGGCTGGACGGTGCTGCTGCTCGCCTGCGTGGCACTGTTCGCCGTCCGCGGCTGAGCGGCGGCACCGTCCGCCGTCCCCGCCCGCCTCGGGCGGTCAGGCATCCTCGGCGAGGATCAGGTAGAGCTTCTTGCGGGCCTCGTTGAGCACCGCGAGGCCCTTGGCGCGCTGTGCCTCCGTCCCCGTCGCCATCACCTGCCGGATCGCCTGGTCGACCGCACCGAGCGCCTGGCCCACCTCGTGGACGGCCTCCCAGTCGACCTCCCGGCCGGCCTCCGCCCACGGCTCGGCGGGCCCGGCCTCGGCCTCGGCCCGGCCGGCCTCGGTCAGCGAGACCAGTCGCTTGCCGCCCACCTCCTCGGCGGTGATCAGGCCCTCCTCCTCCAGCAGTTGGAGGTTGGGGTAGATCGAGCCCGGGCTCGGCCGCCAGGCCCCGCCCGTCCGCTCGGCGATCTCCGCGATCATCTCGTAGCCGTGCATCGGCCGTTCCTTGAGCAGCGCGAGCAGCGAGGCCCGCACGTCCCCGCGCCGGGCCCGCCCGCCGCGCCGGCCGCGCGGACCGTGCCCGCGCCCGCCGTGCCCGCCGAAGCCGTGGCCGAACGGCCCGCCCGGCGGCCGCCCGGGACCGCCGCCGAACGGCGGCCCGAACGCGCCGAACGCCCCACGGCCCTCTCCGCCCTCACCGGGGAACTCCCCGAACTCCGGGCCCCGCCCGCGGCGCCGACCGCCGCGCGGACCCTCTTTCCCGTATCGCGTTCCGGAGCGCATCGCGCTCACCTCCTGGTGGACCGGACAGTGTTCACGTCACTGTCTCAATAGCTCGACGATATATCGCTGACTGTCGCTCGTCAATCGTTGCCGACTGGGCCACCCGCGTGTGCGGCCGGCAGGGACGGGCCACCGCCGCCGGGGCGTCTCCCGGCGCGCTGCCGACCGGTCACCGTGGGGCCGGGCCGGACCGGCCCGGTGAACGGGCCGGTGAACGGACGGCACTGTCACGGGAGTCGGGGCGGCCGGTACCGGTCGCGGGCGGCCCGCCGGTGGTGAACCCGGGCCGGTGCGGGGGCCGTCAACCGTGGTGTCGGCCCTCCGGGCCGGCCGGTTCGACCCCGCTCGCCGTGGGCGCGCGGGGCCGAACGACGGCTCACCCCGGTCAGACGGCTGACCGATGCCCAGGAGGTCCGCGCATGGCGCCGAAGAAACCCGTGAAGGTCCTGCTCGGAAGCACGACGCTGGCCTGTCTCAGCGCCGGCGTGATCGCGGTCGCCGGCGTGGCGTCCGGGACGGAGGGGACGGGGGCGACCGCCTCCGTCGCGGCGGTCGGCAAGGCCCGCCCGGCCCTGACGTTCAGCAGCCTGGACGGCCCCGTCACCCCGGACGAGATCAAGTCCTTCACCGCGTACATCAAGACGCTCACGCCGGCCGCCGACAACATCGGCAACCAGTGGGCCCAGGGCCACAGCGGCGAGGACACCAAGGCGATGGGCCTGGTGTACGAGGTCTCCGCCGACCGCGCGATCCTCGACCGGATGATCGTCTTCTGCGACGCCGTCCTCTCCGAGCGCAACGACCTGGCCAAGCGCCCGGTCGGGCAGCACGTGCTCTGGACCGGCAAGGTCGACCCCGCCTGGCCCAACGACGTCACCACCAAGCCCGTCGGCACCGGCGGCGAGCAGGGCGACCCGGTGGGCCACCTCGCCAACTGCGCCCGGCTGATCCTGCGGACGCCGGCGCTCTGGCAGACGCCGGTGACCACCGGCGACCCGCACGGGTACGGCGCCACCTACCTCGACCGGGCCAAGCGGTTCGTCGCCGAGGCGGACACCGCCGTCGACCGGCACATCCTGGCCCGGCTGCTGGACGTCTCCAAGGGCAACCGCCAGTACTTCGCCGCGGACTCGCCCTACAAGGGCGGCCAGCCGGTGCCGTGGAACCAGCAGATGATGTTCGACTACGCCTTCCAGAACCTGGCGATCGCCCACCAGCTCCTCGGCGACGACCCGAAGCGGGTCAAGCGGTACGACGCCCTGGTGCAGAGCAGCGTCGACTGGTTCTTCTCCTCGGTGCGCACCTACACCGACCACGCCGGCAGGCCCGCCTACGACTGGGGGTACGCCCCGGCGACCAACGGCAAGGAGGACAACAACCACGGCAGCCTGGACTGCGCGGGCCTGTACCGGGCCTACCTGTCGGGCCGCTACAAGATCACCCCGGCCATGCTGGCCCCGCTCGCGAACACCTTCGTGGACGTGATGAGCAAGCCGCCGCACCACTACGCGGGCAAGATCGACGGCACCGACGGCGCCGGGAACAGCGCGCCCACCGACTACGTCCGCAGCGGCTGGCTGCTGATGGCCGAGTTCCGGCCCGACGCCTACCAGAAGCTGATGAACGCCAACTTCCCCAAGCGGACCACCACCGCGGACGACCAGTTCTCGCGCGCCCTGATGCTCAAGAGCCGGCGCCACAAGACGCAGGGCTGACCGGGGGCCGGGCCCGGGCACCGACACGCCGCGACGGCGGGCCGGTGCCCGCCCCCCAGCCGTTACGGTGGCGGGCATGGCCGGAGAACGAGATCTTGCGACCCTGCTGCGCGGCATGCGCCCGCGGCTCAACCCGGGGCGCTACGTGTACTGCACGCTGCCCGCGAAGGTGCCCGCCGGGATGCGGCCGGTGGTGACGGTCGCCGAACCCGAGGGGGTGACGGTGGTGGTCGCGCAGGAGGAGGCCGACGCGCTCGGCCTGCGTTACGAGTACGTGGCGGCCTGGATCACCCTGCACATCCACTCGGCGCTGGAGGCCGTCGGCCTGACCGCCGCCGTGGCGGTGCGGCTCGCCGAGGAGGGGATCAGCTGCAACGTGGTGGCCGGCTTCCACCACGACCACCTGTTCGTCGGCGCCGACGACGCCGACCGCGCGGTGCGCGCCCTGGAGGAGCTGTCCGCCCGGTCCGCCTGACCGGGTGCGCCGAGTGGCCGCTCCCCCCGGGGGCTCCGAGACTGGGAGGGCTGAGCGCCCGCCAGGTCGGTCAGCCCCCCGACAGGAAGGGAGACGGCCCCATGGCGGTCTGCGACGTCTGCTCCAACGACTACTGGCTGTCCTTCGAGATCAAGACGATCACCGGCGACGTGTACACCTTCGACAGCTTCGAGTGCGCGATGGAGAAGCTCGCCCCGCGCTGTGAGCACTGCCAGGTCCGGATCGTCGGCCACGGCGTCGAGGTCGCCGGCCGGTTCTTCTGCTGCGCGCACTGCGCCCGGGTCAACGGCGGCCTGGGCGAACAGATCCGCGACGCGGTCGGGGCCCACCCGGCCTGAGCGGCGCACGGACCGGTCGCTCCCGGCACGGGCGGGCGCTGCCCGCGCCCGTGCCGGGGCGGGCAGGAGCGGAGAGGGGCGGAAGAGTCGGCCTGTACGCCGGGAACAGTCTCCGCACCAGCAGCTACCTGCGGAAACGCTCTTTCCGGCGGTCCGATCGCCACCTGATCGCCACACCTTCGGCGACCGCCACTCATCGGGCCTCTTCAGCGGCTCCTCGTCCGTCGTGAGCCTCTCGTCAGACGGTGGTGGTGCAGACGAATCCGAGGTCGGCCAGGCCCTCGCTCTGGCACAGTCGGTCGGATGAGCCCCCGGCAGCTGTCTGCAAGAGCTGGTAGTCGGCGCCGTATTCCTTACCCCAGTGCATCGCCGAGCGCCAGAGGAGCCGACCGAGGCCGAGGCCTCGGTATTCCGGCAGAACACCGAAGTACTGCGGAAGAAGTCGTCGCCTACCGATGGGGTCGGCCATGGTCTCCATGGGGCCGATTGCGCCTACTACGCGCTCGTCCCGGACAGCGACCAGCACAGGGCCGGTGCTGTCGATCCGGGAGTGCAGGAACACGAAGCCCTCGCCGGCCAGCTTCTCGGCGAACTCGGGGAAGGTGGTCCGGATGGCTTCGGGCTGTTGGCCGAGAGCCTCGATTCCCTCGACGGCTGGTGCGTCCTGGTCGAAGGTACGGAGCTGTACGCGGGTAGAGGCGGCCACTGGGTCGGCGGCGTCCTGGAACCACACCACACGGGCTTCAGCCCCGTCATGCTCGGCGGCAAGCTTGGCGGCGAGTTCCTCGGCCTCCTGGCGATACTCGCGGGCACCGTAAAGATGGACGCGCAGGATGCCGCGACCGGTGATGGTGGGAATCAGCGTGCGAGCCTGGTCCTGAACGACGGCGTCCAGCAGGACATGCTCGTCCTTGTAGTCGGACCACCGCCGGTCCTTGTCGTACGGCAAGAATTCTCCAGTGCCGGCGACGGCGAACACCTCGGCCAGAAGCTTCGCGGAGATAGCGTCGGAGTGGAGCGGCCCGAGCGTCGGAAAATAGGGGACGCACATCACGGGGCGCAGCAAGTCCCAGCGCAGATCCATAGCCGCACCCTACTCGCCCGCCCCGCACGGCTCAGGCCCCGACGCGGAGAGCGCCGGGGCCTGAGCGTTACTGATCAGGTGCGATCAGCGGGTGGTTCAGTGCGGGTTGTCGTCGCCCGCGTTGCACGAGCACTTCACGCTGTCCATGACGTCGTCCAGGTCGCCGACGGCGATGATCTCGGTGACGGGCGAGGTCGGGGCCGCGATCGGCCGCGTGAGGTACGGCAGGCGCTGGGCCGGGCCGTCGTCCGGGAGCGGACGCCTCGGGAAGAGTTCGACAGCTACAGCGGTCATGTCACCCTGCTTTCTTGATCCCGTGCTGGCAGTAACTTGCGAGTGGTGCCTTCGCCTCCTGGTAGTGCTTGGCCAGCGGCCGGCACACGGTGCACACGCCGGAGAGCTGGCAGCCGGAGCATCCACCGGTGCGAAGCATGAGGCGGTCGGCGATGGCGCCGAGCCGGGCGAGGCCGTTGATCCCCTCGATGGGGAGGCTGACTTGGTCGTCACGGCCGATCTTGCAGATGGACACCAGCCCGTGTGGGTCGGCGTGGAAGAAGGTGTGCCCGGCGTTGCAGCCGCCGAACGGCTTGCGCATCCGCAGGTGTTCCTTGGACTGCGCGGTCAGCGACTCCGCCCCGCCGTAGATCGTCGGAGTCATGTTGGTGAAGACGTTGTACTCCAGCCCCCAGCCTTCACACAGGTCGATCATCGCCAGTTCCTCCGTGGCGTTGTCCTCGGTGACGATGATGCTCATCCGAAGCGGCAGCTTGGCCCGGCGGCCGGCGTTCATGCCCTGGATGAACAGGTCCCAGGCACCTTGTCGCTGGGTCAGCTCGTCGTAGCTGGCCTTGGTCGCCCCGTACATCGACACCGTGACCCGATAGGGCGGGCACTCGCGGAACATCTCCAGCAGGTTCTCCCGCCACAGCAACGAGGCGTTGGTGGAGACGGTGATCATCATGCCCAGCTCGAACGCACGGCGATACGAGGGCATGAAGTCCCGGTCCACGGTGGGCTCGCCCCCGGTGATCTGGAGCCAGAGGACGCCGGCTTCGGCCATGATGCCCAGGCAGGTGAGCTTGTCCGCGAGCGGCATGCCCGAGTTGACCTTGAGCCCGAGATAGCAGTGCTTGCACTTGTAGTTGCAGCCGAGGTTGATCTCCCAGCTGGCTCGCGAGTATCCCCACGTGGAGGGCTGTCGGACCAGCAGGACGTCACCCGCAGGACGACTGGTCACGTCCAGGTCCGCCCACTGGGCGCGCACGGCGTCCGCGAGCCACGAGGGAGCTGCCTGAGCGGGGTTATGGGCGCGCAGATCCTCGTAGTTGGCCTGCGGGAGCCGGAGACCACCCCGGCCACCGGGGCGCACCAACAGGTATTCGTCCAGGAACGGACTGGCGATCAGGTTGTGCACGTGTTCCCCTCCTTCGCTGAGCGGTATTCGGTGGCTGTGACGCCCTGAGCTCCTGCCTGCGACAGGGTTTTCGGTGGGCAGCCGATCTCGGCCCAGACCCATTTGCCGAACGGGGCTTCGTCGACACCCCAGCGGTTGGCGATGCGGTCGACGAGGCCCATGCCGCGCCCAGACGTCTCGGTGACCCCGGTCTTGACGACCACGGGCAGGGCGCGTGACGAATCGCGGACCGCCAGTCTGAGCCGGTCACCGTCCAGGCCGAGTGCCGCACACAGCCAGGTGCAACCGGTATGCCGGGCTGCGTTGCCGACCAGTTCCGAGACAATCAGCCGAGCATCTTCCAGCAGATCGAGACGGCCCCAATCGGTCAGCTTCTCCTGGACCAGGTGTCGGGCGCTCCTCGCCGACTCGGGGGCGCAGGGCATGTGCCGCATGCAGCGGCGGCGGCGCTGCATGGTGGGCACGTCAAGTGCGGTTATCACCGCAGCCCCCGGTACTGCCGGAGCCACCGGCCGCGTTGGAGCTGCCATAGGCGGATCTCCGGAAGGAGCGCCCGGCTCTCGGCCGGGACATAGAGCGCGGTGACCCTACCTGCCTCGTCGGTGTCGGCATGGATCAGGCCGCGCTCGGTGAGCAGCAGCGTCGTCATGGTCGTCAGGGCGGCCTCCGGTAGTCAGGGGCCGCCCGGCGCTCTTCCACGGAGCCGAGGGGGATCGGTGATTCCTCGCGCCGGGCGGCTGTTAGTCATTGAACGGCGCGGGCATGCCGTAGGAGAGGGGCCACGAAGGGGTGCATTTTCCACCAGGGGACCGCCAAGGGGGGCCAGAATTGAGGACCTGTCAGCTATGAGCTAGGGCCTGTGTGATGTTGTGATCAATCTTCGGGTTCTGCCCCTGCTCCAGGGCAGAACCCGATAAGAATGTTGGCTGTGACGCGTAGGCAACTCACCGACGAGCAGTGGAGTTTGATCGAGCCCTATCTGCCGATCGGCAGGTTCGGGCCGTACCCCGAACGGCTTCGTGACCAGTTCGAGGGGGTGATCTGGCGGTTCCGTTCCA
>NZ_JBEXYD010000041.1:0-69550 GCF_040630735.1 Kitasatospora sp. NPDC005748
GTGGAACCGGGACATCCCGGTTCCACCCCGCCGGCCCCCGGCTCGGTTCTGCACGGATGCCGCCGACGGCCCGGCCCCGTCCGTCCTCCCCGACGACCCGGCCGTCTACGAGCTTTCCGTCCGGCGCGCCTCGGGGGCGGTGGAGCGGATCGAGGTCGACTCCGCGCTGTACGACGGGGCCGACCGGGAGGCCGCGGCCGACCCGGAGACGTGGTACGCCGAGGTCGTCGGCATCACGGTCGCCGGCCGGCACCACCGGGAGTCGCCCTCGGCCTCCGGTCGGCTGCTGTGGGACCTCCTGCTCGCCTGGTCGGGGCTGGGCCTGCTGCTGTGGGCCGTGTTCGGCGGGGGACGGGCGATCACCTTCTTCGGGATCATGGGTCACCGCGCGTTCGCCTGGGTGTGGTTCGGGGTCTGGACCCTCTGGCCGGTGACCGGGCTGCTGACGGGCCGTGGTGCGTCCTGGCTCGCGTTACCGCTCTCGGCGGTGTTCTGGTTGTTCGGTGCGGTGATCGCCGTGGCCTTCTTCCGGAACGACGGCTTCCGGCTCCGCGCCCACCGGCTCCGCGCCCACCGCCTCCGCGCCCACCGCCTCCGCGCCCGCCGGCTCCGCGCCCACCGCCTCCGTTGACCGGCCGTCCCTGCCGGTCGAACCGCCGCGCCACCGCCCCCGTCGCGGCGGCGAGGACGACGGCTCAGACGATGAGGGCGGGCCGGATCGGGCGACGGCCGAAGCGTGGGGTCACCTGGAGACCACAGGAGCGCGGCCGTCGGTCCGCGCCCAGGGCTACGGTTCGTCCCTGCGGGTCAGGGCCAGGATGCTGCCCGTGAGCCCGATGACGAGGAGGGCGACGGCGATGCTGATGCCGCCGGTGCGCTGCCAGTAAACGTCGCTGAGGTCGATGAGGTTGGCGGTCTCGTCGATGACGAGGGCTGCGCCGATGCCGTAGGTCAGGCCCATCCAGGTGCGCCAGCGCGGTGAGCGCTCCACCAGGCCCAGCGCTCCGACGATCATGAGGATCAGGATGCCCCACACGTAGTGGTGGATGTGGACACCTCCCGCCGAGACGTTGCCCACGCCGGCGGCGTCGATGTGGATCAGCCAGGTCAGCAGTCGCAGGAAGGCGAACGTGAGGGTGAATCCCCACCACGCCAGGACCAGCCCGCGGCGGGTCGGTGAGACCTCGCGCCAGCGCCGGGGGCGGCGACGGTCCGGCTTGGGCGGGGAGTCCTGGTCCTGCTCCGTGGGTGCGTCCATTCGCAGACCCTAGCCCCCGTCCCCGGAGACGGGCCCTACGGCGAGCCGGGAGTCGTGGTGGAACCCGGTCGTGGGCTCCGCACCCGGCGGCCGGCGGGGCCCGCCGGGTGGAACGGATCGACGCCGCGGCTAGGCTCACCCTTGATCCACTGAGAGCGTCGAAGGAGGTGCGGGCATGGGTCTCGCCGGGAGGACCGTGGTGGTGACCGGCGCGGGGCGCGGGTTCGGGAGGGCGTTCGCGGTGCACGCCGGCCGGATGGGTGCGCGCCTGTTCGTCTCCGCCCGCACGCCGGCCGCCGCGCGGAAGACGGCCGCGGAGGTGGCGGCCGACAGCGGTGCCCAGGTGGACGCGTTCGCCTGCGACCTGGCCGACCCGGCCACGGTGCGGGGCTTCGCGGAGGGGGTCGCCGCACGAACGGCCCAGGTGGATGTGCTGGTCAACAACGGCGCCCGATACCTGCAAGGCCCTGACCTGTGGGACGCCGACGACGAAGCGATCGCCGACACCGTCGCCTCCGGAGCCACCGGCACCCTGCTGACGGTCAAGCACTTCCTGCCCCTGCTGCGCGCTTCGGCGGGCGCGGACGTGGTCAACCTGGTCTCCTCGGCCGCGGAAGCGAGGAACCATCGGTCGCAGGCGCATCCCGCGTTCTACGCGGCCAAGGCCGCCCAGGCCGGATTCGCGGACGTCCTCTCCCATCGGCTCCGTCCCGAGGGCATCCGCGTGATCTCGCTCTACCCGCCGGACTTCACGGACGGCGACCCGCTCCACCCCCGCTGGGACGACGCCTCCCGGACCACGGACGGCCCGTTGACCGCGCGGTCCGTCCTCGACTGCGTCCTCTTCGCGATCGGCCAGCCGCGCGACTGCTTCATCCGTTCCTTCCACTTCGAGCAGCTGTAGAGCGGCACTTCGAGTGGCCGTGGGGCGCCGTCGGGTCGCCGCGCAGCGGGCCCCGGCCGAGGGCGCCGTCCGTGCGGCGCGGTCCGCACCCCGCGCCGACGGTCCGCGAAGGGAGGGACCCCGGCCGACGTACGGCCGGGGTCCCTCGGGCCGGTCAGGAGCGGTCAGGAGCGGTCAGCAGGCGGAGGCGCCGGTGCCGAGGGAGGATCGTCCGGGTACCGTCGGCCGCACGCGCCCGAGTTCACCGGGGGCGGGTCGGTCAGTGCTGCAGGGTGAGGACACCCGGCCGCCACGGCAACTGGTCGTAGGGGCCGCTCGCGCTGGGGGACTTGCCCTGGTAGAGGAACTGCAGGTTGCAGGGGTCGACGGTCATGGTCTGGTCGGGGTTGTTGCGGACGAGGTCCCCGTGGCTGATGTCGTTGGTCCAGGAGGCGCCGCTGTTGGCCTTGCCCGCGAAGGGGTTGCTCTCGGTGGCGGCCTGCGGGGTCCAGGAGCCGTTCAGACTGGTGGCGGTGAAGGAGCGGAAGTAGCGCTGCTCGTTCGCGCCCCGGGCCTCGACGATCATGAGGTACTGGTTCCGGCCCTGGACCTTGTAGACCTGCGGTGCCTCGAAGAGGTTCTTCACCGTGTCGCTCATGACCGTCGTGTAGGAGGAGCCGAAGTTGCCCGGGAAGTTCCCGATCGGCATGCTCGCCCGGTAGATGCTGCCGTTGTCACCGGCGAAGAACAGGTACATGTTCTGGTCGTCGGCGATCAGGGTCTGGTCGATCGGGGCGGCGCCCGGGATGCCGCCGGTGAACAGCGGCTGCGGCGCGGACCAGCCGTTGGGGTTGGTCGGGTCGCTCGACGTGCGGTAGATGAAGGGCCACGCGCCCCACTGGTACGCCAGCACCCAGATGTTCTTCGGGGCGAAGTAGAACAGCGTGGGTGCCACCGCGTTCTGGTTCATCCCGGTCTGCCCGGCCGACGCCATGCCCGACCAGTCGGTGAACGGAGCGAACGCCATCGAACCGTACGAGGAACCCGACACGTCCGAGGCGTAGACGAGGTGCTTGCCGTTGTACGTCGCGGTGGTGAAGTCCTTCAGCGCGCCCCACCCGTTCGCCGGTTGCGCCAGCACGCCCGTCGACGACCAGCGGTACGTCGAGGGGAGGGGGCAGGTGCCGCCCGGCGTCGTCCCGGACAGGCCGGTCCACTTCTGGTTGGCGGCGCCGGTGCACGTCCAGATCCCCACGGCCGTGCCGTTGGCCGTGCCGGCGCCGGTGACGTCCAGGCACAGCCCGGACTCCACGCCGACGATCGTGCCGTCGGAGTTGACCCGCCACTGCTGGTTCGCACCGCCGCTGCAGGTCCAGATCTGCACCCTGGTGCCGGCCGTGGTGGCGTGGCCCGGAACGTCCAGGCACTTGTTGCCGTACACGGTCAGCTGGTTGGTGGACGTCGACGTCCACTGCTGGTTGGTACCGCCCGAGCAGTCGTAGATCTGCAGGGACGCGCCGTCGGCCTGGCCGGCGTTCTGCACGTCGAGGCACCGGCCGGAACCGGCACCGCGCACGGCGCTGCCGGTGGCCGCCTGTGCCGGGTTGGCGACGAGCATCGCGGCCAACGCCACCACGGCCGCGAGCACGGCGGTGAGCACCACGGACAGGTGCCCGCGGCGGGAATTCCGTCTGCGCATGGGAGACCTCTTTCGTGAAGGGAGGGAGTTGTCACACGGCCTTGTCATCGCTCACCTGTGCGCGCCGCCGTGAGGGCGCGCATCGAGCGTCTTCACACCAGCTGCCCCGCGGCGGGTGCCCGGTCGCGACAGGAGCCCGGCGGGGCACCCGCCGCGCCGGCGGCTCGGCTCAGCCGAACTTCCAGTGCTGGTTGGCCCCGCCGGTCGAGTCCCAGATCTGGACGGGAGCGCCGTTGGCGGTCTGACCGCCGGCGACCTCCAACGCGCGGCCGCTGGCGACGTTGGTCAGGGTGTAGGAGCCGTCGCCGTTCCGGGCGGCCCGCCAGTGCTGGTTGGCGCCGCCGTTGGCGTCCCAGACCTCCATCCTCGTCCCGTTGCCCGTCTGGTTCGCGGGCTCGTCCAGCACCCGGCCGCTGGCGACGTTGGTCAGGGTGTAGGAGCCGTCGCCGTTCTGGGCGGCCCGCCACTGCTGGTTGGCGGCGCCGCTGGCGGCCCACACCTGGAGCGGGGTGCCGTTGCCGTTCTGTCCCGCGGGTTCGTCGAGCACGCGTCCGGCGGCAACGTCGGAGAGCGTGTAGACGGTGCCGGGGGTGATGCCCCCGGGCGGCGTCCCGCCGCTACCGCGGCTCAGGGTGGAGAGCACCGCGCCGTAGGCGGCCTTCTTGTTTCCGTTGTTGTCGAACAGCAGCGGGTTCTCACCGGTGCGCCAGGAGTCGCTGTCCCGGATGCCCCACACCGTGATGCCCGTGCAGCGGGCGACGTCGAGGCAGGTCTGGACGGCGGTGGTGTACGCGCCGGCGGACGCCTGGGCGATGTCGAGCTCGGTGAGCTGGACGTCCACGCCGAGGGCGGCGAAGGCGGACAGGGTGGTCCGGAAGCTGGCCGGCGGCCCGCCGGCGCCGAAGTGGCTCTGGAATCCGACGCAGTCGACGGGCACGCCGCGGGCCTTGAAGTCCTTGACCATGGAGTAGACGCCCTGGGTCTTGGCGTCGGACCAGTTCTCGATGTTGTAGTCGTTGTAGCAGAGCTTGGCCGAGGGGTCGGCGGTCCGGGCGGTGCGGAAGGCCTCCTCGATGAAGCCGTTGCCCAGCACGTTCTGGAACACGGAGCCGCGGTGCTGGCCGCTGCCGCCGTCGGCGAAGGCCTCGTTGACCACGTCCCAGGCGTAGATCTTGCCTTTGTAGTGGGCCATCTCCGTGGTGATGTGGTTGTTCATCACGCTGCGCAGGGTGTTGGCGTCGGTGATGCCGGTGACCCAGTTGGGCAGCTGGGAGTGCCAGACCAGGGTGTGGCCGCGCATGCGCTGGCCGTGCGCGGAGGCGTGGCCGACGATCGAGTCGGCGGGCCCGAAGTCGAACGACCCGCGGGAGGGTTCGACGGTGTCCCACTTCATCTCGTTCTCCGGGGTGACCATGCTGAATTCCCGGTCGAGGATGGTGGAGTAGGTCGGGTCGCCGAGCTTTCCGGCGGGCACTGCGGCGCCGAAGTAGCGGCCGCTGCCGGCCGCCGCCGCACCGAGCGTGGTGGCCCCGGCGGCGTCGGCCGCGGGGCTCGCGGCGACGGCCGTGATCGAGCTGACGACCAGGCCCGCGACCGCGGTCAGGACCTTGCCGAGGCGGGGCTTCTGGGTGAGCCATGGCATGACGGATCGTTCTCCTTGGGTGGGGGATGACGGCACACCGGTGGGGACCGGGGCCTCGTCGTGACGATCGTGCGCGTACGCGGCCGAGCCGGTCCTGCCGGGCAGGGCGGGCTGTGCGTGCCCCGAGCGCGGAGCTTGGTCCCGTCCAGGAGCCGTAGCGCCGGTCGACGCACCGAGCGCACCCCTGTGGGTTCGGCGGATCCGGGGATCAACCGGGGTGTCGGCACCTTCTGTTAGCGCTAACATTTCCGCGGTGGGGAACGCGCCCTGCCTGACATGTTCAGGTGAAATCTCCAACAGGCGTTGCGAGTTGTCAATACCTCGCGCAGCGGCGGACCGGATTCGCCGCGGCACTCGCCCGGGCGCAGACGCCTCCGCCGTCCCCTCGGCGGCGTCACCGGCAGGCCGGCCTGCGCGGTGGCCCGGAGCGCTCGCTGCCGGCGACCCGACGCGGGACGGGGACGGTGACCGCCGCGCGGGCCGGCACCGGCCCGAAGGCGCCGGGTAGCCGTCCGGGTGCCTCGCACCGCCGGCCCGCCGGACCCCACGCGGGCGGTGCCGCCCGGCCTTCAGGTCGTGCTCGGGCGCCCCCGGGGCGGCGCGATACGACCGGACGGCCACCCGGCTACCCGGCTGCCCGGCTACCTGGCTATCCGGCCACCCGGCGCGGCGGACGCCCTGCCTCCCGGAGGAGGGCCCCGCCGGGCGGTGGCTCTCGCCGCTCGGCACCTCCCCGGACGTGCATCGGCCGGCTCATCGGGCGAACCCTCCCCAGACGGAGGCGGGGCCGCCCGCACTCCGGGCCTCGACCCGGTAGCTGTCGTTCGCGGCGCTGCGCGTGCCGGCGGCGTGGTTGTACTGGCCTGCGAACTCGTGCTGCCCGGCCGGCACGGTGCGGCCGGGCCTGAGGGTCCAGCGGTAGACCAGCACGCCGTCCGACTCCTGCACGGTGACGGAGAAGTCCTCGGCCGGCAGGGTTCGCCAGTTGCCGGTGTCCCGCACGTCGCCGGTCTGCGCGACGCGCAGTTCCACGGTGAGCGAGGTGAGCGGCTGGGCGGACGTGAGGAGGAGGTCGCTCTGGGCCCAGTAGACGGTGCTGTGCGCGTCCACCGAGCCCTCCGACCACAGCGGTCCGTTCTGTGGCCGGGTGCTCGCCGTGGGGGTCGGGCGCGAGGCGGGCGGGGCGTTGGTGGGCGGGGCGGCTGTGGGCGGGTCGGCGGTGGGTGCCCGCGTCGGGTCGGCGACACCGGGGGGAGTCGCCACCGGGGGCGAGGAGGCGACCGCCGGAGGCGGGACGGCCGGGGTGGTGACGGGCTCCGACGGCGGAGTCCGGGCGATGCCGGCGACGGCGAGACCACCGGTCGCCAGGATGCCGGCGGCAGCGAGGCCGGCCAGGGCGGCCTTGGGCCACGACCTCGCGAACGTCGGTGTGCGGTGGCGGACGGGAGGACCGGCCGCACCGCGTTCCACGCGGGCCAGGATCCGTGCCCGGTCGGGCTGGTGGGCCTCGGCGGCCTCGCGCAGCCGACGGGTGATGTCGTCGTTCACCGGTTCCGCCTTCCTGCCGCCAGTTCGCCGACCGCTCGTGCGCCGAGTGCGCCTTCCAGCTCGGCCATCGCCTTCGAGGTCTGGCTCTTCACCGTACCGACCGATATGCCCAGTGCCACGGCGGTGTCCTTCTCCGACAGGTCGAAGGCGTGGCGCAGCACCACGCACGCCCGCTTGCGGAACGGCAGGCGGGCGAGCGCCGCGCGGACGTCCAGCACGGCGGCGACGTCCGGGCCGTCCGTCCGCTCGGGGGCCCGGGACCAGAAGAGCAGGATCCGGCGCCGCTCGCGAACCGCGCTGCGGATCCGTTCCCGGGCCATGTTGGCGACCACCCCGCGGGCGTAGGCGAGGGGGTGGTCGGCTGCGCGGAGCCGGTCCCAGCGCTGCCACAGGGCGATCAGGGCGTCGGCGGCGAGGTCGTCGGCCGCGTCCGTCTCGCCGGTCAGGAGATGGGCGAGACGGGCGAGTTCGGCGTGGTGGCGTTCGAAGAAGTCGTGGAACTCCGCGGACGCGTCATCGAGGAGCATTTCCCCCGGTCGCCCTCTCCTAGCAATGTGAGCGTTAACAGCCTGGCTGAGCGTAGCAGGGGCCGTGACCGGCTCCGGGTGGTGGCCGCCCCGGAGAGGGAGCCCGGACGGCGGGCCGGCGAGCGGCGCGGTCAATGCCGGGCGAACTGGACCCGGGCCGGCTGCGCGATGCCCGCTTGCAACGCGATCCCGTCGACGGTCAGTTGTTCCCCGTAGATGTCGGTGACCCTGATCGGGCCCCCGCACCCGGTGCCGTCGGCGGAGAGGAAGTAGTTGTAGTCGCTGCGGGGGAGCTGTCGCCAGCCGCCGGGCGCCCGGACCTCCAACGTCGCGACCGGGTTGCGGTGACCGATCGCCTGGATACCGCACCACCACTGGGTCGACCCGGTCTTGTACCGGACCGACATCGTCTCCGGCGCGCCCGGGCTCAGCAGCGTCCAGGTGATCGGGAGCCGGCCCACCGAGAGCTCGGCGAGCTCGGCGAAGGCCTGGTGGCTGAGGTCGAGCTGCCCCGGTGCGCAGGGCAGCGGGCACTCGTTGACGATCCGGACCGTGAGGGTGGCGCCGTTGGCGGCGCGGACGAGCACGGACGCCCCGCACGCCTTGGCCGACTCGTAGTCGGTGTGGTTCATCGCCGCGACCATGAGGTCGCCGGACGGGCCGAACGAGCAGGCGCCGTTGCCGTCGGCGGCGTCGTAGGACGTCGCGACGCCCGGGTAGCTCGCCCCGGGCTTGATCCGCCCGGCCAGGGACGCGGTGGCCGGCACCGGGTGGGCGGTGGCCGAGGGCGACGGGGTGGCCCCGGCGGTCGACGGCCGCGGCGTGGTGGTGGCGGGCGGGGAGGGGGCGGCGGTCGCCGGGGACGGGGTGCCGGCGGCCGAAGCCGTCGCCACGGTGGGCGTGGTCCCGGGCGGGGCGGCGGAGGCGGTCGGTGCGGCCGTTTCGGCCGCTGTCCCGACGGCAGGACCGGTGGCTTGTCCTGTGCTCGGTGCGGTGGCCGCGACGGACGCGGCGGCCGGCCGGCCGGCGGCGGCCTCCCCGCTACCCCCGCCGCCCCCGCTCCCCGGCAGGAGCGCGAAGGCCAGGAACGCCAGCACCCCGGCCGCCACCAGAACCAGCGGAACGCCCATGACCAGCCCGCGCCTCGACTGCGGGGCGGCGTGCTTCGTTGCCCTCATTCCCATCCATTCGGTAGATCGACTCGACGTTGCACTGCTCAGTGGCCGCCGGAGCCGGAAAGGTTGCCGCTCCGGCGCGGAATTCCCGAGGGGCTGCCCGGGCGGGCGGCGGGCCACGCCGCCCGCCCGGGCAGCGACGGTCAGGAAGGGTCGCCGTACAGCACGCCGCGCCCGTAGCCGCCCAGGTACACCCGGCCGTAGACGTCGGGGTCGCCGGCGACGACGTTGATGACACTTCCGCCGAACTGGTGCTGGTCGTCGTTGATCCTGGTCCAGGTCGAGCCGCCGTCGGTGGAACGGAACAGGCCGGTGACGCCCTTGACCTTCCCGCTCAGGAAGACGGCCTGGTAGCCGGCGCCCGGCGCCGCCTTGCCGAAGCCGACGGCGCTCGCCTGCTCCACGCCGTCGAGCTTGCGGAAGCTCGACCCGCCGTCCGTGGAGTGCCGGAGCCCGTTGCGCCCGCCGGCGATCCAGAGGTCGCCGGCGACGCCCGGAACCGCCTTGAGCTGCCCGTCGCCCAGACCGGCGGCGCGGGCGGTGAAGTGCCTTCCGCCGTCGGTGGCGGTGTACAGGGTGCCGCCGCTGAGCGCGTAGAAGGTGTTCGCCGCCGACCGGTCGGCCACCACGGCCGTGTCCTTGGTCAGGCCGGCGGCCTGCGTCCAGGACGCGCCGCGGTTGGTGGAGAGGAAGGGAGCCTGGCCCGAAGGGGTCCACACCACGGTGGCGCCGTCCGCCGAGACGGCCGTGGAACCACCGCCCGCGTCGCCCACCGGAACGCTCGCGAACGGTGTCCAGCCGACCCCGCCGTCGGTGGACCAGGCGCCGTGCTGCGCACCGCCGAGGCCGACCCGCACCAGGAACTCCGGCTTGCCCTGGGCGAAGTCGATGCCGGTGGTGTTGGTGAACAGCGGCCCGGTCAGCGCCTTGGCGGGAACCTTGGTCAGGTCGTCGTGCCGGAAGCCGCCGACATCCCCGAGTGCGCTGATCAGCGGCAGGCCGGGGGGCTTGACCAGTCCGAGCGTCGCGGTCTCCTCCAGGCCCCTGGCCGGGATCGTCCAGTGCGTCGGACGCCCGGTGTCCGCCGCCGTCACGTCGTTGCTGCCCCACAGGCCCGATCCGGTGCCGTACAGCACGTGTCCGGAGTCGAAGGGGTCGATGGCCAGCGTGCCCATCCAGTGCCCGATGCCGGTACCCACGTACGGCGCCGCGGAGTTGTCGCGCACGGCGCTCGCGTCGAGCGGCTTCCAGGTGGCGCCGCCGTCGGTCGACCGGTAGAGCTCGTCGGAAGGCCACCAGCGGTCGAGCGTGGTGACCATCACCGTGGCCGGGTGCTGCGGGTCGACGGCCAGGCCGGCGAAGCCGTAAGCGCCGCTGGACGGCGAGACGTTCTTCCAGGCCCCGGTGGACGGCGTGTACTTCCACACCGAGCCGCCCGTCACCCCGTTCGGGCCGGGCGCGTTGGTGTAGGTCAGGTAGAACGAGCCGTCGCCGGACAGCACACCGTGCTGCGGCAGCTGCCCGGTGGGCTGGGCCGGTACGGCCTGCCAGGTGGCGCCGCCGTCGGTGGAGCGGTACAGCGAGGTGGTCCGGTCGGCCACCCCGACGTAGACCGTCCTGCTGCCGGGCGGCCCGAAGGTCACGAAGGACAGGCCGGCGCCGCTGCTCGCGCCGTCCCTGACGGGGAAGCCGCCGACCTGGCTCCAGGTCACGCCGTAGTCGGTGCTGCGCCAGAGGCCGTTCTTGCGGGTGCCGAGGTAGAGCGTGCGGTGGTCGTCGGGGTCCACCACCAGGCGCTCGCCCATGGACCGGCCGTCCTCGTTGCCGCCCAGTTTGAACGGCAGGTCGGTGCGCTGGAACGTCCGGCCCTGGTCGGTGGAGCGGAGGATCGCGCCGTTGCCCGCCCAGTCGTTGGTGTAGGTGCCGCTCGCGAGGTACAGGCGGCCCGGGTCGACCGGGTCGGTCGCCAGGCTCTCGATCCCCAGCAGGTTCCAGTCGTCGCCGCCGATCCAGTCGGTCAACGAGGTCCACCGGGCGGCGGCCGCGTCCCAGCGGTACGCGCCGCCGATGTCGGTCCGGGCGTAGAGGAGGTCCTTGCGCGCGGGGTTGAAGACCAGCCCGGTGACGAACCCGCCACCGACGATCTGGGCGTTGTGCCAGGCATACCCGCCCGTGCCGTCGACCTTCACCAGCCGCCAGTGCTGGTTGGTGCTGCCCCGGTCGGCGTACTGGATGAGCGGCACGCCCTCGCCGTCGGAACCGCCCCACACGTCCAGGACCATGCCGCTGCTGCGGGAGACCAGCTTCACCGCGCCGCCGCCGACGTCCTGCATCCTCCACTGCTGCGCGGCGGAGCCGTGGTCGGTCTGCTGCTCGACGGCGGCGGCCGGCTCGGTGGAAGCCCCCCGCACTCCGATGACCTTGTGACTGCTGCGGTTCTCCACCTCGTAGAAGCCGTCCCCCACCAGCTTCAGTTGCCACTGCTGGCTCGCGGCACCGGCAGCGCGGCCCGCCTGGCGGATCCGGACGCCGTCGGCCGCGTCCGCCCCGGGGACGTCCAGCGCCTTGTCGCTGCGGACCGACACCAGCGTGTAGTAAGCGGTGGGGTCCACCGACGCGGCTTTCGAGTCGGCCTGCACGAGGAGCAGGTACGGGCCGAGCACGCCGGGCACGCCGAGGGCCAGGCCCAGCGTGGTCCAGCGCCGGCGGTGGCGCCCACGCGTACGTCGCCGGCCACCGGCCGCGCGGTCGTGCCGGGTGCGGCCGTCCGCGGTGGGATCCGTCTCGTTCATGGGGGCTACTCCTTGCTTCGGCGCCGTCGCGGCGCTGCCGCCCGGGTCGGCGGCGCGCGGCGGTGGGCGGCGCTGGGATCGGACGGCCCGTGGGCGGTGTGCCGCCCTCGTGCCACCCGTCAGTTGCCGCCGGCGGAGCGAAGGTTGCCGTGCGGCCGGGACTTTCCGCCGACGCCGGCCGGCCGGCCCGGACGGCCGGACCGCGAGGGCGCACCGGGCGTCCGGCAGCCGGCTGCCGCCTGGGTGCACCCACGCCTCGTCCCGGGTCGTCGGCGCGCCGGGGCGGGACGCGTCCGCGCCCCCGGCCGTCCGGTGGCGGACGGTCGGGGGCGCGGGATTCAGGGGGGGAGCCGTGCCGGGCGGCGGTGTTCCCCCGGTCGGGGGCCGGGTGGTGGAGGCGCCCCACCCGTCCCCGCGCAGCCGTTCCCGGGTCAGGAGCCGGCCCTGCGCTTGTTGTAGACGTCGAAGCCGACGGCTGCCAGCAGCACCAGGCCCTTGATCACCTGCTGGTAGTCGGTGCCGATCCCGACCAGTGACATGCCGTTGTTGAGCACGCCCAGCACCAGGCCGCCGATGATGGCGCCGAGCACGGTGCCCACGCCGCCGCTGGCGGAGGCGCCGCCGATGAACGCGGCGGCGATCGCCTCCAGCTCGAAGTTGATGCCGGCCTGCGGCGTGCCGGCGTTGAGCCTCGCGGCGAAGACCAGCCCGGCGAGCGCCGCGAGGACGCCCATGTTGGTGAAGGCGAGGAAGACGACCCGCCTGCTCTTCACTCCGGACAGCTTGGCCGCCGCCTCGTTGCCGCCGATGGCGTAGGTGTGCCGCCCGATGATCGAGTTGCGCATCAGATAGCCGAAGGCGACCAGCAGCGCGCCGAGGATCAGCAGCACGATCGGCACGCCGTGGTAGCTGGCCAGCAGCAGCGTGAAGACCACCACCGCCGCGGCGATCACGGCGAGCTTGGCGAGGAACAGCCCGAGCGGGAGCGGCTCCAGCCCGTACGAGGCGGTCTGCCGCCGGCCGCGCACCTCCTGGAGGACCGCGACGGCCAGCACGGCGAGGCCCAGCAGCAGGGTGAGGTTGTGGTAGTCGGTGTGCGGGCCCACCTCGGGGAGGAAGCCGCTGCTGATGCTCTGGAAACCCTTGGGGAACGGCGCCACCGACTGCCCCTGGAGGAGGATCTGGGTGCCGCCGCGGAACAGCAGCATGCCCGCCAGGGTGACGATGAACGACGGGATGCCCAGGTAGGCGATCCAGAAGCCCTGCCAGGCGCCGGCGAGCGCGCCGATCACCAGCGCGGCCAGCAGCGCCACGGGCCAGGGCAGGTGGTGCTTGACCATCATCACCGCGGCGGCCGCCCCGACGAAGGCGGCCAGGGAACCGACCGAGAGGTCGATGTGCCCGGCGATGATGACGATCATCATGCCGATCGCCAGGATGAGGATGTAGCCGTTCTGCTGGATCAGGTTGGTGATGTTGAGCGGCTGGAGCAGGATGCCGTCGGTCCAGAACTGGAAGAGCAGCACGATGAGTGCGAGAGCGACCAGCATGCCGTACTGGCGTACGTTGCCGCTCAGCGCGCGGGCCAGCACGCCGCCGACGGACGGGCTCGGGCCGCCCCGCGGTGCCTTCGGGGACGAATCCGGGATGATCTCGGTCTGGGCCATGCCTCACACCTGCTCGTTGCTGGATGCGGCGCTCATGGTCATGAGCCGCATGAGGGATTCCTGGGTGGCGTCCGCCCGGGCCACCTCACCGGTGATCCGGCCTTCGGCCATGGTGTAGATCCGGTCGCACAGACCCAGGAGTTCGGGGAGTTCGGACGAGATGACGAGCACGGCCTTGCCCTGGGTGGCGAGTTCGGCGATGACGGTGTAGATCTCCGCCTTCGCGCCGACGTCGATGCCGCGGGTGGGCTCGTCGAGGATCAGCACCTCCGGTCCGGCGAAGATCCACTTGCTGAGGACGACCTTCTGCTGGTTGCCGCCGCTGAGCGTGCCGGTCCGGGTGAACACCGTCGGCGCCTTGATGTTCATCGTCCGTCGGAAGGTCTCGGCGACCCGGGTCTCCTCGTGCCGGTCGACCCGGCCGAACCGGGTGACCTTGCCGAGCGCGCTCAGCGAGATGTTCCGGCTGATGTCGTCGATGAGGTTGAGACCGAGTTGTTTGCGGTCCTCGGTGACGTACGCGATGCCGTGCCCGATCGCTTCGGGCACCGTACGGGTGCGGATCTCCCGGCCGTGCAGCCGCACCCGGCCGCCGGCCCACCGGCCGTACGAACGGCCGAACACGCTCATGGCCAGCTCGGTGCGGCCGGCGCCCATCAGACCGGCGATGCCGACGATCTCGCCGCGCCGCACGTTCAGCGAGGCTCCGTCCACCACCGTGCGCTGCTGGTCGATCGGGTGCCGGACGCTCCAGTCCTCGACCTCGAACGCGACCTCGCCGACGTCCCGGGTGCGCTCGGGGTAGCGGTGTTCCAGGTCGCGGCCGACCATGCCGCGGATGATCCGCTCCTCGGCGATGCCCTCGGAGCCGATCGCGATGGTCTCGATGGTCCGGCCGTCGCGCAGGATGGTCACGGCGTCCGCGACCCGGGCGATCTCGTTCAGCTTGTGCGAGATGATGATGCACGAGATGCCGCGCGCCTTGAGTTCCAGGATCAGGTCGAGCAGCTTGCGGCTGTCCTCGTCGTTCAGCGCGGCGGTCGGCTCGTCCAGGATGAGCAGTTTGACCTCCTTGGCCAGCGCTTTGGCGATCTCGACCAACTGCTGCTTGCCGACCCCGAGATCGGCGACCCTGGTGTGGGGGCTCTCGTCGAGGCCGACCTGCCGGAGCAGTTCGGCGGCGTGGGTGAGGGTCCGGTGCCAGCTGATGATGCCCCGGCTGGCGTGCTCGTTGCCGAGGAAGATGTTCTCGGCGATGGACAGGTAGGGCACCAGGGCGAGCTCCTGGTGGATGATCGCGATGCCGAGCCGCTCGCTGGCCCGGATGTCCTTGAACCGGCAGGGTTCGCCCTCGAAGAGGATCTCGCCCTCGTAACTGCCGTGCGGGTAGACCCCGCTGAGCACCTTCATCAGGGTGGACTTGCCGGCGCCGTTCTCACCGCAGACGGCGTGCACCTGGCCCGCCGAGACGGTCAGGTTGACCTGGGAGAGCGCCTTGACGCCGGGGAACGACTTGCTGATCGACCGCATTTCGAGAACGGGTCCGGCCATGGCTGTGCATCCGTATCGTTCGGGGTGGTGCGGTGCGGGGGATCTACCGCACCCCGCACCACCGTGTCGACGCCTGGCCCGTCAGCCGGGCCTCGGGGTTACTTGAGCTGGTCTGCGGTGTACTGGCCGCTGTCCACCAGGACCTTCTGGTAGTTGTCCTTGTCGACGCTGACCGGCTGGAGGAGCTGGGCCGGGACGGTCTTGACGCCGTTGTCGTACTGGCTGGTGTCGTTGACCTCGGGCTTGCCGCCGGTCAGCAGCGCGTCGCCCATCTGGACGGCCACCTTGGCGAGTTGGCGGGTGTCCTTGTAGACCGTCTGGGTCTGCTCGCCCGCGATGATCGACTTCACCGACGCCAGTTCCGCGTCCTGACCCGTGACGACCGGCAGCGACTTCCCGGCGCCGTAGCCGACACCCTTGAGGGAGGAGAGGATGCCGATCGAGATGCCGTCGTACGGCGAGAGCACGGCGTCGACGCGGGCGGCGGTGTACGACTTGCTCAGCAGGTTGTCCATCCGGGACTGGGCGAGACCGCCGTCCCAGCGCAGGGTGGCGACCTGGTTGAAGGCGGTCTGGCCGCTCTGGACCACGAGCTTCTTGTCGTCGATGTACGGCTTGAGGACGCTCATCGCGCCGTTGAAGAAGAAGTTGGCGTTGTTGTCGTCCGGCGAGCCCGCGAACAGCTCGACGTTGAACGGGCCCTTGCCGTCCTTGAGTCCGAGCTTGTCGACGATGTAGCCGCCCTGGAGCACGCCCACCTTGTAGTTGTCGAAGGTGGCGTAGTAGTCGACGTTGCCGGTGCCGCGGATCAGCCGGTCGTAGGAGATGACCGGGATGTGCGCGTCGGCGGCCTTCTGCAGCACGTTGGTGAGCGAGGATCCGTCGATGGCGGCGATCACCAGCAGTTTGGCACCCTTGGTGATCATGTTCTCCACCTGGGAGACCTGGTTCTCCACCACGTTGTCCCCGTACTGCAGGTCGGTCTTGTAGCCCTTGGCCTGGAACTCCTTGACCATGTTGGTGCCGTCGGCGATCCAGCGCTCCGACGACTTGGTCGGCATGGCGATGCCGACGAGGCCGCCCTTCGCGTCCCCCTTGGCCGGACCGTCGCCGGCGCCGCTGGCGCTCTGGCCGCAGGCCGCCAACGACAGGATCAGGCCCGCGGCGACGAGGCTCGCCGAAATCTTCCGCACAGTTCCTCCAGTGATGGTTCCGCGACCGGCACAGAGCGACCCTGGCTGGGCGACTGGGAGCGGTCGGGCGGGGCCGGCCGGGGACGGGGCCCTCGTGCTGTGGGGCACCGGGGTTACGGTCGCCGTGGCCTGGCGTGACAAGAGTGTTAACGCTCACATCGGCGGAGTCAAGGGTTGCCGGTGCATCGTTGGATCCCCGGGGCGGGACAACCTCCTCGCCGGGCGTGGAGCCGGGGCCGCGGGCCGTTGCCGACGGCCGTCGGTTGGTCCACGTTCCACCGCCGCGCGGCCGGGGCGGCGGTCAGCGGGTCCGGCGCCCTCTCGGTCCGGCGCCCGGACGCCCGGTGGGGAGGAGCGCCTCCGCCGGCCCGGAGGTGACGCATCGGTGGGGGCCCGGTCGCGTACTGTGGTGCGCAGCCGAGGAAGGGGACTGCGAGTGGGAACCGACAGCACCGGGACGGAACAGCGCCAGCCCGTGATGGCGGATGTGGCGAAACTGGCAGGCGTGTCCCACCAGACGGTGTCCCGGGTGCTCAACGGCGCCCCGCACGTCCGGCCGGACACCCGCGAGCGCGTGCTGGCCGCCATCCGGGAGCTGGACTACCGGCCCAACTCGGCCGCCCGGGCGCTGGTGACCCGCCGCTCGCAGACCCTCGGCGTGGTCAGCTTCGACTCGACCCTCTACGGTCCGGCCTCGATGCTGGACGGCATCGAGCGGGCCGCGCGCAGTGCCGGGTACTTCGTGAGCGTGTCCAGTCTGCGGTCCCTGGACGGCCGTTCGGTCCAGGAGGCCGTCGACCGGCTGCGCGACCAGGGCGTGGAGGGCGTCCTGGTGATCGCACCGCAGACCTCCGGCGTCAGCGCGGTGGCCCGGCTCTCCAGTTCGGTGCCGGTCGTCGCGGTCGGCTCGGGCAACCAGACCCGGGTGCCCATGGTGTCGGTGGGCAACCGCGCCGGTGCCGGGGAGGTCACCGGGTACCTGCTCGACCTGGGCCACCGCACGGTGCACCACGTGGCAGGGCCGGCGAACTGGCTGGAGAGCCAGGACCGCGAGGAGGGCTGGCGCGGTGCGCTGCAGGCGGCCGGAGCCCCGGTGCCGGCCGTCGAACGCGGCGACTGGAGCGCCCGCTCCGGCTACCAGGCCGGCCTGCGGATCGCGGAACTGGCGGATGTCACCGCCGTCTTCTGCGCCAACGACCACATGGCCCTCGGCCTGCTGCGCGCCCTGCACGAGGCCGGGCGGTCGGTGCCGGACGACATCAGCGTGGTCGGCTTCGACGACATCCCGGAGGCCGCCTACTTCATCCCGCCGCTGACCACCGTGCGGCAGGACTTCGGCGAACTCGGCCGCAGAGCCCTGGAGCTGCTCGTCGGAGAGCTGGAGGGCGTCACGCCCGCGCGGGCCCAGGTGAAGATCTCTCCGGAGCTGGTGCTGCGCCGCAGCGTGCGCCCGGTCGCCCGGCGTTGAAGCGGCGGGGGTCCGCGAGCCCCTGACCGCCCGGTGTGCCGGCGCGATCCCGTGAACTTTCCCTTGACACCAGGATTGTGAGCGCTAACAATTCCTGTGAGCGTGAACAACAGCGCCCTTCCCACTCCGCCGGCGAGGCGCTGAAAGCCCCGCTTCCCCGCGCCGCCGGCGGCCACTCGTTCCGTCCTCCTGAAGGCCTCCTGAGGGAGAGGCAGCGGAACGGATCCTGTCGTCGGCGCGCCCTGCCCTGCCCCGGATCTGGGCCGCGCCGGCGACAGGTGACAACACCGGTCGTACGAAGGATGAGGAAGTGACCGTGACTCCTGCCGCCCAGGACTCGGAGAGATACGTCGTAGGCGTCGACTTCGGAACGCTCTCCGGCCGCGCCGTGGTGGTCCGCGTGCGCGACGGTGAGGAACTGGGCACCGCCGTCCACGACTACCCCCACGCCGTCATCGAGGACCGCCTGCCCGGGACCGGCCGCCGCCTGCCGCCCGACTGGGCGCTCCAGCACCCCGAGGACTGGCGCGAGGTGCTGCGCACCGCCGTCCCCGCGGCCGTCGCCGCCGCCGGCGTCGACCCGGCCGCGGTGATCGGCATCGCCACCGACTTCACCGCCTGCACGGTCCTCCCGGTGCTCGCCGACGGCACCCCGCTCGCCGAGACCGGGCACTGGTCCGGCCGCCCGCACGCCTGGCCCAAGCTGTGGAAGCACCACGCCGCCCAGGGCCAGGCCGACCGGATCAACGCGCTGGCCCACGCCCGGGGCGAGAAGTGGATCCTCCGCTACGGCGGGAAGATCTCCGCCGAGTGGCAGTACGCCAAGGCCCTCCAGGTCCTTGAGGAGGACCAGGCCGTGTACGATGCGTGCGCGCGCTGGATCGAGGCCGCCGACTGGATCGTCTGGCAGCTCACCGGCGCCGAGAGCCGCAACGCCTGCACCGCCGGCTACAAGGGCATCCACCAGGACGGCGGCTACCCGGGCGAGGACTACCTCGCCGCCCTGCACCCCGACTTCGCCGACTTCGCCCGCACCCGGCTGGAGCACCCGCTCGCCCCGCTCGGCTCCCGGGTCGGCTCGCTCACCGCGCGGGCGGCGGAGTGGACCGGCCTGCCCGCAGGCATCGCGGTCGCCGCGGGCAACGTCGACGCGCACGTCGCCGCCCCCGCCGCGCAGGCGGTCGAGAACGGCCAGCTCCTCGCCATCATGGGCACGTCCACCTGTCACGTGATCAACGGCGCCGCCCTCGCGGACGTCCCCGGGATCTGCGGCGTGGTCGAGGGCGGCATCGTCGAGGGCGCGTACGGCTACGAGGCCGGCCAGAGCGCGGTGGGCGACATCTTCGCCTGGTGGCTGCGCCAGGGCGTTCCCGCCGACTACCTCGCCGAGGCCGAGGAGAACGGCGAGGACCTCCACCAGTTGCTCACCCGGAAGATCGCGGACCAGCCGGTCGGCGGCCACGGCCTGGTCGCGCTCGACTGGATGAACGGCAACCGCTCGACGCTGGTCGACCACCACCTCTCGGGGGTGATCGTCGGCCTCACCCTGGCCACCCGGCCCGAGGAGGTCTACCGCGCCCTGCTGGAGGCCACCGCCTACGGCACCCGCGTCATCGTCGAGGCCCTGGAACAGGGCGGCGTCCCCGTCACCGAGTTCATCGTCACGGGCGGTCTCAAGAAGAACGACCTGCTGATGCGGATCTACGCGGACGTCCTGCGCCGGCCGGTCTCCGTCGCCGCGTCGGAGCAGGGCCCGGCGCTCGGCTCCGCGATCCACGCGGCCGTCGCCGCCGGGGCCTACCCCGACGTACGGGCCGCGGCCGCCGCGATGGGCCGGGTGCGGCGCGGGGCGTACCAGCCCGACCGGGCCGCCGCCGACGTCTACGACCTGCTCTTCGCCGAGTACCGCGCCCTGCACGACCACTTCGGCACCGGGCCCGACAAGCTCCTGCACCGCCTGCGCGACATCCGCAACGCCGCCCTGACCACACCGAGCGAGGCCCCGTGAAAACGTCCATCGACCTCATCCGCCGCCAGGTCAGCGACCTCCACCAGGAGCTGGTCCGGTACAACCTGGTGGTCTGGACCGCCGGCAACGTCTCGGCCCGGGTCCCGGGTGAGGAGCTGCTGGTCATCAAGCCGAGCGGGGTCTCCTACGACGAGCTGACGCCTCAGAACATGATCGTCTGTGACCTGGACGGGAACGTCGTCGAGGGCGGGTACGCGCCGTCCTCCGACACGGCGGCGCACGCCTACGTGTACCGGCACATGCCCGAGGTCGGGGGAGTGGTGCACACCCATTCCACCTATGCCTGTGCCTGGGCGGCCCGGGGTGAGGCGGTGCCGTGCGTGCTGACCGCGATGGCGGACGAGTTCGGTGCGGAGATCCCGGTCGGCCCGTTCGCCCTGATCGGGGACGACTCGATCGGCCGGGGCATCGTGGAGACCCTGGAGGGTCACCGCTCGCCCGCCGTGCTGATGAAGAGCCACGGTGTGTTCACGATCGGCAAGGACGCGAAGGCGGCGGTGAAGGCCGCCGTGATGTGCGAGGACGTGGCGCGGACCGTGCACCTCTCGCGCCAGCTCGGTGAACCGGCGCCGATCGCCCAGGCCGACATCGACCGCCTCAACCACCGCTACCAGAACGTCTACGGCCAGCAGCCCGCCGGCCACCGAGGAGCCGAACCCCGATGACCGAAGCATTCGCAGGCCGCGAGGTCTGGTTCCTGACCGGCAGCCAGGCACTCTACGGTGAGGAGACGCTGCGCCAGGTCGCGGAGCAGTCCCGGCGGATCGCCGACATCCTGGACGGCGACGCAGCCGTCCCGGTGCGGATCGTCTGGAAGCCGGTCCTCACCGGCGCCGACGCGATCCGCCGGATCTGCCTGGACGCGAACGCCACGGACGACTGCATCGGCCTGATCGCCTGGATGCACACCTTCTCCCCGGCGAAGATGTGGATCGCCGGCCTGGACGCCCTGCGCAAGCCGCTGCTCCACCTGCACACCCAGGCCAACGTCGAACTGCCCTGGCAGAGCATCGACATGGACTTCATGAACCTGAACCAGGCCGCCCACGGCGACCGCGAGTTCGGCCACGTCCAGACCCGCCTCGGCGTCCCCCGCAAGACCGTCGCCGGACACGTCAGCGACCCGGCCGTCGCCGCCAGGATCGCCGCCTGGGCCCGGGCCGGTGCCGGCCGCGCCGAACTGAGCACCCTCAGGCTCGCCCGCTTCGGGGACAACATGCGCGACGTCGCCGTCACCGAAGGCGACAAGGTCGAAGCCCAACTGCGGTTCGGCGTCTCGGTCAACACCTACGGCGTCAACGACCTCGTCACCGCCGTCGACGCCGTGGACGACAGCACGGTCACCCGGCTCGTCAAGGAGTACCAGGACAGCTACCACCTCGCCCCCGAACTGCGCGCCGACGGCGAGGAGCACGCGGCCCTGCGCTACGCCGCCCGGATCGAGGCCGGCCTGCGCCACTTCCTCGAACAGGGCGGCTTCCACGCCTTCACCACCAACTTCGAAGACCTCGGCGCACTGCGCCAGCTTCCCGGCCTCGCGGTCCAGCGGCTGATGGCCGACGGCTACGGCTTCGGCGGCGAGGGCGACTGGAAGACCTCCACCCTGCTGCGCACGCTCAAGGTGGTCGGTGCGGGCCTGCCCGGTGGCACGTCGTTCATGGAGGACTACACCTACCACCTGGAGCCGGGGCGGGAGTTGATCCTGGGCGCGCACATGCTGGAGGTGTGCCCGTCGATCGCTGCCGCCAGGCCTTCCTGCGAGGTCCACCCCCTGGGCATCGGCGGCCGGGAGGACCCGGTCCGGTTGGTCTTCGACGCCGAGCCCGGTCCCGCGGTGGTGGTCGGCCTCGCCGACCTGGGCGACCGCTTCAGGCTGGTCGCCAACGAGATAGACGTGGTCGAGCCGCCCGCGCCACTGCCCAACCTGCCCGTCGCCCGTGCGGTCTGGAAGCCGCGCCCTGACCTGCGAACCTCCACCGAGGCCTGGCTGACCGCCGGCGCCCCCCACCACACCGTGCTCTCCAGCGCGCTGGGCACGGAGGAACTCGACGACCTCGCCGAGATGCTCGGCGTGGAACTCCTGGTCATCGACGACGACACGAACATACGCCGGTTCACCAAAGAACTGCGCTGGAACCAGGCCTATCACCGCCTGGCCCAGGGCTTCTGACCCCGCCCGTCCCGACCCCGTCCGTCCCGAAGCCGTCTGCCCCGAAGCCGTCTGTCCCGAACCCGTACGTCCCGAGCCGCCGAACGCCGGTCCGGTGCGTCCGGCGTCCGGCCGCCACCCACCCAGCCGCATGGAACGGAGCAACCCCGTGCCGAGAGAAGCACTCGTCTCCCGCAGCGAGTTGACGGTGTCCCAGGAGGTCGCCGCGATCCTGCCGGACGGGCGACGCGTCATGCGCTGGACCATCGGGTCCCCGGCGGGGGCCACCGCGGAGGTGCTCAGCCTCGGCGCCCGCCTCCAGGCCCTGGACGTGCCCGACCGGGACGGGCGGCGGGCGAACGTCGTCCTCGGGTGCGACGGCGTCGGGGACCTGCTCGGTGAAGCGGCCTACCTCGGGGCGACGGTCGGCCGCTACGCCAACCGGATCGCGGGCGGCACGGTGCCGGTGGACGGTACGACCCACCGGCTGCGGACCCAGCCGGGCGGCCACACCCTGCACGGCGGTCCGGACGGGTTCGCCACCCGGCTCTGGGACGGCGTGCCGGTCCGGGAGGGCCGGCACGCCGGGGTACGCCTGCGCCTGCGGAGCCCGGACGGCGACCAGGGGTTCCCGGGGGAGCTCCGCGCGGAGGTGACGTACCTGCTCGACCCGGCCGGGCAGCTCCGGATCGGCTACCGGGCGCGCGCGGACGCCCCGACCGTCGTCAACCTCACCAACCACGCGTACTTCAACCTGGCGGGCGAGGGCAGCGGGACGGTGCTCGACCACCTGCTCCGGGTGGACGCCACCGGCTACCTGCCGGTGGACGAGGGCCTGATCCCGCTCGGCCCGGTCGAGTCCGTCGCCGGCACGCCCTTCGACCTGCGCGAGGCGGCGGTGATCGGCGAGCGCGTCGCGGTCGAGGCCCCCCAGGTCCGCGCGGCCGGAACGGGCTTCGACCACACCTGGGTGCTCGACGGGACGGGCTTGCGCCGGGTGGCGGTGCTGAGCCACCCGGCCAGCGGCCGGCAGGTCGAATGCCTGACGACGGAGCCGGGCCTCCAGGTCTACACCGGCAACCACTTCGACGGGTCGCTGACCGGCCGCTCCGGCCGTCCGTACCGGGCGTACGCGGGCATCGCACTGGAGACGCAGCACTTCCCGGACTCGCCCAACCGTCCCGAGTACCCGTCCACCGTCCTGCGCCCGGGAGAGGAGTTCCGCTCGACGACGGTGTACCGCTTCTCCGCGGCGTAGCGAAGCCGCGCAGCGGTGAACGGGGGCGGCGGGCCGGACGGGGCTCGCCGCCCCCTTGTCGGCGTCCCACCCCGCGCTGGTCAGGCCGTTGATCCGGCCTCGTGGTTCGCGTGCTCGAAGCGCTCCGGCATCTGCCCGCGCCCGACGACGCCGGAGCAGGGCCGGGTGAGCGGTTCACGGGGTGTTTGGTCGGGTGAACGGGCGGCGAGCCCCTGGCGGGACGTCCGGGCAGCGGGCAGGGCGTTGCCGAGCTGCGTCCAGTTCACCAGGTCGCGGCTGCGGAAGTCGCTGTGGGACGGGGTGGCCGTGAAGCCCGCCGGACGCTCCCGCCCCGCGGGACCGAGCCGTTGACCCGGCCCGCCACCGGTGGAGTCAGCGGGCCCGGAGGAGGTGTTCGAGGGCGAGCTGGTCCAGCTGCTCGGAGGCCATGCCGCGCCGGGCGGCGGCCTCGACGTCGTACTCCTCGAAAGCGGAGCGGTCGGCCAGCAGCCCGGCCAGGCCGTCCTGGGCGGTGGGGAGCGCGAGTTGGGGCAGCCGGGATGCGGCGAGCGCGGTCCGGACGTCCGGGTCGGCCCGGAAGGCGCGGGAGCGATCGGCCAGCAGCAGGTAGTTGCGCATGCAGCCGGCGGCCGAGGCCCAGACGCCGTCGAAGTCCTCGGTGCGCGGCGGCTTGAAGCTGCTGGGCGCGGCGCTGACGACGGTCCGCCCGATCGTGGCGGATCCCACCCTGTTGCTGGCGGGGCGAGCGGGACGCAGGTGACGCCGAGCAGGCCCGGTGCGCCCAGGGCGCCGGCGCGCGCCCCGGCACCGCTGGGTCTCCGCGCGCCCGGGCCGGCGAGGAGCCGGGAAGGAGCCGCTGTCGAGCAGCCGGAAAGCCTTCGAAACATTCGATCGGCCGACCCACCCCGCGGTGCCCGCAGATCCGGCCGACGCTCCGTCAACCGGTCCGGGGCGGCGCGGTGCTGCTGCGCTCGACCAGGCTGGTGGCCAGGTCCACCCGCCGCGTGCCGGGTCGCACCCCGCGCGCCAGGTCGATCACCAGGCGGGTCGCTGTCTCGGCCATCTCGGTCAGCGGCTGGCGCACGGTGGTCAGCGGCGGCCCCACCCAGCGGGCCAGCGGAAGGTCGTCGAAGCCGACCACGCTGAGGTCCTCCGGAATGCGCAGGCCCAGCTCCCTGGCGGCCTCGTAGAGCCCGAGCGCCTGGAGGTCGTTGCCGGCGAACACGGCGGTCGGCCGGTCGGGCAGCGCCAGCAGCTCCAGGCCGACCCGGCGCCCGGACTCGTGGTGGAAGTCGCCCGCCCGGACCAGCTCAGGGTCGTACGGTACGCCCGCCATGTCGAGCGCCGCCCGGTAGCCGTCGGCCCGGGCCCGGCTGCACATCATCCGGGCAGGGCCGCCGATCAGGCCGATCCGGCGGTGGCCGAGGTCGAGCAGGTGCCGGGTGGCGGCCAGGCCGCCGTCCCAGTTGGTGGTGCCGACCGCGGGAACGTCCTGGCCGGGGTCGCCGGCCGGGTCCATCACCACGAACGGGATGTTCCGGCCGGCCAGCTGCTCGCGCTGGGAGCGGTCCAGGTCGGACAGCACCAGCACCACGCCGGTCGGGCGGCGGGCGAGCACCCCGTCCACCCAGGACTGGCCGGGGCTGAGCCGACCGGCGGACTCGGAGAGCACGATGCTCAGACCCTCCTCGCGCACCGCGTTCTCCACGCCGCGGATCACCTCCACCGCCCAGGCGCTCTCCAGCTCGTGGAAGACCAGCTCCAGCAGCGGGCTCACCTGCCGGCTGCCGCGCCGCCGGTAGCCGTGCCGGTGCAGCAGTTCCTCCACCCGCTCCCGGGTGGCCGGGGCGACGTCGGCGCGCCCGTTCAGGACTTTCGAAACTGTCGGCGCGGAGACCCCGGCCTCCAGCGCGATCTCGGCGAGCGTCGCCGCTCTGGTCACGGGTTCCTCCTGCACTGCCCCGGCTGGGCGAACTCCGTCGTGGGTGACCGTACGGCACGGATGCTAGCCCGTCGACCGGCCGGATCCGATTCGGCCGGACCTCTTGACGGAGGGTCAGGACGGTCCTAGGTTTCCCACAACATTCGGCAATATACTCGAAACATTCGATCGAGGCAGGGTATGCGATTGAGATTCGCCGCAGTCATCGCGGCCAGCGCGCTCCTCCTGGGCACGACCGCCGCCTGTGGATCCGGCGAGGCCTCCTCCGACGCGGGCTCCGGGACGATCCACGTGCTCGTCTACGGTGACGCCGCCAACAAGGTCGAGAAGCAGCTCGTCGAGACCTTCAACCGGACCTCCAAGGTCAAGGCGGTGCTCGACACCGTCCCCGGCGCGGACTACCAGCAGAAGCTGCAGACCGTGATCAACACCTCGCGCGCCCCGGACGTCTTCTTCAACTGGGGTGGCGGATCCATCCAGCCGTTCGTCAAGGCGGGCCTGCTGCTCCCGCTGGACGGGTTCATCGCAGCGGACCCGGGCCTGAAGGACAACTTCCTCCCCTCGGTGTTCGACTCGGCGGTGGTGGACGGCAAGCCGTACGGCGTGCCGATGCGCGGCACCCAGCCGGTGCTGCTCTTCCACAACAAGAAGGTGCTGGCGGACGCCGGGCTCACCCCGCCGACGACGTGGGACGACCTGCTCGCCACCAGCAAGGCGCTGAAGGCCACGGGCGTCACCCCGATCGCGCTCGGCGGCGGCGACCGGTGGCCCACCCTGATGTGGTTCGAGTACCTGTACGACCGGATCGGCGGCCCCGGTCTGTTCCAGCGGGCGCTGGGCGGCGACCGCGAGGCCTGGGCGGGCGAGGACAGCCGCAAGGCGCTGGCCGCCCTCCAACAGCTCGTCGACGCCGGCGCCTTCGGGAGCAACGCCGACTCCGTGAAGTTCACCGACGGCGGCTCCCCGGCGCTGGTCGCCAAGGGCAAGGCCGCCTTCGAACTGATGGGCTCCTGGTACTACTCCACCCAGCAGGACGCCCACCCCGACTTCGCCGCGTCCGGCCTCGGCTACACCGGATTCCCGGCCGTGAGCGGGGGGAAGGGCGACCCGGCCGCCGTGGTCGGCAACACCAACAACTTCTACTCGGTGCTCAAGAAGACGAAGCACCCGGAGGCCGTCGCGGCCTTCCTCAAGCTGATGTACTCCGACGAGTTCGTGAAGGCGCAGCTCGCCATCGGGAACCTGCCGACCACCACCAGCACCGCCGACTTCCTCGACCTCTCGGCCAGTCCCGCGTACTCCAGGGCCCAGTACGAGCTGGTCAAGGCCGCGCCGTCGTTCCAGCTCTCCTGGGACCAGGCCTACCCGCCGGCCGCCATGACCCCGATGTACACCGCCGTCCAGCAGTTCTTCGCCGGCAGGACCGACGCCGACGCCTTCATCAAGGCCATGCAGGCCTTGCCGACCTCATGACGCGCGGTGCGAGGTCCGGCCCGGGCGTGACCCGCCCGGGCCTCGCCTGGGCGGTGCCCGCAGGGGTGTTCTTCCTGCTGTTCGCGATCGTGCCGCTGCTGCTGGTCGTGGTGCTCTCCTTCACCAGCTGGGACGGCATCGGCGAGCCGCGCTTCAACGGCCTGGACAACTGGGCCGCCCTGGTCCACGACCCGGTGATGGCCCAGTCCGTCGGGACCACCCTGCTGCTCACCGCCCTCGGGGTGGTGACCCAGACCCCGGTCAGCATCCTGCTCGGCGTCTGGGCCGCCGGGCCGCAGCGCAACCGGGCCGTCCTCTCGGCCGTCTACTTCGTGCCGCTGCTGCTCTCGGCGACCGCCGTCTCGGTGGTGTGGCGGGCCGTCCTCGACCCCAACTTCGGCGTGCCGGCCCAGCTCACCTGGCTGTTCGGCGACGGCAACCTGCTCGGCAGCAGGAGCGGCGCGATCGGGGTGCTGACCTTCGTCGGCATCTGGCAGTTCACCCCGCTGCACGCGCTGCTCTACCAGGGCGGCGCCCGGGCCATCCCGCCGGTGCTCTACCAGGCGGCGGCGGTCGACGGGGCGGGCACCGTGCGCCAGTTCTTCCACATCACCCTGCCGCAGCTGCGCAACACCGTCATCACCTCGGTGATCCTCATGGTGGTCGGCGGCCTGACCACCTTCGACACGGTCCTGATCCTCACCCAGGGCGGCCCCGGCACCGACACCACCGTCACCGCCTACTACATGTACCAGAAGGCTTTCAAGGGCTTCGACTTCGGCACCGGGTCGGCCATCGCGCTGGTCCTCGTGGTGGTCGCCACCCTGATCTCGCTCGCGGTGGTCCGGATCTCCGGCTACGACCGGATGCGCGGCACGGCGGAGGGCCTGTGACGCGCCGGCGCCCCAACCTCCTGGCCGGGTTCGGCTCCCTGGGGTGGCTGCTGGTGGTCGGCCTGCCGCTGTACGTGCTGCTGATCGCCACGTTCCGCACCCGCGCCGACTACTCCACCGAGGGTCCGCTGAAACCGCCGGTGCGGTGGACCCTGCGGAACTACCTGACCGACTTCTCGAACGGCTTCGGCAAGGACTTCCTCAACACCCTGACCGTGACCGCCGGCGTGGTCGCGATCGTGCTGCTGGTCGTCCCGCCGCTCGCCTACGCCATCGTGCGCGCCCGCGGCCGGGCCACCGGCTGGGTGTTCCGGCTGTTCCTGCTGGGCCTGGCGATCCCCGCCCAGGCGGTGATCGTGCCGATGTTCTACGTGATCAGCAAGACCGGCCTGTACGACCGGCTGATCGGTGTCGTCCTGCCGACCGCCGCCTTCTGCCTGCCGGTCTGCACCCTGGTGCTGACCGGCGCGATGCGCGACATCGGCCCCGAGCTGTACGAGGCGATGGCGGTGGACGGCGCGACCCCGGCGCGCGTCTTCCGCCAACTGGTGCTCCCGCTGTCCAGAGGCGGGCTGTCCTCGATCGTCGTCTTCGCCGCGCTCCAGGCCTGGAACGGCTTCCTCTTCCCGCTGATCCTCACCCAGTCCGACTCCACCAAGGTCGTCACCCTCGGCCTGTACGAGTTCCAGACCGAGCACGGCGTGGACGTGCCCGGCCTGCTCAGCGCCGTCGTGCTGTCCATGCTCCCCGTCTTCGTCGTCTACCTGTTCGCCCGCCGCGCCCTGGTCCAGGGCCTGATGGGCGTTGGAGGAAAGTGAACGACCGCCGCACCCCCGAAGCCGTCCCCGCCTGGCGGGACGCCACGCTCTCCCCGGAGGCCAGGGCGGACGCCCTGATCGGGGAGATGACCCTGCGCGAGAAGGCCGCCCAACTGGTCGGGGTCTGGGTGGGCGCCAGCGCCGAGGGTGGCGAGGTCGCCCCGCACCAGCACGACATGGAGCAACCGCCCGACCTCGACACCCTCCTGCCCTACGGGCTGGGCCAGCTGACCCGGCCCTTCGGCACCGCGCCCGTCGACCCGGCGCTCGGCGCGCTCTCGCTGCAGCGCACCCAGCGGCGGATCGCCGCCGCCAACCGCTTCGGCATCCCCGCACTGGCCCACGAGGAGTGCCTGGCCGGCTTCGCCGCCTGGGGTGCCACCGCCTACCCCGTGCCGCTGTCCTGGGGCGCCACCTTCAACCCGGAGCTGGTGCGGACGATGGCCGCGGCCATCGGGCGGGACCTGCGGGCCGTCGGCGTGCACCAGGGCCTCGCCCCGGTGCTCGACGTCGTTCGCGACGCCCGCTGGGGGCGGGTCGAGGAGACGATCGGTGAGGACCCGTACCTGGTCGGCACCGTCGCCACCGCCTACGTGCAGGGCCTGGAGTCGGCCGGGATCGTCGCCACCCTCAAGCACTTCGCCGGGTACTCCGCCTCCCGTGCCGGACGCAACCTCGCCCCCGTCTCGATGGGCCCCCGCGAGCGCGCCGACGTCATCCTGGCGCCCTTCGAGATGGCCGTCCGCGAAGGCCGTCCCCGTTCGGTCATGCACGCCTACACGGACACCGACGGCCTGCCCTCCGCCGCCGACGAGGCCCTGCTCACGGGACTGCTCCGGGACACCTGGGGCTTCACCGGCACGCTCGTCGCCGACTACTTCGGCATCGCCTTCCTCAAGACGCTGCACGGCGTCGCCGAGTACTGGTCCGACGCCGCCGCACTGGCCCTGGCCAGCGGAGTGGACGTCGAACTGCCGACCGTGCAGACCTTCGGACAGCCCCTGCTGGACGCGGTCGGGGCCGGAGCCGTACCGGAGGCGCTGATCGACCGGGCGCTGCGCCGTGTCCTGGTGCAGAAGGCCCAGCTCGGCCTCCTGGACGCCGACTGGGACCCGGTGCCCGCCGCCCTCGCCGGCACCGACCCGGGCGAACCCGAGGCGTTGCGCGGCCTGGTCGACCTCGACCGGCCCGCCAACCGCGCACTCGCCGCCGAACTCGCCGAGCAGGCCGTGGTACTGCTGCGCAACGACGGCCTGCTGCCCCTGCGCGGCCCCGCCCGGATCGCGCTGATCGGGCCGAACGCCGACGAACCCACCGCCGTGCTCGGCTGCTACTCCTTCCCCGTGCACGTCGGCGCGCAGCACCCGCGGACCCCGGCCGGCATCGAACTCCCCACCCTGCGGCAGGCGTTGGAGGCGGAGTTCGCCGGCAGCCAGTTGCGTACGGTGCGCGGGGTGACGGTCGACGGCGAGGACACCGGCGGCATCGCCGAGGCGGTCCGGGCCGCCCGGCGGGCCGACGTGGTGGTGCTCGCCCTCGGGGATCGGGCCGGGCTCTTCGGCCGCGGCACCAGCGGCGAGGGCTGCGACGCCGCCTCGCTCGAACTGCCCGGCAGCCAGCGGAAGCTGCTGGAGGAAGTACTGGACGCCGGCACGCCGGTGGTGGTCACCCTGCTGGCCGGGCGGCCGTACGCGCTCGGGCGCGCGGTCACCGAGGCGGCGGCCGTCGTGCAGTGCTTCTTCCCCGGGGAGGAGGGCACCCGGGCCCTCGCGGGCGTGCTCAGCGGGCGGGTCGAGCCGACCGGACGGCTACCGGTCTCCGTGCCCGCGCACCCCGGCGTCCAGCCCTCCACCTACCTGGCCGCCCGGCTGGCCCAGGCCGGCGAGGTCTCCAGCACCGACCCGACACCCGCCTACGGCTTCGGACACGGTCTCGGCTACACCGAGTTCACCTGGGCCGGCCTCACCGTGGAGGTGGCCGAGACCGGTACCGACGGCGAGTTCCGGCTCGCCTTCGAGCTGCGCAACGCCGGCGCCCGGGCGGGCACCGAGGTCGTGCAGCTCTACCTGCACGACCCGGTGGCCTCGGTGGTGCAGCCCGTGCAGCGGCTGGTCGGCTACCGGCGGATCCCGCTCGACGCGGGAGCCGCCTGCCGGGTGGTGCTGGCGCTCCCCGCCGACCTGGCCTCCTTCACCGGCCGCGATGGCCACCGGATCGTCGAACCCGGCGCGCTGGAACTGCGGATCGCCGCCTCCAGCACCGACGCCCGCCTCACCGTGCCGCTGCGCCTGACCGGCCCGGTCCGCCCGTTCGACCACACCCGCCGGCTCCACCCGGCCGTCACCGTCCAGGACCTTCCACCCACCCCCACCCCGTAGCGGAGGAACCACCGTGCGCCGATCGAGCCGCAGGCTGTCCCTGCTCATGGCACCCGCGCTGACCACCGTCCTTCTCGCGCTCGACCCCGGCGGCGCCCACGCGGCCGGACCCGCCCTCACGACCAGCGGCTTCTACGCCGACCCCGACTCCAGCGCACAGCGGTGGGTCAACGCCAACCGGGGCGACGGCCGCGCCGCCGCGATCCAGGCGTCGATCGCCAACGTGCCGTCGGCCCGCTGGTTCGGCAACTGGAGCGGCGCCGTCGGAACGGCCACCGGTGACTACACCCGCGCGGCGGCCGCCGCCGGCAAACTGCCCGTCCTCGTCGCCTACGACATCCCCGACCGGGACATCTGCGCGGGCCAGTCCGGCGGCGGGGCGGGCAGCGCCGCCGAGTACCGGACGTGGATCGCCGCCTTCGCCGCCGGCATCGGCAACCGGCCGGCGGCGGTCGTCCTCGAACCCGACTCGCTCGGCGACGAGAGCTGCATGAGCCAGGCCCAGATCTCCGAGCGCAACGCGCTGCTGAGCGGCGCCGTCGCGCAGTTCAACGCCAAGGCGCCGAACACCCTCCTCTACCTGGACGCCGGCAACCCCGCCTGGCTGAGTGCCGAGACCATGGCCCGGCACCTGGCCGCGGCCGGGGTGGCCGGAGCCCACGGCTTCTCCCTGAACGTCTCGAACTACCTCACCACCGCCCAGAACGTGGCGTACGGCAACGCGGTCAACGCGGCGCTGAAGTCGACGAAGGGCTTCACCAAGCCGTTCGTCGTCGACACCAGCCGCAACGGCAACGGGTCCGACGGCGCGTGGTGCAACCCGGCGGGACGCCGGATCGGGACCCCCACCGGGTGGGGCGGCGGCGCCGAGATGCTCCTGTGGATCAAGGTGCCCGGCGAGTCGGACGGCAACTGCGGTGTCGGCACGGGATCGACCGCCGGACAGTTCCTGCCCGAGGTCGCCTACAAGATGATCTACGGCTACTGACCGCGGACCGGTGAGGGGCGGCCCCGCGGCCGCTCCCGAGCCGAAGCGCGCGCCGGCACCGGAACCGTTCCCCGGCTCCGGTGCCGGCGCGCACGGCTGCCCGGACCCGGGCGCGGCGGGCGGGCCCCGGCCGGCAGGACGTAGGCGTCGAGGCCTTCCGGCCGCGCGGTCGCCGGGACGGCGCGAGGCGGCGGACGCTTCGAGACCCATGCGGGTGCGAAGCGTCCGCCACCTCGGGGCCGGCGGCGACCGACCGTGGCGCAGCGGGGTCAGGCGCAGGCCGCGCCGTTCAGGGTGAAGCCGGTCGGAGCGGCGTTGCTGCCCGAGTAGCCGGCCTGGAAGCCGAGACCCACGGTGGCGCCGGGTGCCAGGGTGCCGTTCCAGCCGGCGTCCCGGGCGGTCACCGAGCCGCCCGACTGGCTGACGGTGGCGTTCCACGCGGTGGTGATCCTCTGGTCACCCGTGAAGGCCCACCCCAGTGTCCAGCCGGAGATCGTCGACGTGCCGGTGTTCCGGACGGTGACCGTCGCGGTGAAGCCGTTGCCCCAGGAGCTGTCCACCCTGTACGCCACCGAGCAGGACGCCGTAGGCGGGGCCGTGTCGTCGTCCGCCTCGGTCGCCGTGAAGGTCGCCGCGGTCACCCCCGTGCCACCGACCCGGAAGACCGCGGCGCCCGCCAGCGCGTCCGCGTCCTGCGCCGCCGTCAGCGAGACCTGCTGGGCCGTCGCCCAGTCGGCCGGGGTGAAGACCAGTGTGGCGCCGGACGCGACCGCCAGGTCCTGGTCACCGGAGGAGCGGGAGACCGTCAGCCTGACGGTCTGCCCGGGCGCCGCCGACAGCCGCACGCCCACCGTCGCCGAGCCGCCCTCCGGAACGGTCACCGCGGCCGGGACCACCTGCACCGCGGGCGCCGTAGGGGTGCTGCGCCGCTCGGCGGCGAAGGCCGCCAGCCACGCCAGCGACGCGTTCCAGTTGATCGCCACCTCGTTGGTGGAGTACGAGCCGATGTCGTCGACGTAGCACGCCGCCGGCGCGCAGCCCGCCAGCCGGGACTTGGCGATCGGGTCCTCCAGCCCGGCGTCCGGGCCGCCCGCGAAGGAGCCGGCCGGCGGGTGCGGCAGCGTCGCGTCGTTCTGGTGCGCCCAGAACCGGTGGTGCTGGTTCTCGGAGGCGCGCTCGCCGTAGCCGGACACGTAGGAGTGGTCCAGGGCGTTGCGGCCCAGCAGGTAGTCCAGCGTCTCCAGCGCCCCGGCGCGGTAGCCCTGCCGGCCGGTCAGCTCGTACGCGACGGCCATCACCATCGCGTCGTTGGCGACCGAGCTGTTGGAGCCCCAGACGTAGGCGTCGGCGGGGATCGGCACCGCGTAGCCCTGGCCGGCCATGGTGGACAGGTGGGTGTCGGCGGCGGCGGTCAGCAGGGAGCGCAACCGGTTGACGTCGTCGGCGGGCAGGGCCATGCCGGGGACGGTCGCCAGGGTGATCCGGCCGAGCGTGGCGGTGCCGCCCCACCAGAAGCCGTCCACCGGCCCGGTGTGGTGCGGGGAGGAGGTGACCGCGTCCCGGTACTGCGACTCGCCGGTGGTGGCGAGGAGTTCGGCCGCCGCCCAGTAGAACTCGTCGGAGACGTCCGCGTCCTCGTACGCGCCGCCCCCCGTGTTGTCGGTCGCCGGGGCGAGCACGTTCGGGTTGGCCCTGGCAGCCGCCCAGGCGCGGCGGGCCGCGTCCAGGCAGCGGGCGGCGAAGGCGCCGTCGTACGGCGCGTACACCCGGGCGCACTGGGCGGCGGTGGCCGCCAGGTTGAGCGTCGCGGCGGTCGACGGCCGGTGCAGCTCGCGCTGCTGGTCGTCGAGGTCGGGCCGGGTCGGCAGGCCGGTCCACTGCGCGTCGTGCGTCTTGTGAAAGGCCATCCCGGCCATCGGCCGGTCCGCGGGGACCTGCATCCGCAGCAGGAACTCCAGCTCCCAGCGGGCCTCGTCGAGCACGTCCGGCACCCCGTTGCCGCGCTCGGGCAGGCGCAGCGTGGAGTCCCCGAGCGCCGCGTCTCCGTTCGACCGGCGGGCCCGCTCGAAGGAGTTGACGAGCTCCCAGGTCGCGATGCCGCCGTTGACCACGTACTTGCCCTGGTCGCCGGCGTCGTACCAGCCGCCGTGCACGTCCAGGCGGTAGTCGCACACGCCGGCCTGGCAGGGCACGCTCGTGTCCCCCTTGTTCGGGGCCACGCCCAGGTGCCCGGCGGGGCGGGCGTACGCGCTGCCGGCCAGCGCCGCGTCGATCGCGATGCCGCTGCGCTGTTGGTAGAAGAACGACATGCTGTCGGCGCGCAGGCCGTCGTAGAGCGAGGCCGAGATGTCGAACGGGTGGCTGGCCTGACCGCCGACCACCAGGGTGTAGCCGGTGCCGGTACCGGGGTAGCCGCCGAAGTCGACCAGGTGGGTCGACTGGCCGGAGGCCTGGTCGGCGCCGTGCACCGTGGTGGTGCCGGAGGCGACCTGCGCACCGGTGGCGTCGCGCAGCTGCCAGGCCAGGGGGGCGGTGGCGGAGCTGACGACGGTGGCCCGCTTGGGGCCGTCGGGCAGGTAGCCGAGTTGGTTGACCCGGACGGGGGAGTCGGCGACCGCGGCCGCGGGGCCGGCCCCGGGGGACGCGGTGGCGTGGGCGGAGGGCGCGGTGAGCCCGGTGGCGGTCAGGGCGCCGGCGGCCAGGGCGAGGCCGGTGAGTACGGCGGCCGCGCGCCGCGAGACGCCTCGGGCGGGGGTGACAGGAGGCACGGGTGGGGCCTTCCTCGGGTGGGGAGGGTGCAGGGGGTGGGCAGCACCTGCTGGGAGCGCTCCCACTCGCCAATCAAGCCAGCTTCGCAATGGCCGCGTCAAGAGACCGGCAGCGAAAGGCCGTTGATCCTGCGGGGCGGGCGATCTGACCCCGGCCGTGCCGACCGGCGACGCTCCCGGGACGGTCGGTGGGCTGCCGAGGTCGCCGGCTCGTCCGTGCGGGGTGTGGGTCGGCGGGGAGCGGACCGGGAGCTCGCCGCGCGTCGGCCTCACGCCCGTCGGCCCCGAACGGGTGGAGGGCCGGCGGTGGAACAGCCCGTGGGTCCGGTACCGGCGCGCCGTCGGTCCCCCTCGGCAGCCACTCCTGCTGCGGGAGCAGCGTCACCGGTCACCGCCGCCGAGGGGAATCGCGTCGCCACCGGCGGCGCCTCCGCGCCCTTCGCCGTTCGGCCCTCGACCACCCGTTCGCGGTCGCGCTCCCGGCGCAGGCCCCCGCCTCGGGTGGCGCGAGGTGGCCGGCGTCTGCCCTCTGTCGTCTGTTAACGCTAACATTACACGGCACGGTGTAGGCATGAGACAGTGGCGCCGCCGCACGGCTCGTGGCGGACGGTCGGACCGGGGCACCGGAGGGGACTGCGCGTGGGATCTGAAGCGGTCGGCACAGAGGTGCGACAGCCGGTGATGGCGGATGTCGCGAAGCTGGCCGGCGTCTCCCACCAGACGGTGTCCCGGGTGCTCAACGGCGCCCCGCACGTACGCCCCGGCACCCGGGAGCGGGTGCTCGCCGCGATCCGCGAACTCGACTACCGGCCGAACTCGGCCGCCCGCGCCCTGGTCACCCGCCGTTCGAAGACGCTGGGCGTGGTCAGCTTCGACTCCACGCTGTACGGGCCCGCCTCCATGCTCGACGGCATCGAGCGCGCCGCCCGCACCGCCGACTACTTCGTCAGCGTCGCCAGCCTGCGCTCCCTGGACAGCCGCTCCGTTCAGGAGGCCGTGGACCGGCTGCGCGACCAGGGTGTGGAAGGCATCGTGGTGATCGCCCCGCAGATCTCCGCCGTCGGCGTCCTCGCCCGGCTGTCCAGCTCGGTGCCGGTGGTCGCGGTCGGCTCCGGAAGCCAGTCCCGGGTGCCGATGGTGTCGTTCGACAACCGGGTCGGCGCCGAGGCCGCCACCCGCCACCTGCTCGACCTCGGCCACCGCACGGTGCACCACCTCGCGGGGCCGGCCGGCTGGATGGAGACCCGCGACCGCCAGACCGGCTGGCGGGAGGCGCTGGAGGCCGGCGGCGCCCGGGTGCCGCCGGTCGAGAGCGGCGACTGGAGCGCCCGCTCCGGCTACGACGCGGGCCGTCGGATCGCACATGACCCGGAGGTCACCGCCGTCTTCTGTGCCAACGACCACATGGCCCTCGGCCTGGTCCGCGCCCTGCACGAGGCGGCCCGCGCCATGCCGGGCGACATCAGCGTGATCGGCTTCGACGACATCCCCGAGGCCGCGTACTTCACCCCGCCGCTCACCACCGTCCGCCAGGACTTCGGCGAACTCGGCCGACGCGCCCTCGAACTCCTCCTGGAGGAGCTGGCCGGCGTCGCTCACGCCCGCAACCACGTCCAGATCTCCCCGGAAATGGTCCTGCGCCGCAGCGCCGGTCCCGCCCGCAGCGGCTGACTCGGGGCCGGCGGCTGCCGGATGCGCTTGTCCGGACGGTACCGGGCCGTCGGGTGCCCGCCGGTCCGACGCGCTGTCGGGTGCCGTCGGGCGGTCGACGCCGGTGCGGACGGGGCGGACGGCGCGGACGGCGCCTCGGCGTGGCCCGGATGGAGCCCGTACGGACGAGACCGACCCCCGGTCGGGGTCGCGGGAGCGTGTGGCCCGCGCCGGGCTCCACCACGGTCGAGGGAACTCCAGCCCCTTCCGCTCCGGCCGGCACCCCTCGGTGCCGACGGTCGGCGCGCACCGGGGCGGGCGTCCCCGGGGGTCGCTGTCGACGCTCCCGACCCGCGGGTGGCAGCCGACCGCCCGCTCGCCCGTGTCGACGGCTGGTGGCAACCGGCAGTTCGGGCGGGTGAGGCCCCGCACACTCCCCGCGGGAGCACGGCCCGACGGGTGCCGTTCCCGACCGCACCCGCGTCCGCGTCGGCCGGGTGCGATCCGGTGCTCGCGTCGGACTCTGCCGCCCGCGACGGCTCAACTCCCCGCAGTACGGTCGAGTTGATGGATCCTCGGGGCGGAGCCAAGGCGCTGGTCAAGATTGGGTAACGGGTCGCGAGGGTCTTGCCGCTGCCGATTGTGAGCGTTAACAATCTGTTTCGAGCGAAACGGTGCCGACACCTCGGGTTCACGTGACCGGTGCCGTCCGCGCGATCGATGATCCCGAGAGGAAGTCCCACCATGTCCAAGAGAGCTGCGGCGGCCCTGGTCGCCGGTGCGATGGTCGTCGTCCTCACCGCGTGCGGTTCCGGCACCGGCGGCGGCTCGGCCGACAAGGGTTCCGGCCACAAGCTCGTCGTGGGCTTCTCGCAGGTCGGCGCGGAGAGCGGCTGGCGCACCGCGAACACCAAGTCGGTCCAGGACTCCGCGAAGAAGGCCGGCATCGAGCTGAAGTTCTCCGACGCGCAGCAGAAGCAGGAGAACCAGATCAAGGCGATCCGCTCGTTCATCCAGCAGAAGGTGGACGTGATCGCCTTCTCGCCGGTGGTGGAGTCGGGTTGGGACACCGTGCTGAAGGAGGCGAAGGACGCCAGGATCCCGGTGATCCTCACCGACCGGGCAGTGGACTCCAAGGACGACTCGCTCTATGTCTCCTTCCTCGGCTCGGACTTCGTCGAGGAGGGCAAGAAGGCCGGCGAGTGGCTGACGAAGGAGTACCAGGGCAAGCCCGACGAGGTGAACATCGTCGAACTGCAGGGCACCACGGGTTCGGCGCCGGCCAACGACCGCAAGGCGGGCTTCGGCGACGTGATCAAGGCGGACGCCAAGTTCAAGGTGGTGGCCTCGCAGACCGGTGACTTCACCCGGGCGAAGGGCAAGGAGGTCATGCAGGCCTTCCTGAAGGCCCAGCCGAAGATCGACGTGCTGTACGCGCACAACGACGACATGGCCCTCGGTGCGATCCAGGCGATCGAGGAGGCCGGCAAGAAGCCCGGCACCGACATCCGGATCATCTCGGTCGACGGGGTCAAGGACGCCTTCACCGCGATGAGCCAGGGCAAGATCAACGTCGACGTGGAGTGCAACCCGCTCCTCGGTGACCAGTTGATGGACCTGGTGAAGAAGGTCAAGGCCGGCGAGCAGGTGCCGAAGCGGATCAAGACCGAGGAGGGTGTCTTCACCCAGGACCAGGCCGCGGCCGCGCTGCCCACCCGCCAGTACTGACAAGCCCCCGCCCGCCCGGGAGCGTTCGGCGGAACGCTCCCGGGCGGACCGGGTTCGCACGAGGAGAGGAGAACCGGGGTGCGTCAGCAACCGGTCCTGGAAGTCCGGGGGATCCGCAAGGAGTTCCCCGGGGTGGTGGCGCTGGACGGGGTCGACTTCCGGCTCTTCCCCGGCGAGGTGCACGCCCTGATGGGGGAGAACGGCGCCGGCAAGTCCACGCTGATCAAGGTGCTGACCGGGGTGCACCCGGCGGACGGCGGCGAGGTGGTGCTGGCCGGGCGGCGGGTGCGGATCGCCGGACCGCTGCAGGCCCAGGAGGCGGGCATCAGCACGGTCTACCAGGAGGTGAACCTCTGTCCGAACCTGTCGGTCGCGGAGAACATCTTCATCGGCCGCGAGCCGCGCCGCCTCGGCCTGATCGACTGGGCCGAAACGCGCCGCCGGGCCGCCCGGTTGGTCCGCACGCTGGAGCTGGACATCGACGTCAGCGCACCGCTGGGCAGCCACTCCATCGCTGTCCAGCAGCTGGTGGCCATCGTCCGAGCGGTGGACGTCTCGGCCAAGGTGCTGATCCTGGACGAGCCGACCTCCAGCCTGGACCGCGACGAAGTCCGCCAGCTCTTCACCGTGATACGGCGGTTGCGCGACCAGGGGGTCGCCATCCTGTTCGTCTCGCACTTCCTCGACCAGATCTACGAGATCTGCGACCGGATGACCGTGCTGCGCAACGGCCGGCTGGTGGGCGAGTACCTGACCGGCGAGCTCGACCAGATCGACCTCATCTCCCGGATGATCGGCTCCGAGCTCGCCGGACTCGACCAGCTCGCCGGCGGCAAACGGCGCGAGCGCTCCGCGCCGGCCACCGGCCGGGCCTTCCTGGAAGCCGAGGGCCTGGCCCGGAGGGGCGCCGTCGAGCCGTACGACCTCGCCATCGGCTCCGGTGAAGTGGTGGGCCTGGCAGGCCTGTTGGGGTCCGGCCGGACCGAGGCCGCCCGGCTGCTGTTCGGTGCCGACCACAAGGACCGCGGCACCGTGCGGATCAACGGCGCCGAGACGGCCCTGCGCGGCCCGCGCGACGCGATCGCCCACGGCATCGCGTTCTGCTCCGAGAACCGCAAGACCGAGGGCCTGGTCGGCGAGCTGACCGTCCGGGAGAACATCGTGCTGGCGCTACAGGCGGCCCGCGGCTGGGCCCGTCCGCTGTCGCGCACCACGCAGGACGAGTTGGCGCTGCGCTGGATCCGCGCCCTGGACATCCGCCCGGCCGACCCGGAGGCGCTGGTCCGCAACCTCAGCGGCGGGAACCAGCAGAAGGTGCTGCTGGCCCGCTGGCTGATCACCGACCCCAAGCTGCTGATCCTGGACGAGCCCACCCGCGGCATCGACATCGGCGCCAAGGCCGAGATCCAGAAGCTGGTCGCGAACCTCGCCGAGAAGGGCATGGCGGTGCTGTTCATCTCCGCCGAACTGGAGGAGGTGCTGCGGCTCAGCCATCGCGTCGGCGTGCTGCGCGACCGCCGGATGGTCGCCCAACTCGACAACGACGGCGAGCTCACCCCGGAGCGCGTCCTGGCCACCATCGCGAGCGGAGCGGAACAATGACCACGGCGCCGACCACCCCGAGGGCCTGGGCGGTGACCCGGCACCGGCTGTTCTGGCCGGCCGCCGTGCTGGCCGTGCTGCTGCTCGCGAACCTCGCCTTCACCTCGGACTTCTTCGCCCTCCACCTCAAGGGCGGTCACCTGTACGGCAGTACGGTCGACATCCTGCACTTCGGCGCGCCGCTGATCCTGGTGTCGCTCGGCATGACCCTGGTGATCGCCACCGGTGGGATCGACCTCTCCGTCGGCTCCACGGTCGCCATCGCCGGCGCGCTCGCCTGCCTCCACATCAGCGAGGCCGCCGACCCGGGGAGCCTCGGCACGGTGCTCGGCGCGGTCGGCATAGCACTCGGCACGGCGGTACTGCTGGGCCTCGCGAACGGGGTGCTGGTGGCCCGGGTCGGGGTGCAGCCGATCATCGCCACCCTGATCCTGATGGTCGCCGGACGCGGCGTCGCCCAGCTGATCACCGACGGCCAGATCATCACGATCACCAGCGAGCCGTACAAGCTGATCGGCGGCGGCTACTGGCTGGCGATGCCGTTCGCGATCCTGCTCAGCGCGCTGGTCGCGCTGCTCACCGCGCTGCTCACCCGCTCCACCGCGCTCGGCCTGCTGCTGGAGTCGGTCGGCGGCAATCCCGTGGCCAGCCGGCTGGTCGGGATCCGGGCGATGCGCCTGGTCGGTCTGGTGTACGTGTTCAGTGCGCTGTGCGCGGCGGTCGCCGGACTCATGGTCTCCTCCAACGTCTCGGCAGCGGACGGCAACAACGCCGGCCTGTGGATCGAACTCGACGCCATCCTCGCGGTGGTGATCGGCGGGACCTCGCTCAACGGCGGCCGGTTCTCGATCGGCGGCACCGTCCTCGGCGCGCTGATCATCCAGACCCTCTCCACCACCGTCTACACCATCGGCATCCCGCCGGAGACCACGCTGGTCTTCAAGGCCTTCGTGGTGATCACGGTCTGTCTGATCCAGTCGCCGAACTTCCGTGCCAAGCTCGCCCGGCGCGGCGCCGGCCGCCGCAGCGGCGTCCGGCCGGGCCCCGCCGCCACCATCACCAACCGGGAGGTCGGCGCGTGAACGCCAACACCCTGCTGACCAGAGTTCGCGCGCAGATCCCGCTGCTGGTCACCTCCGTGCTGCTGGTGTCGATGTTCACCGTCGGCTCGGTGCGGTACGACGGATTCTTCTCCGGGCAGGTGCTGCTCAACCTGCTGATCGACAACGCCTTCCTGCTCGTGGTCGCGGTCGGGATGACCTTCGTCGTGCTGACCGGCGGCATCGACCTGTCGGTCGGCGCGGTGGTGGCGCTGTCCACCATGGTCTCCGCCTGGCTGGTCGAGCGGCACGGCTGGCCGCCGCTGGTGGTCATCCCGCTGGTACTGCTGATGGGCACGGCTGGCGGCTGGGTGATGGGGTGGGTGATCCACGTCTTCGAGATCCAGCCCTTCATCGTGACGCTGGCGGGCATGTTCCTGGCCCGGGGACTGTGCTACACGATCAGCATCGAGTCGATCTCCATCACGGATCCGTGGTACACCGCGATGGCGCAGACCCGGATCCCGCTCGGCGACCTGTTCGTCTCGCCGAGCGTGCTGATCGCCCTGCTGGTGCTGGCGGCCGGGTTCGTCGTGCTGCACTACACCCGGCTCGGGCGGAACGTGTACGCGCTCGGCGGCAGCGAGCAGTCCGCCCTGCTGATGGGTCTGCCGGTGGGGCGGACCAAGACCACCGTGTACGCGATCAGCGGCTTCTGCTCGGCGCTCGGCGGTGTGCTGCTCACCTTCTACATGCTCTCCGGGTACGGCCTGCACGCGGTCGGCCTGGAGCTGGATGCGATCGCCGCCGTGGTGATCGGCGGCACCCTGCTCACCGGCGGCTCCGGCTACCTGCTGGGCACCGTGCTGGGTGTGCTGGTGCTGGGCCTGATCCAGACCGTCATCAGCTTCCAGGGCACCCTCAGCTCATGGTGGACCAGGATCGTGATCGGCGGGCTGCTGTTCGTCTTCATCGTCCTCCAGCGCCTGAACACCGTCCGTCGTCGGTAGAACACCGCGCCGCCCCGGCCGGCCCGCCCCGGCCGTGCCGGGGTGGGTACCGGACCGCGGCCATCGGCCGAGGTGGGCACCGGGGGCGCCGGGTCGTGCGGCTCGCACGACCCGGCTTCGCCGTGACCGGGGTCAGCGGGCCCGGAGGAGGTGTTCGAGGGCGAGCTGGTCCAGCTGCTCGAAGGCCATGCCGCGCCGCGCGGCGGCGTCGACGTCGTACTCCTCGAAGGCGGAGCGGTCCGCCAGCAGGCCGGCCAGGCCGTCCTGGGCGGTGGGGAGCGCGAGTTCGGGCAGCCGGGATGCGGCGAGCGCGGCCTGCACCTCCGGGTCGGCCCGGAAGGCGCGGGAGCGCTCGGCCAGCAGCAGGTAGTTGCGCATGCAGCCGGCGGCCGAGGCCCAGACGCCGTCGAAGTCCTCGGTGCGCGGCGGCTTGAAGTCGAAATGGCGCGGGCCGTCGTAGCCGGCCGACTCCAGCAGGTCGACCAGCCAGAAGGCCTGCCGGAGGTCGCCCGCGCCGAAGCGCAGGTCCTGGTCGTACTTGATGCCGGACTGGCCGTTGAGGTCGATGTGGAACAGCTTGCCGTGCCACAGGGCCTGGGCGATGCCGTGCGGGAAGTTGAGCCCGGCCATCTGCTCGTGGCCGACCTCCGGGTTGACGCCGACCCGTTCGGGGCGCTCCAGCGCGTTGATGAACGCCAGGGCGTGGCCGACCGTGGGCAGCAGGATGTCGCCGCGCGGCTCGTTGGGCTTGGGCTCGATCGCGAAGCGCAGGTCGTAGCCCTGCTGCTCGACGTACTCGCCCAGCAGGTCGAAGGCCTCCTTCAGCCGGTCGAGCGCGGTGCGCACGTCCTTGGCCGCGCCGGACTCCGCGCCCTCGCGACCGCCCCAGGCGACGTAGACCGAGGCGCCGAGCTCCGCGGCCAGGTCGATGTTGCGGATCGTCTTGCGCAGCGCGTAGCGCCGCACGCCGCGGTCGTTGGCGGTGAAGGCGCCGTCCTTGAAGACGGGGTGGGTGAAGAGGTTGGTGGTCGCCATCGGGACCTTCAGTCCGGCGGCGTCCAGCGCGGCGCGGAAGCGCTTGACGGTCTCCTCACGGGTGGCGTCGTCCGCGCCGAAGGGGATCAGGTCGTCGTCGTGGAAGGTGACGCCGTAGGCGCCGAGTCCGGCCAGCCGCTGCACGGTCTCGACCGGGTCGAGGGCGGGGCGGGTCGCGTCGCCGAAGGGGTCGCGACCCTGCCAGCCGACGGTCCACAGGCCGAAGGTGAACTTGTGCGCGGGGGTGGGGGCGAGCGGGTCGCTGGACATGGAGCGGCTCCGGATCGGTGCGGAGGGTGTTTGTCAGGGCTCTCAACAAATTAGTATGCCGGGGCGTCAGAAGGAACCCCATCGGAGGAACGCATGGCTGAGCAGCGTGTCGTGATCGGCGTCGACAGCTCCACCCAGTCCACCAAGGCCCTCGCCGTCGACATCGACACGGGCACGGTCCTGGGCGAGGGTCGAGCCCCGCACACCGTCAGCGAGGGAGCCGGCCGGGAGAGCGATGCCGAACAGTGGTGGCGGGCCTTCGACGAGGCTGTCTCGGGGACGGGCTGGGCCGGACGCGCGTCCGCCGTCTCCATCGCCGGCCAGCAGCACGGCCTGGTCACCCTCGACGCGGCCGGCGCACCGGTCCGCCCGGCGCTGCTGTGGAACGACGTCCGGTCCGCCCCCCAGGCCGCCGCGCTGCGAGCCGGGATCGGCCCGGCGGAGATCGTCCGGCGCACCGGCAGCCTGCCGACCGCCGCCTTCACCGCTCCCAAGTGGGCCTGGCTGCGCGCCAACGAGCCCGCCGCCGCCGACCGCGTCGCGGCCGTCCGCCTCCCGCACGACTTCCTGACCGAGCGGCTGACCGGGGAGGCGGTGACCGACCGCGGCGACGCGTCGGGGACCGGCTGGTGGGGGCCGGACGGCTACGACGAGGTCGTCCTCGACCGCATCGGCCTCGACCCGGCCCTGCTGCCGCAGGTCCTCGTGCCGGGCGCACCGGCCGGCCTGGTCCGCCCCGGGACGGCGCTGCGCGAGGGGGCCCTGGTGGCCGCCGGAACCGGCGACAACATGGCGGCGGCCCTCGGGCTGGGACTGCGGCCCGGGCAGCCCGTGCTCAGCCTCGGCACCTCCGGGACGGTCTACGCCGTCGGCCGGAAGAGGCCGGTGGACCCGAGCGGGACGGTCGCGGGCTTCGCCGACGCCCTCGGCGGCTGGCTGCCGCTCGCCTGCACGCTCAACTGCACCCTCGCCGTCGACCGCGTCGCCGCCCTCCTCGGACGCGGGCGCGAGGAGGTCGAGGACGGCGGCACCGTGGTGGTGCTGCCCTACCTGGACGGCGAGCGCACCCCGGACCTGCCCGGCGCGTCCGGCCTGGTCCACGGACTCCGTCACGACACCACCCCGGGGGAGGTGCTCCAAGCCGCCTACGACGGCGCCGCCCACGCCCTGCTCACCGCCCTGGACGAGGTGCTGCGCGCGGGCGGCGAGGAGCCGGCGGGCGACGAGCCGCTGCTGCTGATCGGTGGCGGTGCCCGGGGCCGCGCCTGGCAGCGGACCGTCCTGCGGCTCTCGGGCCGGGCCGTGCGGGTACCCGCCGCGCGGGAACTGGTCGCACTCGGCGCGGCCGCCCAAGCCGCCGCGCTGCTCACCGGCGAGCCCGCCGACGCGGTGGCCCGCCGCTGGCGCACCGCCGACGGCCCGGTGCTGGAGCCCGTGGCACGGGACGCGGACGCACTCGAACGGATCAGCGGTACCCTGCGTCGGGCCGGGGCCTTGCAGGGAGCCCCGGCCGAGGACCGGTAGGAGGGGCCCGCGCGTGGGAGTGGTCGGCAGAACGGGGCACAGCCGGGGCTCCGGGCCCGCTTCGCAACAGGACATGCGACGGCGCAACCTCTCGGTGGTCCTCGGCACGGTCGCCGCGCACAACCCGCTCAGCCGCCCGCTGTCCCGCGCGGATGTCGCCGCACGCGTCGGCCTGACCCGGGCGGCCGTCTCCTCGCTGGTCGACGAACTGATCGGGCGGGGTGCGCTGACCGAGACGGATACCGCCCCCGACGGACGGGTCGGCCGCCCCGGACGCGCGCTGTCGGTGAGCGACCGGGGCCCCGCCGGCCTCGGTCTGGAGATCGGCGTCATGCACCTCGGCGCGTGCGTCGTGGACCTGCGCGGAGAACCCCGGGTGTGGCGCCGGGTCGAACGGTCGAACGCCGGCCGGCCGGCCGGGCAGGTGCTGGCGGAGGTCGCCGCGCTGGCCGCCGACGCGGAGGCCGAGGCCCGCGACCTCGGTCTCCGCGTCGAGGGCCGGGTCCTGGCCGTGCCCGGGGTGGTGCCGAACGAACCCGTCGGACAGGTCGATCGCGCGCCCAACCTCGGCTGGCACACCGTCCGCGTCGCCGACCACTGGCCCGATCCGGACACCGCGCCCGAGCCGGAGAACGAGGCCAACCTCGGGGCTCTGGCCGAGTACTGGAACGCCGGCCAGGCCGCGGAGACCTTCGTGCACGTCTCCGCGGACGCCGGGATCGGCGCCGCCCTGGTCATCGACGGGCAGGTGTTCCGCGGCGCCCGCGGCTTCGCCGGCGAACTCGGGCACATCCCCGTGCACCCGGGCGGCCTCCGGTGCGTCTGCGGCGCGCGCGGCTGCCTGGAGCAGTACGCGGGCCAGGCGGCCGTGCTGCGAGAGGCCGGTCTCGCGCAGCACGACCCGGGTCCGGGCGGACCCGCGGAGGCCGGCGACCCGGTCGCCCTGCTGGCCGAGCGGGCCGGTGCCGGGCACCCGCCGACCCTGGCGGCCCTGGACCGCGCCGGCCGTGCCCTGGGCCTCGCCCTCACCTCCGCCGTCGACCTCATCGACCCGGACGGCCTCGTCCTCGGCGGCACCTACGCCGAACTGGCCGCGTGGCTGCTGCCGTCCGTCCGTGCCGAACTCACCGACCGGGTCACCGTCCGGCCCTGGCCCCCGGAGGCGCTGCGCTCGTCCGCCCTGGGACGTCGCGGACCCGTGCTGGGCGCGGCGCAGACCACGATCCGCCGGATCATGGCGGACCCGACCCTGCTGTCCGTCGGCTGACGGCCCCGGGAGCGTCCCGGGGCCGTCACCGTGTCAGTCGTGCTCGACCACGACCATCGCGCGCCCGGCCCGGGTCATGACCTTGGGCTTCTTGGTGGGCAGCGAGAGCCGGAAGACCTTGTGCCACGCGGAGAACACCTGCTCGAGCAGCGGCCCGGTGACGTACTCCAGCTCGTACTTCTCGAAGAGCGCGCGCACCTTCACCGCGACCTCGGCGTACCGGTTGCTCGGCAGGTCCGGGAACAGGTGGTGCTCGATCTGGTGCGACAGGTTGCCGGTCATGAAGTGCATGGCCCTGCTGCCGCTGATGTTCGCCGAGCCCATCATCTGGCGCAGGTACCACTGGCCGCGTGTCTCGCCCTTGATCGACCGGCGCTCGAAGACCTGGACGCCCTCGGGGAAGTGCCCGCACATGATCACCGAGTGTGACCAGATGTTGCGGACCAGGTTCGCGGTGAACGTGGCGGCGAGCGTGGTGAGGAACGACGGGCCTGACAGCAGTGGATGGATCACGTAGTCCTTGAGCACCTGCTTGCGGATCTTGCGGCCCACGGCCTTGGCCCGCGCGCGGAACTCCGGGTCCTTGCGGCGGCGCTTGTGCAGGTTCTTGCCGAGCTCCAGGTCGTACGCCGCGATGCCGTACTCGAAGAAGCAGGCGTTGAGGAAGTTCCACAGCGGCTGGCCGAGGTGGGCCGGGTGCCACTCCTGGTCCTCGTCGACGCGCATGATGCCGTAGCCGAGGTCGTTGTCCTTGCCGATCACGTTGGTGTACGTATGGTGCAACTCGTTGTGCGAGTGCTTCCACTGCTCGGCCGGCGAGACGTGATCCCACTCCCAGGTGGTGGAGTGGATCTTCGGGTCCCGCATCCAGTCCCACTGGCCGTGCAGGACGTTGTGGCCGATCTCCATGTTGTCCATGATCTTCGCCACGGACAGGCCGGCGGTGCCGAGCAGCCACGCGGGCGGGAAGACCGAGAACAGCAGCACGCCCCTGCTGGCCAGCTCGAGCTTGCGCTGCGCCGAGATGACCTTACGGATGTAGGCGGCGTCCTTCTCGCCGCGGTCGGCGATCACCTCGTCGCGGATCGCGTCCAGCTCGCGGCCGAGCTCCTCGATCTGCTGCGCGGTCAGGTGGGCGGTGGGGTCGATGGCGGTCAAGGTGCGTCTACCGTTCGATGTCGCAGGGGCCCGCCGCGGCGGACACGCAGGTCTGGATGAGGACGCCCGGCTCGGCCTCGGTGATCTCGCCGGTGCGCAGGTCGCGGACGGCGCCCGCCTTGAGCGGCGTGACGCAGCCGAAGCAGATGCCCATGCGGCACCCGGAGGGCATGAGCACGCCGGCCTCCTCGCCGATGTCCAGCAACGGCGTGGCGCCGTCCGCGTCGACTGTCGTGCCGGTGGCGCTGAACGTGACCTCGCCGCCGCCGCCGTCGCCGGCGACGACGATGCGGGGTCGGAAGCGTTCGGTGCGCAGGCGATCCCGGACGCCGTGTTCGGTCCAGTACTCCTCCGCGGCGCCGAGCAGACCCGCGGGCCCGCAGGCCCAGGTCTCGCGCTCGGCCCAGTCGGGCACGAGTTCGCCGAGGCGGGCGATGTCGAGCTTGCCGTCCGTGGCGCTGTGCACCTCGACGAGGCGCAGCTTCTTGTCCGCGACCAGGCCGTGCAGCTCGTTGCGGAAGATCACGTCTTGGGGCCGCGGCGCACAGTGGACCATGACGACGTCATCCAACTCGACGTCGCGCAGCATGCCCATCACGGGCGTGATGCCGCTGCCGGCCGTCAGGTAGAGCACCTTGGCGGGCTTGGCAGGCGGCAGCACGAAGTCACCGGTCGGCTGGTCGAGCTGGACCAGCGTGCCCGGTGCCGCCCTGCGGACCAGGTGGTTGCTGACCTTGCCGTCCGGGATCGCCTTCACGGTGATCGTGATCCGGCCGTCCTGGCGGTCCGTCGGTGAGGTGATGGAGTAGGCACGCCACAGGCGCCTCCCGTCGACGTCGACCCCGATCCGCACGTACTGACCGGCCGCGTGGCCGCGCCAGTCCCGTCCCGGCCTGATCACGACGGTCGCGGCGTCACCCGTCTCGGGGTGCACGGCCTCGATGCGCCCGCGCAGGTCGGCGCCCGCACGCAGCGGGCTGACCAGGTCGAGGTAGTCCGACGGCAGCAGCGGCGTCGTGACCATCTCCAGCAGTTTCCACGCCCTCTTGCGGAGGGCTGCACTCGTCATGACTCCAGCTTGCTGCGCCTCAGGGTGTAAAGTCCTGACCGTAGGACGTGAATCTGGTCGACCGAATTGTTCGCAGGGAACAGAAGCGTGAGTCAAGCAATCCGGAGGGCCAGCGAGCTGGTCCTGGATGAGACGACGGTCACCGCGCTTCGGGCCGCGCTGAGGGCCACCGCCGACGAGGTCGTCCAGGCGATCATCGACGAGGTCCCTCCTTACGCGAACGCCCTTTCGGGCCGCATGGGCGGCACCATCCGCCGAGCCGTCCGCACCGCCCTGGGCCACTACCTGGACCTCGCGAGCGGGAATGCCACGGGCGGCGACGCCGGTGACGCAGCCTACGAGCTGGGCCGCGGCGAGGTGCGCGACGGCCGTTCGATGGACGCCCTGCTCAGCGCCTACCGCGTCGGCGCCCGCGTGGCCTGGCGATGTCTGGCAGCGGGTGCCGTGCCCGTAGGTCTGCCCGCCGCCGAGGTCGCCAAGTTCGCGGAGCTGACCTTCGCCTACATCGACGAGCTCTCCGCCGCGAGCGCCGCGGGCCACGCCGACGAACTGGCGGCGCGAGGCAGGGCCCGCGAGCGCCACCTGGAACACCTGGCCCGCGACCTCCTCGCCGACGCGAGCCCGGACGTGCTGCTGGCCTCAGTTCAACGGGCCGGGTGGCAGCCTCCGACTTCGCTCACCGCGGTCCTGCTGCCCGCCGCCCAGGCCCGGCCCGCCTACCGCGCGCTCGACCCGGGCACCCTCGTCCTCGATGATCTGCCGGACGCCACCGGTGTGCTGCTCGTTCCCGATGTCGACCGATCGCATCTCCTGCGGCAGCTGGCCGACCGCACCGCCGTGGTCGGTCCGGCCCGGCCGTGGACTCGTGCGTCCGCCTCGTACGCGCGAGCCGTGCGCGCGCGCTCCCTCTCCTCTGGCATCCGCGACACCGAGGCCCACCTGCCCGAGCTGGTGCTGAGCGCCGACATGGACGCGTTCTCAGACCTGCGTGCCCGCGCGCTCGCACCGTTGCGGACCTTGCCCGTCGCGACCGCGCGGCGGCTGGAGGAGACGTTGCGAGCGTGGCTGCTGCACCAGGGCAGGCGGGACGAGGTGGCGGCGGCGTTGTTCGTCCATCCCCAGACAGTCCGGTACCGGATGTCGCAGCTGCGGGAGCTGTTCCCGGATCTCGCGTCGCCGTACCGGGTCCTTGAACTGACCCTGGCGGTGGGTCTTCCGGCCGGCTGACGCGTACTCCGGGCGCCCACGACCGCGTCCGCGCGCGGGCCAGGAATCAGAAGCGATTCCCGAACCGCAGGCCGGGCCACGTCTTCCCAGGTGAGTTGCGTGGTCGGCCGCGTGCGGCGCCCGGTGCGGACCCCTGAGTCCGTACCGTCTCCGGTACCGACGACGACGGGAACGGCTCATGTACGCCGCCGCTCCGGGCGCCGGTGCGCCCGCTCCGACGGTCCCCGGGAAGCCGGCCCCGCCCGCCTCTCCGCGGGCCCTCACCCCAGCCCGCGGCCCCTGCCGCCGGGGGCGGGGATCGCCGTGCGACCAGTCCGGCCGGTGGCGCGGCCCGTGGGCGGCGGCCCGTCGGTGGCGGCCCGTCGGCGCGGCGCGGAACTACAGTGGCAGGTATGACCGATGGCATCTCCGGCATCCCGGCCCTCGCCGCGCTCCGGCGGCGCGCCGGGGCGGAACTGTTCGCCCGGGTGGCCGGGCCGCAGGGCCCGGCCACCCGGAGCCGGATCCACGAGACGCCGGGCCCCCGGTGGTTCGGCCCGGACCGGCCCATCCGGGTCGTCCACGGGGACGCCTCGATGTTCGTCGGCGGACTCCGGGCGCTCCTGCTGCAGTCGCTGCACCCGCTGGCGATGGCCGCCGTCGAGGCGCACTCCGGCTACCGGGGCGATCCGTGGGGCCGGCTCCAGCGCACCAGCACCTTCCTCGCGGTCACCACGTTCGGGACGGCGGCCGACGCGCAGCGGGCGGTCGACCACGTGCGGGCGGTGCACGAGCGGGTCCGCGGCACCAGTGCCTCGGGGGAGGCATACCGGGCCGGTGATCCACACCTGCTCGGCTGGGTGCACGCCGCCGAGGTCGACAGCTTCCTCCGCGCCCACCGGGCCTACGGGGAAAGGCCGTTGGACGACGAGGCCTATGACGGCTACGTGGCCGACGCCGCCGTCGTGGCCGCCGCGCTGGGTGTCGTCGACCCGCCGCGCGACCAGCGGCAGCTCGCTGCCGTCCTCGCGGCGTACCGCGCGGAGTTGCACCGGACCAGGGCAGCCCTCGACGCGGCGCGGTTCATCCTCCTCCGGCCGCCCCTGCCGTGGGTGGTCCGCCCGCCGTACGGGCTGCTCGCGGCCGGCGCGGTCTCGCTGTTGCCGGGGTGGGCGCGGCGGGAACTCCGCCTGCCCTACCTGCCGGTGGTGGAGGGGCCGGCGGTCCGGCTGGGCGCGGCCGGCGTGACCAGGGGGATCAGGTGGGCGATGACCCGCCCGCCCGGGGGCGAGGCGGGTCGGCGGGTGGACCCGGGCGTCCCGACCTGACCAGGGCCTCTGACCAGGACCTCTGACCAGGACCTCTGACCAGGACCTCTGACCAGGACCTCTGACCAGGACCTCGGTGCCCGAAGGGACGGCCGCCCGGCGTCTCCCAGTAGTGGCGCCGGCCGCCGCCCGGAGGACGACGCCGATCACGGCCAGGACCAGACCGGTGGCCGGGTTCGCTGAACTTCTCCTGCACCAGGCGCCGTACCGGGAGCCCCAGGAAGCGCAGTGTCCGGAGCCCGTCCGCGGCCCGCAGCCGGGCGGCCATCGGCGACCCCCGCCCTGACCCGGGGGAAGGGGTGCACAGCGACGTCCGGAGCTCGGGACAGCAGGGTGGGGACCTCACACCGAAGGACCGGACACCGAAGGACCGGGCGCTGGCCCGCGAGGTGGCCGCCTGCCTCAGGGTGGCCGGCCGGGAGGGTGCGGTGGAGCCCCGGCGCCTGGAACGGCGGCGCGAGGCGCTCGCCGTTCCGGTGATCGGCCTGGCCCGCACCCACGGCCGCCTGGCCTGGTTCCTGGCGGGGTGCGGTGCGGCGCTCTCCTCCGTCCTGCACTGGCGGCCCCTGCCGGCGGGGTCGGTCGCCCACCGGTCATCGCCGGCGGCGCGCGGCCGACCGCCCGAACCGATTCGCCAGGCCCGCCACCGCCACGGTGAGACCGAGTCCGGCACTGAAGAGCAGGATCGTCAGAGCCAGCACCGCCACTGTCGCCATCATGGGGATCGCCCTCTCTCGTCCAGCCGTGCGGCGCCGGACCTCGTGTCCGGCGCCGTCCGGGAGCCCGCGTTCCCCGCGCGGCCGGGACCACACGGGCGTCGGCCCGCCGACCGGGGGCGAGATTCAGCCAAGTGGGCCGACGGCCCCGCCCCTCGGAGCTATTCGCCGTCCCACGCGGTGGCGGACAGCAGGGCCCCGGCCGACCAGCGGGCGTAGCGGCAGCTCACCGGCAGCGGGAAGTCGACGGCGGCGGGGCCGGTGACGGACCGCAGATCGGCGAGCAGGGCGTCGTCGGGCAGGGCCGCTGCGGCCTCGCGCAGCAGGGGGTCACCGCTCAACCGGGCCGCCGCGGCGGTGACCGGCTCCACCGTCGTCGCCTCCCGCTCCGGGTCCGGCCACCGATCGCCGAAGTGTCGGCCGAACGTCCTGACCTCGATGGCGGTGCCGGGTCCGGCCTCGGCCCGAGCCGAGGCGAGTGCCTCCTCCAGGCAGTCGGCGAGGCGCTCCAGCCAGGCGGTCAGCGAGGGCGCCACGCGCACGGAGTCGGTGGCGTCCCAGAAACGGAAGACCGGGCCCCACGCCCCCGTGACCCGGTCGACGTCCACGTAGGTGTGGCCGTCGCCGTGGTCGAGGTAGACGAACCAGTGGGTGCCGGCGCCGCCGGCGTGCTCCACGTACCAGCTGCTGTCACCGGCCGGGTAGCAGCCCCGGTTGAAGGGGTGACCCAGGTCGACGTGCTCGATCGACAGGTGGCCGTTGACCGCGGACCGCGAGACCGTGATCCGCACGCCCCCGACGACTCGCAGCAGCGCGCGGATCTCCTCGGGCACCGGCGCCGGCCAGCCGTCCATCTCCTCGTCGCTGATCCCCGGGTCCAGGACCACCAGCCCCTCGGAGGACTCCGCCACCCGCCGCAGTCGCCCCGCGGTCCGTACGGCGTCGTCGCCGGCGGCGCTGCCGGCGCCCTGGGCCGCGCTGGGCGTGCTCGCGGTGCCGTCGGTCGTGCGGTCGGTCATCAGGGTCCCCCTCGGTCGGTGCGTCGGCGGCACGACCCTACCGCCGGGAGGGGACAGTCCCCGCCGGACGACGGCGTCGAGCCGGGCCGCCCGGCCGGACGACGGCGGCCGACCGAACGCCGTCGGCTCGATCAGGACGACCGGGATCTCCCGGTCGTTCTTGGCCTGGTACTCCTCGTAGGCGGGCCAGTGCTCCGGCATGAGCGGCCGGACGGCGGCCCGCTCGGGTCGATACCGGACCCCGGCCGGGCGCGAGGCCTTCGAGCGGTCCTGCCGGCCCGCGCTCGGGTCCCTCTTCGACCTCGCCGACTCACGCTGCAAGGCTGATGACGTTCTCGTGTTCCTCTCGGAGGGCGACCCGCCGACGCTCTTGCTGACGCCGCTCCGGCTGAAGCCGCTCTTTCTGGCGCGCCGTCAGGGCGAGCGGTGCGTGCCGGCGCCGCCGGGTCCGGTCAGTCCTTCCGTCGGCGCAGGGCGGACGGCCGGTGTACGGCCGTCCGCCCGGAGGCGGAGCTGCGCACCTCGTACTGCGGCTCCTCGGGTGAGGCGTCGACCGTCCGGCCCGCGGCCTCGACCTGCGAGGTGATCTCCCGCTCGACCCGGCCGGTCACGGTGGTTCCGTGACTGCGCCAGGAGACGTGGTCGCCTCGCCGCAGCCGCTTCCGCCCGTTCCCGGTGGCGTGGGACTTGGTCGTCATGGTGCGTCCTCCCGGCTCCGGCCGCGTCGTGGGTCCGACCGGGCGTGTGCCCATCCCCGGCCGAAGCGAATCTCGCGGGCTCCGACGGGGAGCGTGGAGCTCCAGCCGTCCGCTGCCCCAGCGCGGCGGTCGGTCGTGAGGCGGGCGGTCGTGAGGCGGGCGGGCGTCGCTCGAAGCGGCGCCCGCCGCCCCGTCTCGGGCCGATCGACCGGCAAGGAAGTGTGGTTCCGCGGGACCCGGGCAGGCGTCCGGGCATGGTGAGAGTCGGCTACACGGTGATGAGCGGGCGGGTCGGCCCCCGGCACCTGGTGCAGGACGTCGTCCACGCCGAGCAGGCGGGCTACGACTTCGCTGCCATCTCCGACGACTACTCTCCGTGGCTGGACACGTCGCCGAGTCGAGTCCTCGCGGCTCCCTGCCGCGACCGCGTCGAGGGCTTCGTCGAAGCGGTCCGGGCGTACGCCGACGCGGGGTTCGACGAGGTGGCGCTGGTCCAGGCGGCGGTGACCACAGGGAGGTCTTCCTCGACTGGTCCCAGCGCACCCTGCTCCCCGCCCTGCGTGAGCTGTGACGCGGTCCACCTCCCACGCCCGGGCCCCACCGGGCCGCGTCCGTCTGGGAGAGCCTGCCCGTCGGCCCTGCGCTGACGTCAACCGCACGGCCGCCCCTAACCCTGTCCAGCTGATCGCCCCGCCCACCTGACCGACATCGACGAGACTGACACATCGACGTGACCGAGGAGTGTGCCCCCGATGGACGCCGACCACAGCACCAATGAGTCTGCCCGCACCATGGCGGAGCTGAGTTCGCAGGCCGAGGAGGCCCGCGACCGTCTCGCCGACACGGGCGCGGAGCGCGACGCCGGCAGCGACGTCGCAGCCCGGGCGCGCGATGCAGCCGAACAGGCCCGGGAACGCGTGCTCCGAAGCACCGAGCAGGCCAGGGAACGGGTCAGCCACGGGGTGGCCGACGCACGGGAGCGCGTCAGCCACACCGCCGAGCACGCCCGGGAACTCGTCGGCCACGGCGCGGACCAGGCCCGGCACGCCGTGGAGGAGGGACTCGGCGGGGCCACCGACAGCCTGCGCGCCGGGGCGGAGCGGGCGAAGGCGGGTTTCGCGGGTTTCACCGACACGGCCGGGTCGGCGGTCGCGCGCGACGGGGAGGGCCCGGCCCGGGACGTGGTGCTCCAGTCCGCCCGGTACGCCGGGCCGGTACTGGCCGCCGCCGGTGCCGCCATGCTCGTCGCCGCCGCTGTCGTGGCGCTCTCCCGCCGCCGGGCCTGACGCGCGCCCCTGAAGGACCGCCCGGCACCGGCCGCCCGGGGCGCGCGACGCGGTCGCGCTCGCTCCGGGCGGTCTCCGGGGGCCCGCCCGGCAGCCCTGCGGCCCCCACCTGCCGCCGTGGGTCGGCCGGGCGGCCCGCATCACGCCGGGCAGCGGCGGATCGGCGGGGGTCACGCTCCCCGCGCAGACGCTGAGCCCGGGGTACGACGGCATCGCGCTCCAGCGGGTGCTCGTGGCACCGATCGACTCGTCGAACACCACCATCGGCGACCCGCCCTACCGGCTCACGGTCTCCATCTCCGACCCCGCCGTGGGCGCGCTGCGACGTGCATCCGGATCACCTCTGAGCGGCGATTTCCTGAGCGCGGACAACCGGATCGACCCGGCACACGGCTTCCCGGCCGACGACCCCGCGCGGGCGGCGGTCTGAGCTCCTCCCGAACCGCCCCTGCGCCACACCGGCGGGGGCGGCGCGTGGCTGGGTGATCAGCGGGGGTGCGGCGGATGATCGACTCCTTGGTGCAGCCGAGGTTGCGCTGAGGGCGCCACCCGCGCCGACGTCACCGTCCAGCTGCCGACCCGGCTCCACCCTCCTGCTCTGCCCTGCTCTGCACCGGCGGGCTGGCCCGACCCCGCCCTCACGCCACGGCTCTGGCCCGCCGCCCGCCGCCCGCCGCCCGCCGCCCGCCGCCCGCCGCCCGCTGGGAACGTTCTGCGAACGCCTCCCCGACCACGTCCTCGCCGCACAACCACACGATGTCGCCCCCTTGGCCATGCGCGTGCCCTGCCGCTGGAGAGGAGGTTCAGGGGCCGTCCGTGCCTGCCCGGGCGGCCGGTCGTTCCTGCCACCCGGTGCTCGAAGCCGGCCCGTGGAGTGCGGGAGCGGGCCTGCGGTGATCGGGCCGACCGGGACCGGTCGACCGGGCGCCAGGACAGGCCGTAAGGGTGGGTCCCCCGGACGGCCCTGAGGGTCCGGGTCAGATGACCCGTGGTGTCTCGCCCGCCGCCGGGAGGTCGTCCTGCGGCAGGTGGACATCGGTGACGCGGACGTTCACCTCGACCACCTCCAGGCCGGTCATCTGCTCCACTGCGTCGACCACGGCGGCCCGGAGAGCGTCGACCGTGCGCGGGATGGAGAACCCGTACTCCGTCACGACATCGAGGTCGACGGCGGCCTGCCGTTCGCCGACCTCCACCTCCACCCCGCGAGCGGGGTCGTTCCGATCAGCGCCCCCGTGATTGCCATGTGTGAGCGAAGGTCCGCCGCCCAGCCGGTGGACACCCGGTACCTCGCAGGCGGCGGTGGCCACGATCCTTGCCACCGCGCCCTTCAGAACGGTCGTTCTGCCGGCGGGCGGCCCCGAGGCGTCCTGCTGCCGGACCGCGGCCACGGGACCGGGGCGCTTCGGCCCGGGGCGTCCGGGCCCGGTACCGGGCGCCGACGAGGGCTCGGCTGCTGCGGCCGCGTAGTCGCCGGGAGGCGTGGGGGCCGTGGTCGCGGGTTTCTGCACCGCACCGCTGCCCGTCGGGTTGGTGGGATAGGTCATCATCGTTCACCTGCCTGCACCTCGTGGCCGACCGTACCGGCCGACCACCGAGCACCTTCCCACCACCGGGTGGACCAACCCTGGTTCGACCGGCGATCGGGGTGCCGTGGCGCCGGGAGCCGGGCGACCGGCTGAGGTTCGGCTACTGGAGATGACCGAGCAAGGCCGGCCTCGACTGCTCCGACCGCCGCCTCCCCTGGCTGGACACCCAGGGCCACGCGCCCACGCCTGCGCCGTCCTCGGGGCCATCGCCCGGAACGAACAGCAGGCTCAGGGGCGGGGCCGGAGGGCCAGGCCCGGGCGTCGGCGGTGAGCCGTCAGGTGGACGAGGGCTTCCGACCGCGCGGACGACACGCCGCGAGCCGTCCCGCGGGGCAGCAAGCGCAGGACGGCCGGTGCCGGCTCGTGCTCGACGACCCCGCTTGAGCTTCCCTCCCTGGTGGAACCAGTGGAACCAGTGGAACCAGTGGAATCGGGTTGGCCCGGTGTCCGGCCGGTGGGGTCGAGGCCCCGTTCATGCCCGGCCCCCGGCCCGGGCGTGAACGGGGCGACCGCCGGGGGTCGTAGGGCTCGGCGCGAACCAGAGCCGGGGGCGCTGTTTCAGTTCGAAAGTGCCGTGGTTCAGGCGGGCCAGGTGCCCGTCAGGCGGTGGGTGGCGGCCGCGCCTCCCCGTTCGACGGCCGCCTTCACGGTGCCGAAGATCGCGCCCTGGAGGGCGGCCGCGACGAGTATCTCCAGCCAGGTGCGGTGCTCGTCGGTCGCGTTCGGCGCGTCGTCGTCGTGGCCCAGGACCTTCCAGGTCTGCTTGAAGAGGGCGCCGGCCAGGAGGCCTGCTGATGCGCCCAGCAGCAGGCCGACCGGCCTGTAGGCGATCTTGGCGGCCTTCACCGGCGCCGTCCGAGCAGGCTGCGGAGCAGGACCACCGCGAGGACGGCTGCCGCGGCGGCTGCCAGCAGCGGCGACCGGTTGGCGCGGGCGGCGCCCACGGCCCGGCCCGCCTTCGAGCGGACCTGCGCCGGGGTGTGGTCCGCCGCGACACGCCCGGCATGCGCCGCCGTGCCCCGGGCCTGGGCCGCCAGGTTTCCGGCGCGGTCCAGGACATCCTTCGGGGCGTGGTCACGCATGGTCCGGGCGGTTTTGGTGAACGTGTCGCGAACCGCCTCGGCGGCGTGCGCGACGGTCTCCTGTGCCGGGTTCTTCACAGCTGTCCCCTTTCGTCGGCGAGGGCCGGGTGCGTGGCCCGCCCGTCGGCGTTCGATGTACGGCCGAGTCCTCCGCAGGTGCGGCTGGGCCGGTACAACCCCGGCTACCCCCGAACGCGCCGCGCATCCGCCTTTGTTCGGCGCGGGCGGCCCAGGTGATCCCGGCCGGGTGGGAACGGGGTCGTGGGATGACGGGGTATCGGTGGCGAGGTATGTCCGAAGCGGACGGTTTCGCCGCCGCGCCGTGGCTGCCCCGGGACAACGCCCTGTCTCTCCAGCGCCTTGCGCCGTGCCCGCACGGGGCCGCCGCTCAGCTCCCAGAGGATGTGCAGGCTCCACCGCCGCTCGAACAGGTCGAGTGCGGCCATCAGGGGGAGGTCAGCGGTCGAACCGCGAACTGGCTCGCCTGGCTGTGGCGTTGACGTGACGTGGAGTGTGCCGCCGGCGGCGCGGGGGCGGCAGCCCGACCGCCGTTCTGGACCGGACCATGGGCAGTGCTGAGAGGCGATCCCAGCTTGACCTTCGACCTCGAGCGGGCCAGGCGCGCTTGGGCGTGGGTTCGCTCTCATTGGTCTCGCCGACGTCATGGCGGGGAGCTGGCTTGCCGTTCTTCGCACCTGGGACCGCCCGGGGCCGGGCCGGAGGGTTTCGGCACGCTGGCCGGGGGAGCGGGGCGTCGACGCGGATGTCGCGGACCCCGCGACGGACCCGGGCCGGGTCAACTCCGCAGCGGGCAAAGGGCGGCCTCAGCCTGCGCGTCGGTGCGCGGAGACCAGCCACCGCCAGCGTCGACGCTCCGTGAAGAGGGTGGCGGCGGCCAGTACGGTCACGAAGGCCGCCACCCAGGCGGGCCAGGCCAGCCACGAGGAGACCACCGCCGCCGCGAGCTGGAGCAGTACCAGCAGGATCGTGGCCCAACCCGGCACCGCGACGACCACGTTGGCTCTGTCCCCCGGGGTGGAGAACAACGTCGGAAGGCCGATCAGGGCCAGGACGGAGAGGGTGGCAAGCAGCCACGAGTAGTCGGCCAGCGCCCAGGGGGTGGCCACCCATGCGACGAGTTCCGTCGAGAAGCGGAGCGCGGACGCAACGCGGTCGTCCGGGCGTTCCGAGGTCATTGCCCCAGCAGCGGTGTCGGTCACCTGCGGACGGTCTCACGGCGCGCGGCCGACGGCCAGGGGTTCGGGGCACCACGGCGTCCGGTACTTCCACGGCTGCTACTCCGTCGGCGACGACACCCTCTGGGGCGTCAACCGCCGCAGGAAGGGCGCGCGAACACCCTGACCGTGCTGAAGTCGATCCGCGCGGCCCGACCCGACGGCGCCCCGATCTACGTCATCCTGGACAACCTGCCCGCGCACACAGGCCAGAAGATCCGCCACTGGGCCAGGAAGCACCGTGTCGAGCTGTGCTTCACACCGACCTACGCCTCCTGGGCGGACCCGATCGAGACCCACTTCGGGCCGCTGCGGCAGTTCACCATCGCCGGCTCCCATCACCCCAACCACACCGCCCAGCCCCGGGCACTGCACGCCTACCTGCGCTGGCGCAACAGCAGCGCCCGCCACCCCGACGTCCTCGCCGCCCGGCGCCGCGAGCGTGCGCGTGTCCGCACTGAGAAGGGCATCCGCCGGGGCGGACGCCCCCTCAGCACCGCGGCCTGAGCGACCGCGAACCGCAGCCCCCGGCGTCCCGGGGTGACAGCGACAGAAGGACGACTCAGGAGGCGGACGGCTCGATCTCCCCCGCAAAGACGATGAACTGGTCGATGAGGCCCCGCCGTAGATGGACGACGTCCGTTCCCGCCAGACGGGGGCCTCCATCCGGCGTGGTGAAGACCCACTGGTACCGGGCCCACTCGTCAGGCATGTCCACCGCTGAGCAGCGCACCATCGTGCCGCTCCCCGCCGGGTGGCGTCGGATGTCCAGCACGAACCGCTCGACTGCCGCGATTCCTTCGCTGCGACCCAGCGGTCCCCAGAAGACCACGTCTGAGGTCAGGGCCCGGGAGAGCAGGGCAGTCACATAGCTGTCGTCCGAGGTGTTGAACGCGGAGATGAACGTGTCGATCGCGGAGCGTGCCGCCTCTTCCTGCATGCCCCAGTAATACCAGCCATGGCGCGTGCGCTCACCCCGCGAGCCGCCTTCCGATCACGGTGGACCATCCCGGTCACAGCACCTAGCGCTGCGACGAAGCGGTCCACCGCAACGATGGGGGAGCAGAGGGAAGCGGAAGCCGCTCGGGGCGCGAGCGTGGGGCTCCGGGATGACGGGTGGGTGGGACCGGGGTCCTGGATGTGTCATCCCGGGGGTGCAGGGGCGAGGGGGTGGTCTCGTCCTGTGCGCGGACGACCCTCATGGGCGGTGGGTGGTTCGCTGGAAGTCACCCGGGAGGCCCCGGGAACCCTCCATCGACAGGAGTTCCTTCGTGAACGAGTGTGTGTCGCCCCGGTTCCGCCTCCGTCTCCGACTCGGCGGGCGGGCCCGGACAGCGGTGGCCGTCATCGCCGGCGCACTGACGCTCGGCACGCTGGCGATCGGCGTGCCGGCCTCCGCCACGGCGTCCCCGGCCGCCACGGCGTCTCCGGGCTCCGGGGCTTCCGCCACCTTCGCCGCCGACTCGGCGACCGTCGGTGACGCCGCGTCCGGCTCGCGTCGGCCGGACGGCGTCCAGCAGGGGTTGGAGGCCCTGGTGAGGGACTTCAAGGCGCCGGCCGCGCTGGCCACCGTCACCGGCCGGGACGGCCGGACCCGCCGGTACACGGCCGGAGTCGGTGACCTGACCACCGGGGCGAAGGTGCCGGTGGACGGCCAGGTGCGGGTCGGCAGCAACACCAAGGCCTTCACCTCGGTGGTCGTGCTGCAATTGGTCGGCGAGGGCAGGGTGGGGCTCGACGCCTTCGTCGACACCTACCTGCCCAGCCTGCTGCGCGGGGACGGCATCGACGGACGGAACATCACCGTCCGTCAGCTCCTCCAGCACACCTCGGGTCTGCCCAACTACACGGAATACCTGGAGGGCGACCGGCTGGACCGCTACCACGAGCCCCGCGACCTCCTCGACCTCGCGCTCGCCCACAAGTCCGACTTCACTCCCGGCGACGGCTGGAAGTACAGCAACACCGGGTACCTGGTCGCCGGGATGATCATCCAGAAGATCACAGGCCGGCCGGTGGGTGAGGAGATCACCCACCGCGTCATCGACCGGATCGGTCTGCGGCACACCTACTTCCCGGTCCCCGGGGACACCACGGTGCACGAGGCGCACCCCGAGGGCTACGACCGGCTGACGCCGGACGGCCCGCTCACCGACGTGACGCGGCAGGACATGTCCTGGGGCTGGGCCGCGGGGGCGCTGGTCTCCACCAACACCGATCTGAACCGGTTCTACACGACGCTGATCGGCGGCGGCCTGCTCGCCCCGGAGCTGCTCGCGCAGATGCGCACGACCGTCCCGGTGGACGAGTACCTCGGCCAGGGGGCCCGCTACGGGCTGGGTCTGGCCAGCTTCCAGCTGACGTGCGGCGGCGTCTACTGGGGCCACGGCGGCACCCTTCCCGGCTATGTGACCCGCGGTGGCGTCACCGAGGACGGCCGCGCCGCCAACATCGCGGTCACCACCGTGCCCGCCGTCGAGGCCAAGCCGCGCATCGCCGCCGACGTGGACGCGGCCCTCTGCCGGTAGACCGACGGGCAGCGCGGTCCCCCTTCGTACCGACTCCCGGGGGATTGGCCCCCGCCTTGACGAGGAGGACGGGGCGGCGGCCCGGATCCGGACGTGGCACCTGCCTGGCCTTCGACCGGATGGTGTGCGCCTGCGAGGTGATCGCCACATCACCGCGGTCGCTGTCCCGGGGCCGGGTCCGCGGTGAGGACCGCCCTCGGCTCCCGTTCCCCTCGTCCGGATAGCCAGTGCGGTGCTGCCCCGGCGGCACCGCACCCGACCCCGCACCGCACCCCTCCCGCGCAGCCTCCGGGCTGCGACCCGGGTGCGGCGCGGCGGCGACCCGCCGGGCCCCGGGACGGCCGCGGAGTACGGGGCCGCTTCGTTGACGGACTGTCACAGGAGCGGCGGGAAAACCGGGCACGAAGGTCCGCCGCGTTGGTACCGTGTCGCGACCAGAACGGCATGACCGGGGGAGCGCGCTGGTCCGCGTTCCCCTTCGGGGGAGGAGGTTTTCGGGTGCGGATCACCAGGGTGGCGGGCGTTCTACTGGCGGCGGGGGTGCTCACGGCGTGCGGGAGCGGCGGAAGTGGTGGGACTGGTGACGGCGCGAGTGCGGGGGCGGCTGCGGGAGCGGCCTCGACGACGCCGGCCGGGAACGGTGCTCCGTCGGCTCCGTCGGATGCCCCCACCCTCGCGATGAGGGTCCCGGCGGCGTACGGGAACACCGCGCGCTGGCAGCTGACGGCCCAGCAGGCTGTGAGCTACGCGGTGTTGCCGAAGGCCGGGCTGGTGGTCACGCTGTCCGGCACGGACCAGACGTATGTGCTCACCGCGCGGGAGGCCGGCACCGGGAAGGTCCGGTGGGTGAGCAAGCCGGTCAAGGGCCTCGGCGAGGCGTACGCGCCCAAGCTGATGGTGGTGTCCGCCGGGGGCAAGGAGTTCGCGGTGCTCTGGTCCACCGGCAAGTCCGGCGGGGACGCGCTGACCAAGGCCCAGCAGATCTACTCGATCGACGTCTTCGCCGCCGAAGGTTCGGGCCAGGACGCCGTCCCCGCCCAGCACCTGGAGATCCCGATGCCGAGCGGTGGCCGGCACGAGGTGCTCGACGGCGGTGGCGGCAAGCTGCTGCTGGACTCGGTGACCGACAAGGTCACGGTGGTCGACGCGGCCACCGGCGCGCAGCAGACCGTCGAGCCCAAATCGCTCACCGCGCCCACGGGTTGCCTTCAGTGCAACGGCCCGGTCGTGGCGATGACCGGCAAGGGCCCGGTGGTCAGCAACAGCCTGGACGCGACCAGGTTCTGGTCGCCGGCGGGCTGGGACAACACCACGGTGGCACCGCCCGAGGCGGATCCGGCCCAGGCGGCGGTCTGGCCGGTGGCCGGCGGCCAACTGCTGGCCCGCTGGCAGGAGAAGGACCAGGGCAGCCACAACGTGTGGGCCGTCCTGGACGGCGAGAGCGGCCAGGTCAAGGCGTCGGTGCTGTGTGACAAGCCGCTGATCGGCACCGGAGGGGCCCCCGCCTCGGCGCTCTCGCCGAACGGCCGCTACCTGGTCTCCGAGCACCTGGCCTTCGACCTCACCGCGAAGAAGGGCTACTGCTTCGAGGAGACGAAGAGCAGCAAGCCGCTGACCTTCACCGCCGTCACCGACGACGGAACGGCCTACGGCACCTCGCTCACCAAGGACGGCGGCATCGGCGGCTCCAAGGCGCCCGTCCAGCTGTCGCTGGCCACCGGGACCGCGCAGGCGCTGGACGGTGTGGACGGCGTCCCGGTGGCCGACCTGGCCGGGGTGGGCGTCTTCAAGGTCCCGTCGGTCTCGGAGGGCGGCCTGGTCGCCTACCCGCGCAAGGGCTGACCAGCCTCTGGGCCCGCTCCTTCGCACGGCGGCGGGCCCTCCCGGGGCACAGGGGCGGCGGGGAACCACCGCTGCAGGTACTCCGGCCGCACTTCGAGATCAGGTGGCGAGTCTGCGCCGGTACTGGCTGTGGCGGGCTCGTCCGTGGTGCGTCCGGCCGCCCGATCGACCAGTGGAGAGCGCCGCTGATCGAGGATCAGTGCGGTCACCAGGTGGCGGATCTCGTGGGGACCAGGTCGATCGTTGGCTGACCGGATCCTGCGGGAGCGGTGGTGGCTTCGGCCACCAGGAAGGCCAGGGCGCCGAGGACCTGAACACGGCCCACCCACGCCTGCGCCGCGCGGTGAGAACCCGCGGGTGAGGGCGAGAAGAGCGGACCCGCCCAACCGTAGGGTCGACCGGGCTCCAGGACGGCGCGTCATCCGGCGCCCCGGGCCGCGGCACCGCCGTAAGGCGCACCGCGGCCGTAGGCGTTCGTACTCGGATGGGTGGCGGCGGTTACCGGTTCGCCCGGGATGGGACGGAATCGGTAGGGGCCGGGCATACCGGCCGGCGGTCGGGGCAGGTGCTTGCCCGACCGTGAAAGCGATGCGAAGGCGAGTGAGCAGCGGTGAGCAAGGTGCAGGAGCAGATCGACGTCGACGTCCCGGTCAGCACGGCGTACAACCAGTGGACGCAGTTCGAGCAGTTCCCGATGTTCATGGAGGGTGTCGAGGAGATCACCCAGCTCGACGAGCGGCACAACCACTGGAAGACGAAGATCGCCGGTGTGTCCCGGGAGTTCGACACCGAGATCGTCGACCAGGTCCCGGACGACCACGTGGCGTGGCGTACCACCAGTGGTGACGTGCGGCAGACGGGCATGGTGCGCTTCGAGCCGATCGACGCGACCCATACCCGGGTGATGATGGAGATGGACTTCCAGCCCGGCGGCATGGCCGAGAAGGCCGCCGACATGACCGGCATGCTCGACCGGCAGGTCAAGGGCGACCTCAAGCGGTTCAAGCACTTCATCGAGAAGCGCGGGACCGCCTCCGGTGGTTACCGCGACACCCTCTGACCCGGACCACGCCTTCAGCCGCCCCCGCCACGTCCACGGATGTGGCGGGGGCGCCCGGCTGGTCGAGGTCATGTGCGAGCGGGAGCGAACCCGGCCGACGTCGCGTGGCCGGTGAAGCACCGCGTCGCGCGCTGCGCCGGAGCTGACGGGCCGCAGGCGGGGGCACCTCACCTCGGCGCCTGCGTGGCCCGGTCCGCGAGAGGGACTGGCTCAGCCGAAGGAAGCTGTCCGAGCGCCCCTGCACGAGATCCGCCGACGCTCCGCCATCCACCTGGGCGGCGTCCACCTCGGCGCTCCTCCGGGATGTACCGGTTCGCTGTGCCTTACCGGCCCCTCGGGAGCGTGAACCCCGTACGGCGGGGAACCCGCTGGTGACAGCAACGCCGCACACGGGAGACGTTCCATGGACTCAGGCAGGAAGACGCCCGGCCACCGGGCGAAGGCGCTGCAGCGCTTCCCGCGCCACGACCGCCGCGGCGAGGCCCGGCTGCCCGCGGTGCTCGCCACCCTGGCGGCCGTGCTGCTCTACCTCGTCCTGCCGGAGCAGCTGCTGTTCGTCCCGCGCTTCGTCCTGCCGGGCCTGGAACTGCTGCTGTTGATCCCGCTGATCGCGGTCAACCCGCGCCGGATGACCCGGCAGAACCGCCTCTCCCGGATCGTGTCGCTGGCCCTGGTCGCCCTGATCGGCATCAGCAACCTGATCTCGCTCGGCCTGCTGGTGCACGCCATGGTCACCGACAAGGCCCAGGAGGGCGGCCCCCTACTGCTCGCCGCGCTCCAGGTCTGGGCCACCGGCATCATCGTCTTCGGCCTGGCGTTCTGGGAACTCGACCGCGGCGGACCGGTGGCGCGCACTCAGGCCGAGCGCTCCGAACTGCCGCTGGCGGACTTCCGCTTCTCCCAGGACGAGAACGACGACGCCGTCGAGGAGGTCGCCGACGGCTCGTCCCGCACCAGCGACTGGGTTCCCACCCTGATGGACTACCTGTACGTCTCGGTCACCAACTCCACCGCCTTCAGCCCCACCGACACCATGCCGCTGTCCCCCCGGGCCAAGGCGCTGATGGCCATCGAGAGCATCGCCGCACTCATGACCTCGCTGCTCGTCATCGCCCACGCGGTCGGCGTCCTCGACAAGTAGCACGGCACACCGGTCGAGGCCGCCGCAGGGCGAGGCCGGCTTCCTCGGTGGCGATGTGGGCGCACGGCAGCTCGATGTCGACCAGGTGTCCCTGCCACACACGCCGGCCATCGCGCTCCAGCCGGCTCCGTCGACGCTCGTGGTCGACCTCGGTGCTGTCACGTTCACGGACTCCGCGGGCCTCAACACGCTGCTCGCCCGCACGGAGGCCGACCGCCGGGGCATCGCGGTCCGACTCGCCCGCCCTTCGCGTTCGGCCGCCCGGGTCCTGGAGATCACCGGCGTGGACCGGGTGTTCCCCGTCGACGCGGACGGGGCCGCCCCCGCCTACTGGAGGCGCGTCGGGTGCTACTCGCGCAGGCCTCGCCAAACGGGATGGCGTAGTCGGCCGGCCGGGGTGAGTTCGAGGAACTCGACCTCAGCGCGCAGTTCGGGGCGTACGAACCGGACCTCGGTGCCGCCGCCTGCCCCGTCGTCCTCGCCGCGGCCCCCACCGGCCTGGCACCTCGGGCCCTCGACCGACTCGCCGCCCGGCCGCGCCGCAACGGCACCGTCCTGCTCACCCCCGGCCCCTGTCGCGCAGACCGACGACCAGGTGAGGTGGCGGAGCCGGCGGCGAGGACGAGGGCGGCGCAAAGAGCGCCGAGGAATTCGGTCGTCGTACGCGTTCGCGTCTGGGCCTCCCGCGCGGTGTGAGCTGCCGGAGCAGGCCGCCGACGCCGGTGAGCTGCAGCCCGCTCGCGCGGCCACGGGCGACCAACTGCACGATCAACTGGCCGTCCAAAGCATCCGGCCGCAACGCCGACGGCCGCATAGCCTCCACGGCCTCGGCCGAGACGGTCACGTCTGTCATCAGGTGCTACTTCCTCGGTCGGGAGTTACACCGTGAGTGATGATTCGCGTTGCTCGTGCGAAGGACCGTTTATGCGAGATCAGACTGGCCGGGAACGGTCTGGAATGTCCCGGCTGCGGTGAACGCGTTCGTGATCGGCGCGATGAGGGAGGCGAAGCGGCGGGCGCCTGTGTTGCCGATCGGTGCCCATAGCGCGGCGCAGTGCTCGTCGGTCTCCACTTCGATGCGCTCGCGTGCCGCACTGCCGGTGTCGGTGACAACGCCGTGGGAGTCGAGCCAGCCGCGCGCGACGAGGCGGGCCGTCGCCGCGCTCCACTCCTCGTCGTCCCACTGGCGGGTCGCTCGGGCGAGAGCTGCGGGGAGGCCGCCGGTTGCGGTGTGCAGGACGAGGCAGTCGCACGGTCCGAGGCCGTTGTCGGCGAGTACGACGAGATGGGCGTCGCCGCGCCACTCGCGTGCCACCGTGATCCGCTGCCACAGTGCGACAAGGGAATCGGATGGAAGCGGGACCGACGCGTTCGCGGCGGCCAGTACCTTGCCGGCATAGTCGGCGCGGGTGACGACCGCGTCGATCAGCAGGCGTGCCTCGGCAAGGTGGTCGTCCGTGAGATGTACGTTGGCGCGCCGCATCGCCCGGCTGGCGGCCAGGAGCCGGGCGGCTTGCCACCGCTCCGGCGGCGCGGCGTCCCACACGCCCGCCATGGCCCGCACTGACCGCGGGCTGAAGTTGTAGAAGGCCGCGAGCGTGACTTGCCACGGAACCGCGCCCATCGCGGCCGATCGGAAGGCCAGATACGCCGGCCCGCGGTCGGTCACGCCGAGCTCGGCCGCCTCCTCGGCGGTCTCGGGGGCAAGGTAGATGAACAGGTGGGCGGCGCTGACGGCGCGGCTGACGTCGCGGACGGCGTTCAGGTCCATCGGGCCGGCGCCGGTACGGGCGGAGTGGGGAAAGGCGTCGAGGTGCATGGCGGTGGTGTCTCCGGGAGTCGGGTAGCGCTGTCAGGCGGGTGTTTCGGCAGTGGCGATCAGCACTGCGCGTCCGAGGGTGTGGCCGGCGATGGTGAAGCCGAGGACGGCCGGGGTGGCGTCGGCCGGGACGCCTGCCGTGGGGATGTCGAGGGCGTGCACCACGACGAAGTACCGGTGCGGGCCGTGGCCGGCCGGCGGGGCGGCGCCGATGTAGCGGGCCGCGCGGGTGTCGTTGGGCACCTGGTAGGCGCCCTCGGGCAGGCCCGAGCCGGTGTCGTCGCCGGCGCCCTCGGGCAGGCCCGAGCCGGTGTCGTCGCCGGCGCCCTCGGGCAGGTCGGTGACCGTGGCGGGGATGTCGGCGACCGCCCAGTGCCAGAACCCGGACCCGGTGGGGGCGTCGGGGTCGTAGACGGTGGCGGCATAGCTCTTCGTGCCGTTCGGGGCACCGCTCCAGGACAGCTGCGGGGAGGTGTCCTTCCCGCCGGGCAAGCCGGAGGAGTGCTGCTCGGGCGGCCACGCGGCGCCGTCGGCGACGGTGGTGCTGGTGACGGTGAACGAGGCCGCCTCAGGGAGGCGGGCGAAGGGATCGTTGGCAAACACAGTGGTCGTTCCTTACCGGACGGGCGTCCTCATCAGCTAGTGAATCGACAGTAACACGGATAATCGATTATCTACGGGATCAGTCTAGGATGGGCTCATGACGCAGACAGTGCACTCCTCGACCCCGCCGGTGAAACAGATGCTTTCCGAGCAGGTCTACGCACACCTGCGGGACGCGATCATGCGCGGGGACTACTCCCCAGGCACCCCTCTCAAGCCGCAGGATCTTGCCAGGGAGCAGGGCGTGAGCCTGGCCGTGGTGCGCGAGGCGCTCGTGCGGGTGGTCGGCGAGGGGCTCGCCGACCGGCTGCCCAACCGCGGTTTCGCGGTCCCGTCCTTCTCCGACCAGCGCTGGCAGGAGATCGCGGAAGCCCGTCGAACCGTCGAACCGGTCGTCCTGCGCATGTCCATCGAGCGCGGCGACCTCGACTGGGAGGCCCGCGTGCGGGCCGCCCACCATCGTCTGGTGCGCACTCCGGCGTACGTGCCGGAGGAGGGCGAGTACTACACCGGCACCTGGGCCGAGGCTCACCGCGTCTTTCACCGCACGTTGCTGGAGGGGTGTGGCAACCGCGCGCTGCTGGAGACCTTCGACCGGTTGTGGACCGCCAGTGAGCTGGCCCGCCGTTGGTCGGCGCACCGCAACCCCGACCGGGACGGCGCCAAAGAACACCGCAGGCTGGAGGCGGCGGTACTGGCCCGCGACGCCGACACCGCAGCCGCGGTCCTGGTCCAGCACCTCACCCTGACCGCGGCTGCTCTGACCGACGATTCAGGCCGGGCCACCTAGGCTTACGCCACCACAGCGAGGTCGGGTGGCGGGACCTGCCCTGCCGGAGGGCCGGGTACGGGCGGAAACCGGGCAGGCGTCGCGGCCCGCCGGTCCGGGCCTGGTTGGTCACGGCGTACTCCGCCCCCGTACCCCGTAGTCGGCGAACGGATGCGCTGGACCATCCTGCTGCCGCCTGGACTGCGCTATCGACGCTGCGCGCCGACACAGCGCACGGGGCCGCCCTGGGCGCCGCGGTGCCCAGGGCGGCCCCCTGCCTGCGCGGGGAGGACCAACGGCTCGACGCCGACCGGCCGATCGTCGCCGACCGCATCCCCTCACCGGCGCCAGGACGGGGCGACACACCGATACCGCATCGGTGTGGACTCTGGGGGAGATCACGGTGGCTGACGTCAACGTCGTACCGCAGGAACTGCATGCGTCGGCGCAGGTGGCGAAGGGACTGGCGGAAGAACTGGCAAAGCCTGTCCAGGCCGCGCTGACCTCGGCTTCTGACGGCAACCGGACAGCTCGCGGGTCGGTCGGTCGGCGGCGGGCCGGGGCAGTTGGGGAGCTGGTGGACAGCGCCGTCGCCGCGTTCACGCAGGCTGCCGGTGCGGGGGAACGGCACGCGCACTGGGAGGCGGCGTGGCTGCTGTGGAAGTACCGGGGCCTGGAGGCTGCCGTCGGCTGGCTTCGGCAGCGCGTGAAGGCGTACGGCCGGAGGGCCGTGCGGGAGCTGGCCGGTTTCCTTCGGGAAGCCGGGAGGCCCGAGCAGGCCCTGGAGTGGTACCTGGAAGCGGCCGACGGGGCGGACTGCTGTGTGCAGCCGGATGGCGTAGGACCGCTTGCTCGATGGCGATCCATGCAGAACAGCAGCGGAATGGCGTGATCCATTCCCGAGGACGCGGGGTCTGGGGGCCAGGTCTGGCCTCCCACCTGGCCGGTCAGCCGGAGTATGACGAGTAGCCGGGCCCCGGGCCCCAGAAGCCTGGGATTCTCCTGCGGAGGCCGCCGTGCCCGGTACGCTGCTGCCGGTGCCCGCCCGACCCGAGACGCACAGTCCGGGCCATCACCCGCGGGCACCGTCCCAGCCCGCCCGGATTCGCTAGGACAGTCCAGCCCATATCCCCAGGTGGCGGCGTTCTGCGATCAGACCTGAGACAAGGTGGGACATCCTCGGTTGCCGGTGACCCGTCTCAGCGAAGTTTGACGAGTCTCATCGGAGTTTGACGGCGGCTCGGGCATCTCGCCGGGCTTGACCGTCCGGTCCGTGGACGCTGACCGGGGTCGCGGGGGGCTCGCCGGATACTGGCCCGACGAAGCTTCGAGGGGGCCTGGGGTGGACTGGTTGGAGGGTCTGCTCGGCTTCTCGGCCGGGCTGCTGATATCGACGGTGACCGCGCCGGTGGGAGTGTCCGGGGCAGTCTTCCTGCTCCCGGTCCAGGTCAGCGTGCTCAGTGTGCCGAGTCCGGCGGTGACGCCCACGAACCTGCTGTTCAACGTGGTGGCCGGGCCTGGTGCCTTGCTGCGCTACCGCCGGGCTGGAGCCCTGAACGGGCCGCTCACCCGGCTGCTGATCGCGGGCACCGTGCCCGGCGTCGTCACCGGCGCCCTCATCCGGGTCTTCGCCGTCCCCGGCCCCCGCGTCTTCAAGCTCCTGGTCGCCGCCCTGCTCCTGCCGCTCGGTGTGTGGCTGTGCGCCCGCACCCTGCACCCGGCCGGCCCCCGCACCGCCGCTGCGCCGACGGCCCGCATCACTACCGCGCTCGCCCTGGCCGTCGGCGTCATCGGCGGAATCTACGGCATCGGTGGCGGCTCCATCCTCGGCCCGATCCTGGTCGGTCGTGGCATCCCCGTGGCCACGGTGGCACCCGCCGCACTGGCCTCGACGTTCGTCACCTCGCTGGTGGGTGCCGGCACCTACGCGCTGCTGGCGCTGACCACCACCGGCGACATCGCCCCCGACTGGCTGCTCGGCCTGTCCTGCGGACTCGGCGGCCTGCTGGGCGGCTACCTCGGCGCCCACCTCCAACCACGACTGCCCGAGACCGCGCTGCGTCTCCTGTTGGGTGCCCTAGCTGTTCTGTCCCGTGAGGTTGGGGATGCGGCTGGCGGGTGGCTTGCCTGCGAGTGCGGTGTGTCCGCGGTGGTGATTGTAGGTGTGGAGCCAGTCG